>JACDHS010000090.1 GCA_013820875.1 Verrucomicrobiota bacterium | reverse complement strand
CACCGCACAACGCTTAAACCCTTCGTCATATCGTTTCAGAGCCTGTTTATCTTTTTTCGTTTCCATTGAGTGCTTTCTTTGTCTCGCACTCACCCCCGTGTGTCCACTAAATCGGGGGAACCTCAAAAGGGATTTTTGACTGTCAACACACCTTGCGCACTCCTCAAAAAGGGATTTTCGACCGTCCGCAAACCTTGCGGAGGACCAAAAAAGGCTTTTTTGACCTTCAGCAAGGTGTGTTGGGTGTCGAAAAAGGGATTTTTGGGAGTCAGCAAAGGTTGCTGGGTGTCAAAAAAGGGTTTTTTGACTGTCAGCAACCTTTGCGCACTCCTCAAAAAGGGATTTTTGACTGTCCGCAAACCTTGCGGAGGATCAAAAAAGGCTTTTTTGACCTTCAGCAAGGTGTGTTGGGTGTCAAAAATCCCTTTTTTCGTCATTTTGCGCCCAAACTCAGGTTTTCTTTTTGAAGTCACTTTGGGCAAGGCGTCTTTGCCGAAATCTCAAAACCGGTTTTTCGGCAGTGGGAATGGAAGAAAAGGGGGCGCCGTTTGTTGGGTGAAATCGTTTGTCTCGGCCCGCTTCTCCCATTCGCGCAGATTAGCGGTTCAAGTGCGGTTTTTACGTTCAGTCCCGGACGAATGATTTTGCCGGTTCTTCTCAATGGTCACAATTGCATTACGTCAAAGCGCGACGCCGCCGGCGCCTGGACATCTTTCTCTTTCCCCTCGCTTACTCCCACCACGGGAAACAAAACTTTTGGCGTAATTCGTAATTTATTAAAAACCGATTGACACGAGTGGGGTGCTTGCATAACTTTCGCGCCGGTCAATCGGCCCGTGAAACTCTGACGAAATTCATTAGCCTATAACTCTTTTTTTGACAAAAGAGTCAGGTTAAAGGAGTTTTTGTCGTTTTTCGCAGGTAAGATTTTATAGAGATCTGCGGGAAGAATTTGGATCTCTGCCCATTTAGCTCAGTTGGCAGAGCACGTCCTTGGTAAGGACGAGGTCATCGGTTCGATCCCGATAATGGGCTCCAGATTTGACACTTAATTAACGAAAACAATAACAAAGCAGGAGACAGCAAATGGCAAAAGAATCGTTTCAAAGAACAAAACCGCACGTTAACGTCGGAACAATTGGTCACGTTGACCATGGTAAGTCCACTTTGACTGCTGCTATCGTGGAAGTGCAAAGCCGTAAAGGTTTGGCCAAGCCAATCAGCTACGCGGAAATCACCAAGGGCGGCACAGTCCGCGATGATACCAAGACAGTAACAATCGCGGTTTCGCACGTTGAATACGAAACGGCCAAGCGTCACTATGCGCACGTTGACTGCCCAGGCCATGCTGATTATGTCAAAAACATGATCACCGGTGCTGCCCAGATGGACGGCGCGATTTTGGTCGTCAGTGCTGCTGACGGTCCAATGCCTCAGACCCGTGAGCACATCCTGCTCGCTCGTCAGGTCGGCGTTCCTGCTGTCGTCGTTTTCCTGAACAAGGTTGATCTCGTTGATGATGCGGAACTCCTTGACCTCGTCGAAATGGAAATTCGCGATCTTCTCAACAAATATCAGTTCCCTGGTGACACCACCCCGGTGGTTCGTGGTTCCGCTACAGCGGCCATCGAAGCCAAACCGGAAGGTGAAGTTGCGATCCAGGCTTTGATGGACGCGATTGACACTTTCATTCCTGACCCGGTTCGCGAAATCGACAAGCCGTTCCTGATGTGCATCGAAGACGTGTTCAACATTGAAGGCCGTGGTACTGTCGTGACCGGCCGTGTGGAACGTGGTGAGTTGAACAAGATGACCGAAGTCGAAATCATCGGCTTGAGAGACACTCGCAAGACCACTGCAACGGATATCGAAATGTTCCGCAAGTTGTTGGATAAAGCCAGCGCTGGCGATAACGTCGGTGTTCTGCTCCGCGGCACCAAGAAAGAAGATGTTGAACGCGGTATGGTTTTGGCGAAGCCGGGTTCGATTACTCCGCACACGAAGTTTAAAGCGGAAGTGTACGTTCTTTCGAAAGAAGAAGGTGGTCGTCATACTCCGTTCTTCACCAAGTATCGTCCGCAATTCTACTTCCGCACGAGCGATGTGACCGGCACATGCACCCTGCCGGAAGGTATCGAAATGGTGATGCCTGGTGACAACGTTTCTGTGGAAATCGAGCTCATTGCGCCGATCGCCATGGAAAAAGGTCAACGCTTCGCGATTCGCGAAGGTGGTCGCACTATTGGTGCCGGTCGTGTTGCTGACGTGATGGTTTAATTTAAAGTTTGCACAATCACGGAGTGGGAGAATATTCTCCCGCTCCATTTTTGGTCTAAAGGTAAAGAGGTGAGAGCTCGACGGCATACGGCGGTAGCTCAATTGGCAGAGTAGCGGTCTCCAAAACCGTTGGTTGGGGGTTCGACTCCCTCCCGCCGTGCCAGCGTAAGTTGGCCAGATATAGCCGGAGAGGTGGCAGAGTGGTCTATTGCGGCGGTCTTGAAAACCGCTGTGCGCGAAAGCGTACCGGGGGTTCGAATCCCTCCCTCTCCGCCAAAATAGAGATAAAAGAAGTGAAAGGTTTATTGCCCATTCTAATTGGTGTCGCCATCGCGTTGGCAATCTTCGCGTTAATGTGGCGGCAAGGTGCTTTTCTAAAGCTGTCCTCCTACTTCGATGAAACGAAAGAGGAGTTGCGCAAATGCACATGGCCGACCCGTGCGGAGCTGTGGCAGTCCACGCAAGTTGTTTTTGTGGCAATCATCATTGTCGGTATATTTACGGTGATTGTGGATATTGTGGCTTCCTGGATCATCCAGTCACTTGTTGCTTAAGGAGATTGATTTACTTATGCAGCCCCAATGGTTCGTAATTCACACGTTGTCGGGACAGGAAAACAAGGTTAAGGAGAGCATTGAAAAGCGCCTTAAAACCGAGGAGATGACTGAATTCATCAAGGAAGTTATGGTTCCTGTTGAAAAAGTTGTCGATGTGCGTGGCGGTAAAAAGACTGTCACCACCCGCAAATTGCATCCTGGATATGTTTATATCCATATGGTGTTGTTGGATGACAACAAGCGTGTTTTGGATCGGCCATGGTATTTCGTCCAGGATACCCCTGGAAAGATCGGGTTTGTCGGCGGTGACCGTCCAGTGTCGGTTTCGGATGAAGAAATCCAGGTAATCAAGGATCAGATTTCTGAATCCCAGGATGCGGAACGGCCCAAGGTTCATTTTGAAGTGGGTGAAACGGTTAAGATCAATGATGGTCCATTCCTTAACTTCACCGGGGTTATCGAGAAGGTTGATCCTGATAAAGGTAAACTGAACGTGACCGTGAATATTTTCGGACGCAATACGCCAGTCGAACTGGAGTATTGGCAGGTAGAAAAAGCGTAATACTATAAAATTTTATGGCAAAGAAAGTCACAGGACAGATCAAGTTGCAAATTCCGGCCGGACAGGCCAATCCCGCGCCCCCAGTTGGTCCGGCTCTCGGTCAGCACGGCGTCAATATCATGGGGTTCTGCAAAGAATTTAACGCTGCCACCAAAGAGCAGGCAGGCATGATCATCCCGGTGGTCATCACCGTTTTTCAGGATAAATCTTTCACGTTCATCACCAAATCACCGCCCGCTGCGATTCTTTTGAAAAAGGCGGCCAATATCGCGTCTGGTTCGAAAGTTCCGAACAAAGACAAGGTTGGCAAGGTGACTCGCAAGCAAGTCCTGGATATCGTTAAGATCAAGATGAAGGATTTGAATGCTTCGAGTGAAGAGTCTGGTTTCCGTATGGTTGCGGGCACTGCCCGCAGCATGGGAATCGAAGTGATCGGTTAAGTCGTTTGGTTAAACAATATACAGCGGGAGAGCGTAGCTCGTTTGCACCGCACTAAATAAATGCCTAAAACAGGAAGTAAACGCTATCGTAAAGCGCTTGAGTTGGTGGATGGAAGCAAAGCTTATCCCCTCAAGACCGCAGTTGAAGTCTTGACAAAGTTTCCCAAAGCGAAATTTGTCGAAAATGTAGATGTCGCTTTCAGGCTCGGAGTCGATCCGAGACAATCCGATCAAATGGTTCGTGGCACTGTTCCATTGCCGCACGGCAGCGGTAAAAACGTTCGCGTGTTGGTATTTGCCAAGCCGGGACCTTCCGCTGACGCCGCCATAGCCGCCGGAGCAGAATCGGTTGGTTTCGATGATATGATCGCAAAGTGCGTCGGAGGCTGGACTGATTTCGATGTGGCAATCGCCACCCCGGAAGCCATGATCGAAGTGCGTAAGCTCGGTAAGGTTCTCGGACCCCGTGGTTTGATGCCGAACCCCAAGACTGGCACGGTCACCGATGATACAGGCCGTGCGGTTAAGGAAGTCAAAGCTGGTCGCGTTGAATTCAAAATCGACAAGGCTGGCAACGTGCATGTTCCGGTTGGAAAAGTTAACTTCAGCCCGGAACAGATCGCTGATAATGCGCGTGCTGTAATCATCGCCATTATCAAAGCCAAACCATCAGCAGCCAAGGGAACTTTTATTCAAAGCTGCACCATTTCCACAACCATGAGTCCTGGCGTTCGTCTGGATATTCGTGAGTTCCTCGCAGCCGCCTAATTAGAAAAGGAGTTTTATCATGCGTGCAGAAAAGCAATTTATTAGCAAAGAGTATCTCGAGCGGTTGAACGCTTCACCATTCTTCATCGTAGTGGATTACACCGGGTTGAAGGTGGGGCCGGTGACTGAACTGCGTAAGCGTTTGAGCAGTGCTGGTGCCGAGATTCATGTCGTCAAGAATTCAATCTTTAAAATCGCAGCCAAAGAAGCCGGCGTTTCTGAAATAGGGACATTGGTGGGGCAGTTGGCAGTTGTGACGGGTCAAAAGGATGTTTCCTCAGCGGCCAAGGTCATCAAGACCTTTAGCTCTGAGTTTGATAAGCCGAAGATCAAATTCGGTTTCTTGAACAATGAACGCTTGGAAGCAGCCGTAGTGAATGAGTTGGCTGATTTGCCATCCCTCGAAGTGCTGCGTGGCAAGTTCCTGGGTGTCCTGCAGGCTCCGGCGACCAAACTCGCTGTATTGCTCAACACTCCAGCCAGCCAGTTGGCCCGTGTTTTGCAGGCGCGCGTAGAAAAAGAACAAGGAGCGGGCGCTTAACTTGCGCTTTTCGTTTTTTGTAATAGATTTCCCGTCCATTTAGCCGATGGAAGGGGATTAACAAAACCAAAACAAAGTAAATCGTCGGCTTACTGGCGTGTAAGCTCAAAATGTCCGCCGCCGCGGAGAAACGACGAGACTGAAAGGAAATATGGCTGATATAGCTGCAATTGTAGATCAACTGAGCAAACTGACGGTAATCGAAACCGCAGATCTCGTAAAACAACTCGAAACGACCTGGGGTGTGACCGCTGCTGCTCCGGTAGCTGCTGCTTCCGCAGGTCCTGCCGCTGGCGCTGCTCCTGCCGAAGTGAAAGACACATTTGACGTTATCCTTGCTTCGGTTCCAGCCGACAAGAAGATTTCTGTCATCAAAGCCGTTCGCGAAGTCAAAGCTGGCTTGGGTCTGGCAGAAGCCAAGGCTCTCGTCGAAGGCGCTCCGAAGCCGGTGTTGGAAGGTGCTAACAAAGCTGATTCCGACGCTGCCAAGAAGAAGCTCGAAGAAGCTGGCGCCAAAGTCGAAGTTAAGTAACTTTGCGCTTTTTGTGGAGACGGCTCTTCGGGGCCGTCTCTACTTTTTAGAAAAAGCGCAAGCCAATGGGGGGTGGCTATTTAGGGGGTTAATCACGATTGAAAGGTTGAATTGCCCAGAACATTTTTGCGGTCTCACAGCAACTCAATTGAAATTTGAAGAACGGCGAGTTCTCTGCTGAAGGCAGAGTGCTTGCCTTGTGTCGTTTGTAGTTTAACCGGTTTGGCGCGTGACGCGTCAGCCAAAGTCAAGGTCCAACAATGCCAGCGAAAGTAACTGAAAGAATTAACTTCGGGAAAATTAAAGAAGTTATCGCCCCACCCAATCTCATTGAATTGCAGGTGAATTCCTACAAGGAGTTCCTGCAACTCGAGGTTCCGCAATCCAAGCGAAAGAACACCGGATTGCAAGCCGTGTTTACAGAGGTTTTCCCCATCGAAAGTTATGATGGCAAGAATCTCCTCGATTTTCACAGCTACGAGATTGGTGACCCGAAGAACGATTGGCTGGAATGTCTGCGTGAAGGCATTACCTATGGCGCGCCTTTGCACGTAACCTTTTTATTGAAAGAAGAAAAGGGTGCCAAAGAGGAAAAAGTATTTATGGGTGAACTTCCGCTCATGACTCCCCAGGGCACTTTCGTCATAAATGGCGCTGAACGAGTTATTGTCAGCCAGTTACATCGTTCGCCCGGTATTGCATTCGAATCAACGCAACATCCGAACGGCAAAACATTGCATTCATTCCGGATTATTCCCGATCGCGGCTCCTGGTATGAAGCGCAGTTCGACACGAGCGACATGCTTTACGTGTATCTCGATCGTAAGAAGCGCCGTCGAAAATTCCTGACAACCACTCTTTTCCGCGCTCTGTCGAACATCGACAAATCGGACAAAGACAAAACGAAGGATGCTGCAAATGCTGGCTCTGATGCCGAAATTCTGCGGTTGTTCTATGACATTGAAGACCTCAGCGTAAAGGAGGCGGAGAAGCTTGAAGACATTCAAAACAAGGTTTTGATCGAAGATGCCGTTGACGAAGACAAGGGGATTGTCGTTGCACGCGCTTTCGAGCCGCTTTCCAAAGCCGTGGTGAAGCAGATTGCGGAACTCGGTGTGAACAAAATTCGTGTGGTTGATACCAGCGTTGATGACGGAATCGTTATCAAGTGCATGAAGAAAGACCCGACGAAGAACGAAGAAGAAGCGCTGAAGGATATCTACCGCCGTCTTCGTCCTGGCGATCCACCAACGCCTGCCAACGCCCGCGCGTTGATCAAACGTCTATTCTTCGATCCGAAGCGTTATGATCTCGGTCGCGTCGGTCGTTATAAGATCAATCAAAAGCTCAATTTGAAGGACAATGATGCCCGGGTTTTGACCAAGGACGATTTGGTTGAGGCGACGAAGTATCTGCTCAAACTGAAAAAGGGTGAAGGTACGCTGGATGATATCGATCATTTAGGCAGCCGACGTATCCGTACGGTGGGTGAATTGCTGGCGAACCAATGTCGTGTCGGCCTTGCCCGCACTGAACGTCTGGTCAAGGAACGCATGACTTTGTTCGATCAGAGCATGGAATCGATGACGCCCCAGAAGCTTATCAATCCAAAGGCTTTGTCTGCAGTTATCCGTGATTTCTTCGGTCGCAGCCAACTCAGCCAGTTTATGGATCAAATTAATCCATTGGCTGAACTCACACATAAACGCCGTTTATCGGCTCTCGGGCCTGGCGGTCTCTCTCGTGATCGTGCTGGTTTCGAAGTGCGTGACGTGCATCCGTCTCACTACGGCCGTATTTGTCCAATTGAAACTCCTGAAGGTCCGAACATTGGTTTGATCGCTTCTCTCGCGACATTCGCGCGTGTGAACGATTTCGGCTTTTTGGAAACTCCCTATCGCCGCGTAGAAAAGGGTCGTGTGACAAATCACATGGACTATCTCACCGCGGATCGTGAAGAAGCATTTATTGTCGCCCAGGCGAATGCGCCGATCGACGACAAAGGCAACTTCCTCACCGATAAAGTCCCTTGCCGTTGCAAGGGCGACTTCATTGACGTGGAGCCAGCCAAAGTTGACTACATGGATGTTTCTCCGAAGCAGCTTGTTTCTGTTGCTGCGTCGCTGATTCCGTTCCTCGAACACGATGACGCGAACCGCGCGTTGATGGGTTCGAACATGCAACGCCAGGCAGTGCCGCTGTTGATCACAGAAGCGCCGCTTGTTGCTACGGGCATTGAAGATCGTGTTGCTCGCGATTCACGCGCCGTATTGGTAGCGGAAGAGTCCGGCAAAGTAGCTTCTGTGAATGGCAATCAGGTCATTATCACGGAAGATGGAAAACTTCCTGAGAGCAAGAAGCGTATCAAGCACGATCCGGCCAATGGCGTTTACGTCTATCCGGTTCGCAAATTCATGCGTTCCAACGCCGCCACATGCATCAACCAGAAAATTTTGGTGCATAAGGGCGACACGGTGAAGAAAGGTCAGGTCATTGCCGATGGACCTTGCACCCAGGGCGGAGAACTGGCTCTTGGTCGTAACGTCCTCTGCGCGTTCATGCCATGGAACGGTTATAACTTCGAAGACGCGATTCTGATTAGCGAACGCATCGTCAAAGATGACGTTTACACTTCAATTCATATTGATGAATTCGAAGTTGGCGCTCGCGACACGAAGCTCGGACCGGAAGAAATCACCCGTGATATTCCGAACCTCGGCGAAGAAGCCCTGAAGAACCTTGGCACAGACGGCGTTATCCGCATCGGTGCTGAAGTGAAACCAGGCGACATCCTCGTTGGTAAGATCACTCCGAAAAGCGAAACTGAATTGGCTCCGGAAGAACGTCTTCTCCGTGCGATCTTCGGTGAGAAGGCTGCTGACGTTAAAGACACCTCGCTGAAAGTTCCATCCGGAACTTACGGCATCGTGATGGATGTCAAAGTCTCTTCAAAGAAAGAGCGTGAAGCGGAACAGCCCAAAGCCACTTCTTCGGAAGGCAAGCGCCATGCGAAAGCAGTCCAGGAAGAATATAGAACCAAGATGGATGAGCTTCGCGAGCAATTGACCGAGGCATTATCCAACATTTTGCTGGGTGAAAAGATCCCGCTCGACGTGGTGAACAGCGAAACCGGTGAAATCATCATCCCGGCAAATCGCAAGATCACCAAGACGCTCCTGCGCAAGTTGGCAACTGTTTATGATCGTATCGAAATTGATCCGTCCCCGATTCGTAACAAGATCAATGAAATCATCGGACAGTTTAAGAAGAAGTTCGACGATCTGCAGATGCAGTACGACGAAGAGTTGGAACGCGTTGAAGCCGGTGACGAAGTTGACAGCGGCGTAATCAAGCAGGTGAAAGTTTACATTGCTTCGAAACGCAAACTGTCGGTCGGCGATAAGATGGCTGGTCGTCACGGTAACAAAGGTGTCGTTGCAAAGATTGTTCCTGAAGAGGACATGCCGTTTACGCACGACGGAACGCCAGTGGATATTGTATTGAATCCGCTCGGGGTGCCTTCACGTATGAACGTTGGTCAGGTGTTGGAAACTCATTTGGGCTGGGCAGCGAAAATCCTTGGTTTGAGATTTGCGACCCCTGTGTTCGACGGCATCAAGGAGAAAGACATCCGCGGCTACCTGAAACAGGCTGGTTTACCGGAACATGCCAAAGTGATTCTTCACGATGGACGCACTGGCGAACAGTTCGATCAGGAAATTGTCGTCGGTTTCATCTATATGATGAAGCTGGGTCACTTGGTTGCTGACAAGATTCACGCCCGTGCTGTTGGCCCTTATTCGCTCGTTACCCAGCAGCCGTTGGGTGGTAAAGCGCAATACGGTGGTCAGCGCTTCGGCGAAATGGAAGTGTGGGCAATGGAAGCTTACGGTGCAGCCTACACGCTGCAGGAATTGCTCACGGTTAAGTCCGACGACGTGCAAGGCCGCACACGCATCTACGAAAGCATTGTCAAAGGTGACAACTGCCTCGAAGCCGGTATTCCGGAATCGTTCAACGTGTTGGTCAAAGAAATGCAATCGCTCGGTATGGATGTGAAGGTTGGCTATACCAATCCGGTGGATCAACCGGCTGAACCGACCACGTTGGCAAACCTCGGATAATTGTTGAAAGAATTTGGTGGGCGCAGCTTCTGTTGCGCTCATCACCTTGAAAAATATGAACTCAAGAGAAACTGCTCGTGAATTGCTGGGGCTCGAAAAAGTAAACCAGGTCGAATACGTCGCCATTAACGTGGCTTCGCCGGAAAACGTCCGCGCCTGGTCGAAAGGGGAAGTCAAGAATCCCGAAACAATCAATTACCGCACGTTCAAACCAGAAAAAGGTGGTTTGTTCTGCGAACGTATTTTCGGTCCGGTCAAAGATTGGGAATGTTCCTGCGGAAAATATAAGCGCATCAAGCATCGCGGCGTCGTTTGTGATCGTTGCGGCGTTGAAGTGACCCTCGCCCGTGTTCGTCGCGAACGCATGGGGCACATCGAATTGGCCGTGCCAGTATCGCACATTTGGTTTTTCAAATGTATGCCCTCCCGCCTTGGTCTCGTGCTTGATATGACTGCTCGCAACTTGGAGCGGGTCATTTATTACGAAGACTACATGGTGATCGATGCGCGTTCTACACCGCTGAAGTTGCATCAACTCCTCAGCGAAAATGAATACCGCGAAGCGCGAGAGACCTACGGCCCCGACGCATTCGTTGCCAAGATGGGTGCAGAAGCAGTTCGTGAAGGATTGGCAAATGTTGATCTCGCAAAACAGGTCGAACATTTGCAGCAGGCAATGGGCGAAACCAAGAGCAAGCAGATCCGTAAAAAGATCGCAAAGCGCACTAAATTGCTATCTGCATTTTTGACCGCCAAGGTTCGTCCGGAATGGATGATCCTGACTGTGCTGCCTGTCATTCCTCCGGATTTGCGTCCGTTGGTGCCGCTGGAAGGTGGACGTTTCGCGACATCTGATTTGAACGATCTTTATCGTCGTGTCATCAACCGGAATAATCGTCTCAAAAATCTTCTGCAGCTCAAAACTCCTGAGGTCATTATCCGCAACGAGAAGCGCATGTTGCAGGAAGCTGTTGATGCATTGTTCGACAATGGTCGTCATGGTCGCGCTGTCACCGGGGCTGGGAATCGTGCGTTGAAATCATTGAGCGATATGCTCAAGGGTAAGAGCGGTCGTTTCCGTCAGAACTTGCTCGGTAAACGTGTCGATTACTCTGGTCGTTCCGTCATCGTTATCGGACCTGAATTGAAACTGCACCAGTGCGGTTTACCGAAGAAGATGGCCCTCGTCCTTTTCGAACCTTTCATCATTCGTCGTCTCAAAGAACTTGGTTACGTCCACACGGTGCGTTCTGCCAAGAAAATGATTGAGCGGCAATCGCCGGAAGTCTGGGACATCCTGGAAGAAGTGACTAAAGGTCATCCAGTGATGTTGAACCGCGCTCCTACCCTGCATCGTCTCTCGATTCAGGCGTTTGAACCGGTGCTCATCGAAGGTGAAGCTATTCGTATTCATCCGCTCGTCTGTACGGCGTATAACGCTGACTTCGACGGTGACCAAATGGCGGTCCATGTTCCGCTATCAGTGGAAGCACAGTTGGAAGCTCGTTTGCTCATGATGGCAGCGAACAACATTTTCTCGCCTTCCAGCGGGAAGCCGATCATGACCCCTACCCAGGACATCACGCTCGGTTGTTACTATGTGACAGCCGAACCCCGTGCCGGCCTGAAGAAAGAAGGTCAACGTCTGAAGCTGTTCGGGTCAAAGAGCGAAGTCATTTTTGCTCATGACGATGGCGGCGTGAAGATTCATGATCGCATCCGCATGGCGAATCCTGATCGGGGCAAGAAGACGGTTTATGGGGATTCCACCAGTAATGCAATTGAAACGACAGTAGGTCGCGTTGTCTTCAGCGAAATCTGGCCAGACGATCTCGGTTTCTACAACAAGGTTGCCGGGAAATCGCAACTCGGTGATCTCATTTGGAACTGCTACAAACATTGCGGCCACGAACGCACGGTTATCGCGTTGGATCGTTTGAAAGAGCTCGGCTTCAAAGAAGCGACTAAATCTGGTTGTTCGATCGGTATTGATGACATGATCATTCCGAAAGAAAAGGGCCAGGAAATTGCAGAAGCGCAACGGCAGATTGGTGAAGTTGAGAAGCAGTATCGCAAGGGTATTATTACCCCGGGCGAACGCTACAACAAGATCATCGACATCTGGACACATGCTACTGACCAGATCGCTGGCGTTATGCTCCGCACGTTCGAGTTCAACCAGGGTAAGAAGGAATACAATCCGATCTCTCTGATGGTGGATTCCGGCGCTCGTGGTAACAAGCAACAGGTCCGTCAGCTCGCTGGTTTGCGTGGTTTGATGGCAAAACCGAGCGGTGACATTATCGAAAAACCGATTCTGTCGAACTTCCGCGAAGGTTTGACTGTGTTGGAATACTTCATTTCCACTCACGGTGCCCGTAAAGGTCTTGCGGATACGGCGCTCAAGACGGCCGATTCCGGTTACATGACTCGTAAGCTGGTGGACGTCGCTCAAGACGTTATTGTCCAGGAAGAGGATTGCGGCACAACCAATGGCATTTTGGTTGGCGCAATTTACGAAGGTGAAGACGAAGTCGTGAAACTCAGCGAACGTTTGGTCGGTCGTATTTCTGCTGAAGACATTCTCGATCCGCATGATTCCAAGAATGTGCTCGCGAAAGCGAATGCCGAGGTGGACGAAATCAAAGCCAAGGCAATTGATAGCGCAGGCGTTGAGAAGGTGAAAATTCGTTCAGTGCTGACCTGCGAAAGCAAGATCGGTATCTGCATGAACTGCTACGGACGCAACCTTGCTACCGGTGCCCGCGTGAAACTTGGTGAAGCTGTGGGTATTGTAGCTGCTCAATCGATCGGTGAACCGGGAACTCAGCTCACGATGCGTACGTTCCATATCGGTGGAACCGCTGCTGCTATCTTCAAGCAACCGCAGATCAAATCGAAATTCGAAGGAACTCTAAAGTACAACGATCTCCGTATCGTTCAACTTGAGGACGGCAATAACATCGTTCTTAACAAGAACGGTTCCATCATGATCCTGGATGATTCTGGCCGTGAATTGGAAACTCACAACATTGTTATCGGTGCGGTCATATCTGTGAAGGATGGCGCTAAGGTGAAGAAGGGTGAAACCTTCGTGCAATGGGATCCATACAACGTTCCGATCCTTTCTGAGAAAGCCGGACGGATTAAGTTTCATGACATCATCGAGGGGGTGACGATGAAGCAGGAAACGGACGAAGCGACTGGTCAGGAAGCTATGGTCGTCATCGAACACAAAGAAGATTTGCATCCGCAGATTCTCATCTTTAATGACAAAAACGAACAAATTGCCAGCTACGCAATTCCGTCTGGGGCGCACGTTGTGGTGGAGGAAAACAGCCGCATCGTTGCTGGTACCTTGTTGGCAAAGACGCCACGTAAAACTTCGAAGACTAAAGACATCACTGGTGGTTTGCCGCGTGTTGCTGAATTGTTCGAAGCACGTCGTCCGAAAGATGCGTCTGAGATATCCAAAATCGATGGTATCGTAGATTTCGGCCCAACCGTTCGTGGTAAACGCACGGTCCTCATCAAAGATCCGAAAACTGACGTTGAGGAAGAGCATCTGATTCCAATTGGTAAACACGTCATTGTGTTTAAGGGCGATTACGTCCACAAAGGGCAACAATTGACTGAAGGTCCGATGGATCCACATGAAATCCTCGAGGTTTGTGGGCCGCAGGAATTGCAGGAACATTTGGTCAACGAAGTGCAGGAAGTTTACCGTCTGCAAGGTGTGACGATCAATGACAAGCACATCGAAATCATTGTTCGCCAGATGCTCCGCAAAGTGCGCATCACGGAACCGGGTGACACCGAGTTCCTGTGGGGCGAACAGATCGATAAAGGCACCTTCGAGCACGAGAATACACGTGTTGAGAAAATGGGTGGCAAGCCAGCTGAAGCGACACCGGTTCTGCTCGGCATTACCAAAGCCTCTCTCGAAACGGAGAGCTTCTTGAGCGCTGCTTCCTTCCAGGACACGACCCGTGTCTTGACTGATGCGGCGACCATGGGCAAAACCGACAGCCTGCGCGGCTTCAAGGAAAACGTGATCATGGGTCACATTATTCCTGCGGGAACAGGTTTCGACTACCATCGTAAAGTGGATTTGAAACCGCTGGTCGAGCCGCTGCCGGTTGAAGAAACGCCTGAGCCGGAACAGCAGGAAGCTATTTAAACAGCTTCAAAATAATTCGAAGGAGCAACTCGCAAGAGTTGCTCCTTTTTTGTTAGTTGCATCGGTTCGTTAGCGGATTGACTAAATTTGCAGAATGAGGCTGGTGCTTTAGATTTATGCATAGAGATGGGGGAAATATGGAAAAAATCACCTATGCTTCATTGGCCTCTTTGGACGAAACATTTCATTCGGATTTCGAAACTGCACTTCATCGAGTCCGCCAGAGAATAGATCGTGGTTATCCGCTATATTTAAACGGTCAATGGGTGAAGAAACGTTCTGCTTTTAAGAACTTCAATCCCGCCGAAAGCGCACAACTTTTGGGGCGCTTTTCTTCTGGTGAGGTCGTTGACGTTGCTCGAGCGATTGCCGCGGCAAGAAACGCTTTTTCGGCATGGCGCGATCTGAATTGGAAGGAGCGGGTGCAGCATCTCCGAAGGGCTGCTGAGTTGATGACGCAGCGGCAATTTGAACTTGCCGCCATTTTGACGCTTGAAGTGGGCAAGAATCGGTTCGAAGCCATCGCGGAAGTTTCCGAGTCGATTGAACTCATTCTATATTACGCACAGCAACTCGAACAAAACGAAGGCTTTGAAGTCTCCCTCGTAAAAAAGGGACGTGAACAAACCAAGAGTGTTCTGAAGCCTTACGGCGTTTGGGCTGTTGTCTCACCGTTCAATTTCCCTCTGGCGCTCGCAACAGGTATGGCTGCTGGAGCGTTGCTGGCTGGCAACACAGTTGTATTCAAACCTTCCAGTGACACGCCATGGTCTGGCGTCTGCCTGGCTGAGATTTTTCATGAGGCGGGTTTGCCGTCTGGCACGTTCAACTGCATCACAGGAAGTGGGGCGGTGGTAGGAAGTGCATTGTTGAACAGCGGCGATCTTGATGGATTCGTTTTCACTGGGTCAAAAGAAATTGGCTTCAAAATTCTTACGGAATTTCGGAAGCAACACCAGAGGCCGGTCATTGCAGAGATGGGTGGAAAGAATCCCGCTATCGTTATGCCTTCGGCAAACCTCGACGATGCCGCCGAAGGAGTGGTTCGCTCTGCGTTCGGTATGGGCGGCCAGAAATGTTCTGCCTGCTCGCGAGTTTATGTGCATGAAAAAATTTACGGCGACTTCATGCAATTGTTGGTTAACAAAACCAGTAAATTGAAGATCGGTGATCCAGCCGAGAAGGATACATTTCTTGGTCCGCTTATAAACAAGAGCGCGATCAAAAGATACGATCGTGCTGTCCGCCTCGGGAAAGCCGAAGGGCGCCTTGTTTATGGTGGTGGTGCTTTGAAAGGCAAAGAATTCAAACATGGATTTTTCGTCTCTCCTGTGATTTTCGACAAGCTTCCGCAAGACTCGAAAATGTTTCAGGAAGAATTCTTTGCCCCGGTGTTGCCGATTGCAAAGGTCCGCTCTTTGGATGAGGCCGTTCGACTTGCCAACAAGTCTGAATACGGTCTGACGGCGGGGATTTTTACGAACGATCCTGGTGAACAGAAACAGTTCTTCAATCAAATTGAGGCAGGGGTGACTTACTGCAATCGTCGTGGGGGAGCGACAACAGGAGCCTGGCCCGGTGTGCAATCGTTCGGTGGTTGGGGCGCATCGGGGTCCAGCGGAAAAAGCGCGCTTGGACCTTATTATGTCAGCCAGTTTATGCGTGAGCAAAGTCAGACCATCGTTAGTAAATAAATTTCGAATTCCGCGACTGGACAACGAACGACTCCGGATTAAATTAAATTTGGGTAAGGAGGTGGGGAAAAGGCAAAAAGGGTTTTACGGTTTGACGCTTTCGGCGAGTCACCGCAACGCTCTCGCGAGAGAGAAGCGAAAAGGTTTACCAACCGCTGTCCTCGTTGAAGGCGTTTTTATTTCTCCAGACTTGCTGTCAATGGACTTCGCGTTTACCTCTTTAGCTGGCTGTTGCGGAAAACCAGCCATTGAAAAAACCGCATGCTCAACGAATTTTCACAGTTCAAAACTGTTCTTCGCGATTTTATCTCCCGAAGTGCTGCTTCTGCCCATTCCAGTGAACAGGACTTCAACTCCATTGCCCTTCAGCTTTTCGCGATTCAATTCGAAGCAGTTGTTCCCTACAAACGTCTCTGTGAACCTCGGAAGGTTACTCCAGAAAACGTAAAACATTGGACGGAAATTCCGTCTGTTCCCACCCGTGCATTTAAAGAATTGGAGATCACCAGTCTGCTGCCTGGAGAACGCACAAATTGTTTCCATTCGAGCGGCACTACAGAACAAAAACCGAGCCGCCATTTCCAGAACGCGGAATCGCTGGCCATTTACGAAACATCCCTCCTCCCATGGTTTCATCACCATCTGCTCGCCGATTGGGACGACCTGACCGCGAATGACGTGGTTGGCCCGTTGGATAAACCGGGGTTTATATCTCTGACGCCCTCCGCTCAACAGGCGCCGCATTCGTCACTTGTGCATATGTTCGAAACGGCTTGTCGTGAATTCGGTTCGCGAGATTCATTTTTTGCGGGTCGTGTGGATCCCGCTGGCGCATGGACGCTCGACATTGAGCAGGTGCTCTTCGGTATTCGTAAATCGATGTGCGCCAACCGGCCTATCATTATACTGGGCACCGCATTTTCCTTCGTTCATCTGCTGGATCATTTTGCTGCGAATAATATGCGTTACCGGCTCGCTGCGGGATCGCGTGTTCTTGAAACAGGCGGTTACAAAGGCCGTTCTCGTGAACTTCCAAAGAACGCATTGCACACGCTCATTTCGAAGCACCTTGGCATTCCTGCGTCTCACATCGTTTGTGAATACGGTATGAGCGAACTCAGTTCCCAGGCTTACGACCGCGCCATTCTTTTTGCAGAACCTGACAGCGCCGAAACAACAGCTCAGTCGCCTCGGGTCTTTCAATTCCCACCGTGGGCACGTGGCCATGTTGTTTCCCCTGAAACCGGGCGTGAAGTCGCCGATGGCAAAACCGGTTTGATTCGTGTTTTTGATTTAGCCAATGTGCATTCCGTGATGGCTGTGCAAACCGAAGATTTGGGGATTCGTCATGGCGGTGGATTCGAATTGATCGGTCGTGCGCAACATTCCGAACCGCGTGGTTGTTCTTTGATGCCCGCCCAATGAAATCCACTTCATGACCGATCATCTCCACAGAACGCGAACGCTTTGGTTGTGTACTGCACTCCATGCTTTCACGCACATGTTTCAAGTGGCGTTGATTCCACTCTACCTGCTTATCCAAAAAGATTTCGGATTGCGCAGCGAAGCGGAAGCGACCTTCCTCGTTACCGCCCTCAGCATCGCCTATTTCCTTCCGAGTTACCCGATGGGGGTTCTAGCCGATCGCATGAGCCGAAAGAAACTGCTGGCGGTGGGACTGTTCACTAATGCCCTGGCGTTCGTAATGCTCGCGTACGCGCCGAACTATATCACTGCTGTTGCATGCGTGATTCTCGCTGGCTTTGGCGGCAGCTTTTATCATCCAGCCGCAACAGCGCTCGTGGCTCGCCTGTATCCAAAAGAAACCGGTCGAGCGCTCGGTAAAGTCGGCATCGGGGCAGCACTCGGATTTTTCCTGGGCCCGATTTATGCCGGGTGGCGTGGTGAAATGGCCGGTTGGCGGCAACCCGTCCTGGAACTTGGCATTATCGGACTAATCGGTGCCATCCTCTTCGTCTTGCTTGCCAAGGAAGAACGGATTCAGCCGAAGGTTGAAGGAGCTCCCGAACCGAAGGTTCCCCTGAAACTGTTTGCCACACCGATGCTGTTGATCATTTTCCTCGGTGCGAGCCTGGCGTTTTGTTTTCGCGATTTCGCTGGCAGCGGAATCGCCACACTCGGTTCGCTTTTCTTGCAGCATGCACACGGCTTCGATGCCAAACAAACAGGGCTGACCCTCAGTTGCATCTACCTTGCTTCCGTCATCAGCAATCCGATCTTCGGCGGTTTAAGCGATCGCTTCCGGTTTCGTTGGACGGCCTTTGTTCTCGTCTGCGCCGCTGCCGCCATCTTCATTTTCCCACGAGTTCCTGTGCAATGGCTGCTCCCGGTTTTGGCCGCTTACGGTTTCTTTTTTATGGCGAGCTTTCCGATGGTCGAAGCTGCCTTGATGGAGACGGTGCATGATTCGATTCGGGGACGTGTCTTTGGATTGTTCATTACGATTGGCGGTTTTATCGGCAACCTCTCGCACTGGCTGATTGGCGATTGGGTGAAGAGGCTGGGAACGGGTGCGGGATCGCAGGCCAGTTACTATCCTATTTTCACAACACTGGCTGTGTTTGTGTTAATTTCCCTGCTTGGCTTGATGGCGTTGAACGCCTTGAGAAAACGAACTGCATGAATTTACCGGACTACTTTTTAGCCGACCTGCCGACCGATGCTGAGTTGACGCCGACGATGATTTCCGAGGCGTGCCAGACTTTGAAGCGCAACCGCGCACGCTACCTTGTGGAACGCTCCACCAGCAGTTTGATACGCGTCATCAGCGATGTGGCAGAAAGCTGGCTCGATCCTGAAAATCCTTTTCGCCAGGAAGCTTTGCGCCATGGAACGGACAAAACTGGTTTCCCAGCAGAAATCCTGGCAGCCGGACTGGATGCTTTTTTCAGTCAGATCACTGCCGATAATTTGCAAAAATTGATTGTGCAGGATCTTGGAAATGCAGAGCGGCCCGACACTTTTTGCAGCGACTCTGTGGAGCAGGAGCAAGGTCGCGCTTCCACCGTCCGCAGCCCGGAGTTGTTGGTTCACATCACGGGCGGATCCCTGCCGAATCCCACCCTGACAAGTATCATTTTTGGACTCCTCGTTCGGTCGGCGCAGTTTATAAAATGCGCCTCCGGCACCTCCTATCTGCCTCGATTGTTTGTCCATTCTCTTTACGAAGCGGATTCGAAGCTCGGCGCTTGCCTTGAACTGGCCGAGTGGCGCGGTGGCGCTGTTGATTTGGAAACGGCTCTTTTTGCCGAAGCGGATTGCCTGACTGCAACGGGTTCCGACGAAACGCTTGCCACCATCCGGCATCAGTTACCGATGAAAGTGCGCTTCCTCGGATACGGACATAAAGTGAGCTTCGGTTACATTTCCCAGGAAGCGCTCTCCGGAATTCCAGGTCGCAAGATCGTCGCGCAAGCGGTGCGGGATGTGGTCGCATGGAATCAAATGGGATGTTTGTCGCCGCACGTCATTTACGTCGAAGCAGGTGGGAAAATTACTCCTGAACATTTTGCTCAACTGCTTGCTGAAGAGTTGGAAGCCACCGAAACAAAAGAGCCGCGTGGCAGTCTTGAAACGGAAGAATCTGCTGCCATTGCTTACCGTCGGTCTTTCTATGAAGTGCGCGCCGCCGCCTCTGAAGAAACACGACTGTGGCAAAGCCAGGATTCCACCGCGTGGACAGTGGTTTTTGAAAGTGACCCGCGTTTCATGCTCTCCTGTTTGAACCGTTTTATTTACGTCAAAGCGGTGACCAACCTCGAAGAGGTTTTGCGCGGCGCCGATTCTGTGCATGGAAAAGTTTCGACGGTTGGCCTCGCCGCGAGTGGCGCCAAAGCCCAGCAACTCGCCCAACAATTGGCGCGTTGGGGTGTCACCCGAATTTGTCCGATTGGCCAAATGCAAAATCCATCATTCACCTGGCGACACGACGGCCGTCCCGCCATTGGCGATCTTGTGAGTTGGACCGATTGGGAGATGTAAGAGCACAAAGATTTAACCACCAATGAACACGAATGGAGCAAGATGTTGAAAGGTTCAATCGTTGCAATGTTGCATCGGTGGGATGCGCTTCAATTTTTGGTCCGCTATTCCTGCAATTCGTGTCTAACCTTTATTCCTGGTTTAATAAAAAATGAAAATTGAATTACGAAAAACCTTTCAGTTTGAAGCCGCGCATTTGCTGCCGCATCTGCCTGAAACACACAAATGCCGTCGCCTCCATGGACACAGTTTCAGTGTGGAAATCGTGGTGTCCGGCGAATGCGATCCGCGCCTCGGTTGGCTGATGGATTATGCTGACATCTCCGCCGCCTTCAAACCGCTCTATCAACAGTTGGATCACTATTTCCTTAACGAGATTGAGGGACTTGAGAATCCGACCAGCGAAATTATTTCTAAATGGATTTGGGACCGCTTGAAGCCCACCTTGCCGTTGCTGTGCGAAGTGGTCGTCGCCGAAACCTGCACCGCCCGCGCGGTTTATCGGGGGTAATTTTCGAACACGACAGCGATAAACAGAAATTGGTGTTTTACTAAACTGATGGCTCACTCGCGGCCCAGGATTCCCAAGATCTTCTGAATTTGTCCGGTTTTGGCTCTGACCGGCAGCTTATAAGAAAATGACGGTCATGTCCCCAGATTCTGAACTTGTCAGAGCCTACGTCGCGGAAGGTTCCGAAGCAGCATTTCGCACCCTGGTGACGCGACATGCCAACCTGGTTTACGCCACCGCACTCCGACAGGTAGGCGACAGCGGCATCGCCGAAGAGATCACGCAAAACGTCTTCATCGCACTTTCCAAAAAAGCTCCGCGATTAGCCCGTGTCCAAACGCTCGCCGGTTGGTTGCATCGCACCGCAATCCTTGAATCCAAGGCACGCATTCGGTCTGAGCTACGCCGCCGCACTCGCGAACAAACCGCCGCCGCCCTCGCCGAAGTAGAACACCAGGAGGATATATCGCTCGAGTTGCTGGTTCCGCTCGTGGATGAAGCGTTGTTGGATCTGCGCGAGTCCGATCGCCTCGCCCTCGTTCTGCGTTTCTTCGAAAACCGAAGTTTGCGCGAAGTCGGCGGTGTGCTCGGCGTGGATGAAGATGCCGCCCGCAAACGGATCTCCCGAGCGTTGATACGTGTGATGAATTTTTTTCAGCAACGTGGATTCAACCTTCCGCTTGGCACTGGCATGGCAGTCGTGCTGACAAGCAGTGCCCAAGCCGCTCCTGCCGGACTCGTGACCGCCTCCATCAACGCGGGACTCGCCGCCGGCAAAACCACCAGCGGCGTCGGCCTGCTTCTTTTTCATCTTATGAACATGGGAACAAAAAAAGCAGTGATCGGTTGCCTGCTGCTCGCTGCAGCACCGCTCTTCTGGCAATCGCATTTGGAAGCGCGGTTAAACCAGGAACAACTTGGGCTGGAGAGTGAAAGCGCAGCTACCGATCGCCAACTCGAGGTGGTCGAGACGAGGTTGCGCGAAGTGACTGCAACCTCATCACTTTTGCAAATGAAAGTGCAAAGCGCCGAGGCCCACCTTGCCACCCTCAATGCCCAGCGCACTGGCAAAGTGCAGGCTCCGGTCTATCAATGGGATGACAACTCGCCTTACATGCGCGTGCCCAAACAGATGCTAAACGAGCTTCCTTCTTCTGTTACTTTTCGAAATGGAAAAGTTGGAATCAACGACATCGCACCCGAATTTCTGCAAATGACCCAGGAGCAACGCCACACGATCGAAGTGGCTCTCCAGGATTTCCACGAGGCATACCAGAATCTCCTGGCGAATAACGTCCGCCGGGTCGAACCGACGGAGGCAGAAATCCGACGCAAAAGCCGAGGTGGACAAGAAGTCCGGGCTTTTGAAATCGGGAGCATGAAAGGTGAACTGTTTCAACTCCGGGAAGGATTTTTTGGAGAACTGCAGACGATCCTGGGTGCGGACCGTTTTCAACTGTTTCGCAGCACGCTGCAGCAATGGATGCCAATCTACGAAAAGGACACTGGCGTAAGCAGCAGCAGGGGTATCGTTTCCTTCGAGCATCGCCGGGCCTTTTACGAGCCTCCAATTGGGAACGGTTCTCTGAACTACGTGCTGACGAGAGATAATGGGAGTATGTCAGGACCCATGTTCCTGGATGAAATTCCGCGCGCGTTCGCCTCTGAATTGCAGGATTGGATTGAACTGGCTCGGCAGGCTGCGCCAAAAGAAACCTCCGCCCGTTGATATATGCAACTCCGCAAACGTGTAATAATCCCCATCATCGTGATAATCGCCGCCGCGATGTGGGTTTCACGACAACAGCACATCGTCACCGCTCAACGCACCCTCGAGGAAACGAAAAAGACCTTGGTTGAGGCGAGTAACCGCCTTGAAACCACCACCCTGGAACTGGCGGCGTCACGGGAAGGCTTGCGACAACAGGAGGAGAACCACCGCGAGACCTCAGCGGCGTTGAAGAAATCGAAACAGGAACTGTCCATCCTTTCTCCCGAGAGTCGGTGGGCGACACTGCCTGCTGAGTTGCCGCACTGGGATTCAGAGTCACCCTACGTTTGGGTGAGCAAAGATATTGTGAAGGAGGTGCGTAGCGAACCGTTCGGCCCCGATGGATCCCTGGTGCCGCAGGCAGCTTTCGTGCTGGTAATCACCCCCGCCCAAATGCAGCAGTTGAATGCCACCCTGCCAAAACTGCTGGCAGAATATCGTGAACTCGAGTCCGGCAATGTCAGGTTGACGGATGAACATCTTCCCGGAAACAGCAAAGACGGAACTGCGATTACCGTGAGTTGGTTACCGTTGCCGGAAGAAGGAGCCCGGCTCAAAAGCCAGTTTGAAGCCGTGCTCCGTAATGTCCTCGGAGAGCAACGCACAGAATTGCTACTGGCAAGTGACGATGGAAATCTCGGAACGGAGTTCGGGCAGTTAGGGCAGAATTCGGAAACCGAACAAAAAATTACTCTCGTCCGTCACGCCAACAATAGTTTCAATGTCTCGGTGAAAAGAGGGTATGACTGGCTTTCGACCGCCGCCCCATACGCCCATCGCCAGGACCTCGATCATCATATACCGAAACATCTCCGCCCCTTTTTCGCCGAACTGCTGGATGCGCCGGAACAGTAATGTGCTGCCGGCATCTTGCCGGCAAAAAGAGGTGCCGTTTTGGGTGAGATCGCATGACTAAAATGAGCTCGCCCGAACAGCCAAAGGTGCGCCATCCCCCAACTCAGGCGACCGGCCCACTGCCATTTTGTGCCGCAATCCTTTCAGGGCTGAAAGCCCGTCATGGTGCGCCTGAAAGGGTGCGTGTTGAGAGCGGTGAAAGTCCGCTTTTCGAGGTCTGAGAGATGACCGAAGGGTACGGAACCTTAACTGCGATATGGAGACAT
>JACDHS010000089.1 GCA_013820875.1 Verrucomicrobiota bacterium | reverse complement strand
TCCGCAAAACGGATAATTCCAAAACCGGTGGGGTTTTCCTGTGTGAAAACCCTGACTTCTGCCTTCTACAATCCTCTCGAAGTCTGGTGCGTGCGTGTTGCCATTTCAAAGCGGAACAAAGCCAACTTTGACCCGTCCGTAAATCTCTTAGCAACAACACGCACGCACCAAACCTTACGACGAGCTGTGAAGGCAGAAGTTAGGGTTTTCACGCAGGAAAACCCCACCGAATAGGAGTGCTTCGCACCGCGAATCTCGCGCTGCAGATACGACCGGCGCTTTGATTCTTGAACTAAACGGCGGTAGACCAGCGGAAGTTATAACTTACCGATTTCAGCCAAAACCCTTTGCTTTGAGGATATTGTCTGCTTTTTCCATTTACCGAACACGCTCCCACATTAACCAATGCGTTTTGCGGACAGGCTCTAGTGTAGCCGTCCCCGGCTGCGAGTTCGGGCACCGTCTCGGTGCCAGTTCGTAAAGCGAAACGGTGACCACTGGGCGAGACGCCCACTGAACTCGCAACCGAGACGGTCGCGCTACACACACCACATTGTAAAAAACAAATGACAATCCTTGGGCAAACGTCGAAATTCCCTCGATGTTCGGTGTGGCAATCAATGCAGTTGGCGTTCTGGCTGGCGGAATCATGGGATCTCTCAAGCGAGCCCCCATCAGCCCTGCCGATGAACCGCGCCTCAAAGTCTTCCTCGGCGCCGCCACCGTTTTGATTGGATTACACCTCACCTGGCGCGGATTGAACGGGAGTTTCGGCAGTGTGATGAAACAACTCTTCATTGTTCTTTTGGCATTGTCGCTCGGCAAATTCATTGGCCGCTCACTTCGCCTGCAAAAATTTTCCAATTCCATCGGCAAATACGCCACCGACAAACTTACCAACCTCAAGCCAGATGAAAAACGGTTCAGCGACGGCTTCATCGTTGCATCTTTGCTCGCCTGCGCAAATCCGCTCGGGATCTTCGCGGCCGTGGACGAGGGATTGAACGGTTTTTCCGGGGCGTTTTTGAGCAAAGCCGTGATGGATGGTTTGGTTGCGTTGAGCTTTAAACCAATCTTCGGCTGGAGCGTATTTCTTGCCATCATTCCACTTGTGGCATGGCAGGGAACGATTGTCTTGCTGGCAAGGTATTGGCAACCCTTCCTGGCACAACAGGAACTGATCAATTCCATCAATGCCACCAACGGACTGCTCATTTTCTGTGTCTCGCTGATTATTTTGAACCTGAAAAAGATCGAATTGGCCGATTATCTCCCGAGCCTGGCCATGGCACCGATCATTACCTATCTCTGGCGTTAAACCAGCCGTTAGCTTTTTGAAATCTGTGGAAATCTGCGTAATCTGCGGATAAAACCTCTTTCCTAACGCGTTTTTGGAAGATTCGAGGGGAAATGTCTTCTGAAACTCCGGGAAATCAAAAAAATGACGACGATTCGAGACTTTCGCTTCCGGGAAATAAAGAATTGAAGACGATTCGAGACTTCTGCTTCCGGGAAATAAAGAATTGAGGACGATTCGAGACTTCTGCTTCCGGGAAATAAAGAATTGAGGACGATTGGAGACTTCCGCTTCCGTGAAATATAAAAATGGCGACGATTCGAGACTTTCGCTTCCGTGAAATAAAGAATTGAGGACGATTCGAGACTTCTGCTTCCGTGAAATAAAGAATTGAGGACGATTGGAGACTTCCGCTTCCGTGAAATATAAAAATGACGACGATTGAAGACTTCTGCTTCCGTGAAATATAGCTACAATGAAAGGTATGCAGCATGATGGAAGGCATTATTTCAGTTTCAATGGTGATAGTCCTTCATTTTGGAGCTCAGGTAGTAGGACCTTAATAGGGGCTTACGATCCTGCGGACAATATCAAACCGATGCGTCTGTCTGTGGAAGCCTGGAAGAGTCGAGATGTTAGGGAGATTGAACGACAATTTATTAGGACTGGCCGAAGGCTTGCAAAATATGGTGATTACTCGGGCGCCTTTGGTATGCGCGGCTGGGTTCAAGCAAGCAGCGACGCCGGAGGTGCTACCGTTTTTAGTGCCGGTTCTGTTTTGTTTGACACTGAGAATGGCAGATCTACGCATGAAAAAATCGGTACACTGGATGGCTTTATGCAACATTAAGTCATGAATGTGAGAGACTATTCATTAATTGTATACAGTGCTTGGTGGTATAATCTTGCGATTTTGGGCGTCGGCACCCTTGGTTTCTTTTCGGTGGCTGTTTTGGCTCTTTGGCTGAAAAGTAGAAATGGTGGTAGGACTGTATTTATTGCAATAACATGCGGTTTGATACTGTTTTTTGGATTGATGATGAAAGTAGCTCCGATTATAGGATTCTGGGGTTTTTTCGGCCGCGATCTTACGCTGATTTATTTGGGAGGGTTCTTGTCTGGTCTATTTGCAATGAAAAAGAGGGATAAGTAAATTAAATATAAGCGTCACGCCGAGCACAGTAAACACCACTTAACGATGTTTTGGAGAGAGTTAGAGATGTCGTAGCAGGGTTTGATTGGTTCGGTGAAGATTCAGGCGGCTTTGGCGATTTGGTTTTCGCCGGACCGAATGGCCCGGATGGGGGATCATAAATTTTTGGCCGAATAACCGTGCTCTGGCTGGTAAATGTGTAAGCGTTACGCACTTTTCTCTGAAGGTATATTAACTTGGTTGGGCTTTGCGGAGGGAATCTGTGCGACTTTTTCATGACCTTTCATTTGCTATTGCTCTATTTGGCTTTGTTCGATGCGACCGCTTTCATTTTTTTCTCGTGCCTCATTTGCTCAATTACTCCAACGCAAGCGCAGACTGCGGTTTGCAGATGCTGGACAATCAGAAATGCAGGCTTGCCGCGTGCCAGCGCTTTTTGAAAGATGGGAAACCATGGCTGATTTGCAAGAACCTGTCTCGTTGCCGCCGAAAACCCAACTATTGGACGAAAACGTGGTTTTCAGCATATTGGGCGATCCTCTTCGGCGTAAATTGTTAATGGTGCTTGCCCGGAAAAGTGCCCAGCCAGCCGCGGACCTCCATAAGACGCATCAGCTTTGCAGCACCGTAAAACATCTGGCCGTAATGCGTAGCGCAGGCTTCGTCATCATGGCTGCTAATCCAGCCGATGGCCGTCGCGCCCTCTACTCTTTGTCTCCTGCCATTTCGGCGGTTGTTTCCGAATGCAGCGTGGCCTTCCATTTTTGCTTTCAATCTTTTAGCGCTGAGGTGTCCATTGGTGCCTCGGTAAGTCCGACAAAGCATCAATGGAATGAAGACTTTGTCTTCGATACGTTGGCTGAACCTGTGCGGCGCAGGTTGCTGTTGGCCCTGGCGCGCGGAGGGCCTCAACCCGCTGTTAATCTTCAGGGGGCTGGTGGACGCACGATCGATGATACCCTGAAACGTCTTGCCAGAATGCGGACCGCCGGCCTGGTGACGATGAGCGACAACCAAAAGGATGGTCGTCGCAATCTTTATTCTTTATCTCCCCAAGTGCCGCTCACCACTGACGGGGCGAGCAAGGTCATTGATTTTGGCTTTTGCGTGCTGCGGTTGGGATGAGTGTATGGATGAGAAGATGATACAATTGGAGTCCGAGTTGGGGCGTTATTTGGACGCTTATCAAAGGACGGATATTCCTGGCGAGCGTGACAAAATATTCAACAATTTTATAGAGGCATTGGATACGGCCATTTCTGATTCGAATTACCAAGGAACGGATACTGTGATTTTTAACGCAGTAGGATACTGGTTGGCTTGGGAATTGCGCATTGATGAATTGTGGCGATGGATTCGTAAGGTTGCGAGGGATGTCACTGGAAACCGTCGTATCACACTCGAAATCAGTCTGCTAGCTGGAATCCCCGAAGATGAACCTCCTGAATCGAACCATTTGGTCCAGCTTTTCGATTGTTTGGTGGATCCGGAGTTGCAATGGATGATTCCTGCTGCTTACGAAAATTATCCTGACAGATTACATGGGCATTTTTGTCATTATCTGCGCCTTACAGGGCGTTTTTAATGAGAGACGTTCGAACAGTCGTTTTCCATGAATCCCAAAGGGATTCCGTAACGAAGCCCAGGGTTGCGACGCAGGAGCTACCCTGGGGCAGGTCGTAAATCTGGCATTAACCCCAACGGGGTTACGTAATATTTACGTTTCTGGCTACCGAGGGATTACGCAACCCCTTCAGGGTTGAAAAATCTGTATAACTGAAACTTGGCTTGCCGCTTGGCAGTTCATTTGAAAATGATTGGGACACCATGGCCAATGTACGTTTAAGTGAGTTCATCGTGTATTTTCGTGTTTGCACTCTGTTGATTGCCGTTGCGGTCTGCGTCGGTTGCCGCCCTGGTTCGGAGCCCGCCACCAGCAACCCTGAGCAGCGCTCTGAGTTAGTGGCGGAATTTGCATCAGAAGGCCAAATGTCGCCAAGAGACTTTGAGAACTCACTCCGCAAAGGAATGTCAGAAGCTGAATTAACCAACAGTTTCGGATTGCCAGAAAATCGCATGGAGTTCTCGGATCACGAGATGGTGATTTATCGAACTCAGTTCGACCGAGAAACCGGAATCTCAGGTTTCAGCATTAACCTTCAAAATGGCAATGTTTTTAACTGGGCACCTATCCTTTCGACAAGAACCGAGATGAAGATCGTTGAGAATAGTGAATTACAACGATTCGATGATTCACTTGAGACTCATACAGAACTTGCGATAGCCGTCCAGGATGGAACGAACACGTCCGACAAACTTATCATCACGAATTTCGCCTCAATCAACTTCGATGAGCAAAAAGAATTCCGAGACGGGAAAGAAGTTCGAACCACGGTAGCCATTATCGGCCTTCAGCCCAGGGATCGGGAAAAAATCAAAGAATTTACCTCACGCAATCTAGGAAAGTACGTCAGCGTTTTTTCAGATGGAGATCTGTTTGCAGAGTTTCAGCTATACCAAGTCATTGACTCCAAGGCGTTTTCTATATTTTCGCAAGACGAGAGCAAAACGGTTGAGTTGATCCGGAAGATAAACAACCGGATTGTACATCAAGCAGGCACCCAATAACGTTTGGGATTCGAACTCATGGCCTCGCAACCGCTGGGCTTTTTTACGCAATCCCGTTGGGATTGGGGATCCAGGACAAAATGTTCGTATCGGCCCTTTGCGACCGACGGAGCGAGCAAGGTCATTGATTTTGGCTTTTGCGTGCTGCGGTTGGGGTAATCGTTTTATTTTGGCTCATCCAATGAACAAACGATTTACTATTGCAGTCATCATCTTGTTGGCAGCAGGAATGATTGCTCCTTTGTGGATCGTAATGAAGCAAAGGAGACTCATTGCCGAACTCCAGCAGGTTCAAAGTTCTCCTGAAGAGAGTAGCGCCGGGATTGAGGAGGTGGATGCGGTCCCGTTGCTTCCTGAACCGCTATTCGCAGAGGTGATAGAACCAGAACCCCCCGTTTCTGTTGCCCCACAACTGACACCGACGAATGTGGAATTTGAAAAGCTCAAGGTTGAGAATGAACGGTCAAAGGCAATAACGCGTCGGATGAGTAATCAACCTTCCACCGCTCAACAAGCACGTATGGTTGAGGATATTGACGCTGCTTACGTTGGACCAGGCACTTGGGTGGAAGATCATTCTAACGCACAGGGGCCTTCGGCAGGGCCAACAGGACGAGCAGGAGCAATCTCGAAGATTGTGATTTCCGGTAAGTTTCCTGCTGAGAACCACATCGGCTTGAACCGTTTAAAAGTGCAAGCCTGGGAAAACTGTCCACCTGAAGAATGTGCATGGGGAGAAGTCGCTTTCTTTCTGGCTGATGCTCCCCTGGTTGAGCTTAGTTATCGCCACGGTCTTGCTGCATGGACGATTGATGGAATAACACGCTATGTGCTTATTACCTTTTACAAAGATGGTCTCTATATAGAAAGAATTGATTCCAAGGATGGCCGTCACGTGCTTCGCGCGTTCTACAGGATGAGCAGGGTGAATTGAACACCTGAGCGATTCCAAATTTCTCCATGAATCCCAAAGGGATTCCGTAACAAAGCCCAGGGTTGCGACGAAGGAGCTACCCTGGGTCAGGTCGTAAATCTGGCATTAACCCCAACGGGGTTACGTAACCCCCTTGGGGTTAAAACTATTTCGCGTTTTCCCAGGGTAGCTCGTGCCTCGCAACCCTGGGCTTTGTTACGCAATCCCTTTGGGATTGGGGATACGATCCGGCAGATGATAAACACTGAAAGGTTACAGCCTCGCAGAACGTGAGCACACGCGCTTCTTTAACTGCCGGAGGTGCTACTGGCGTTACTACTATTATTATTCTCTTCCGCCCTCTTTTGCAGAATACGAGCCATCATCGCTTGTGAAGGAACGGAGGCTCCTTCAATCGCCAGGGAGGCGATGTCAAAGCCGAAACCGTCGAGGGCATTGTTCCACAACTTGCGACCGGTGAGTGCCTCCAGGCAAAAAAGTTCCCCACCGGCGTGAGCATAAATCTTGTCGCCATCCACCAGCACCGTGACAAAACCACCGGATGAAAGAAACCCGCCTTTGAGTTTCGTTTGCCAGAGTATTCTTCCGCCAACTTTCTCGATAGCCACAACGTGACCTTTGACGCCGACAAAAATAATTTCAGAGGTGTTCATACGCGCAGAACCGATAGCAGTTGAATTGGGCGAAAATGTAAAGTACGGGTGAAGTTCTTGCCATCTTTGATAGAGCAACCCACGCTACTATTAATGAAGTTTCGATACATAGATAAGTCGGGACAACCCGCCTGGGAACATACTTATGCCTGGGCCGGACAATTTGTAAACGGGCTTGCATGCGTTAAAGGGCATTCGGGTCAATTCGGCTTCATTGATTTAACGGGCAGTCAAAAAATGTTGGCTCCTGCATTTCAAACTGAACCCACTCAGTTCTTCGAAGGAAGGGCGAGTGTGCGGAACGGTCGAATGTGCGGCTACATCGACTTAACCGGTTCCGTTTGCATTGAGCCCAGATTCTACAACGCGGGAGCTTTTGCGGAAGGAGTGGCATCAGTTCTGACGGGGTCGAATGGCTATGCCTTCATCAACTACGCGGGAGAAATTGTAACGAACGAGTTTTATTCCCATCTGGAACGCTTTTCCGACGGACTGGCTCTCGCAAAGAAGGGATCGAAATTCTATTACCTCGACAAGAGCTTGAAAACCATTCTGGGGCCGTATGAAAACGCAGGAAATTTTCGGGAGGATGTGGCGTGGGCGACGATTGATGGTCAGGAGTGCTATATCAACCGGCAGGGTGAAGTTTTGTTTCACAACGCGTGGGATTGGATTTGTCGCTACTGTTATGATGACAGGATTGATTTTTTATCGGGGGGCAAGGACGGTTTTCTTGATCGCGCCGGCAATGTCGTGATCGAACCTATATACGATTCGGTGGACGGTTTCAGTGATGGGGTGGCTTTTGTTGAAAAGGATTCCAGAAGAATAGCAATTAATACCAATGGGGACGAGCTATTCAGCATCAACGCAGAAGCCGTGGACATGTTTCGCGAAGGTCTGGCTGCTTTTCAGTTCCGGCAGAATTGGGGATATGTGGACCGTCATGGTGCTGTGCAAATTCAGCCGCAATTCTATATTGCTGGGCTTTTCAGACAGGGTTTCGCTATTGTAGTTGATAAATGAACAGTGCTCGCTGTTCCTTAACTCCAGATAGACTTGCTTCATTTTTGCTTTATACTGCGGCACTCATGAATTGGCATTGGCGAGCTTACTGTTCCTGTTTGCTGGGATGCCTTTTCTTTCTTTCCACTTTCCATGCGCGGGCTGACTTGTGGAATACCGGCTACTATCCTGGGTATCGCCAAAATACCATGCCTGCTTCGGTGGTGGATTTCTCGGCTCTCACTCATGTCATTCATTTTGCGCTGATACCGAATTCAGATGGCACGCTCAACAGTTCGCTGAATGTAGTTTCGGCACCCAATTCTTCTGACTTGATCAGCAAGGCGCATGCGGCTGGAAAACCTGTTCTGATCTCAGTCGGGGGAGCCGGGAGTTCGTTTCCCGCCGCTACAAGCAGTCAGAACGTTGGCAAGTTCACCACGAACATTGTTAACTTCATGGTCTCCCGAGGCTACGACGGCGTGGATATCGATTGGGAACCGATCCTGGCCTCTGAAACGAATCAATTCGCGACGTTCATCACCATGTTGCGCGCGCAACTCGATACGATTGCGCCGCGTCCGCTCCTGACAACCGCAGTCGCCTGGCAACCACAGGTTTTTGCGACGTTGCAGGACAAGTTCGACCAGATCAACATCATGACTTATGACATGTCCGGCACATGGCCGGGGTGGGTGACCTGGCACAATGCGCCGCTTTTCGATGGTGGTTATAATTTCCCGAGCACCGGCAAACCTGTTCCTTCCACTGAAACGATGGTGAACAATTTTATAAATGCCGGGGTGCAGCCGGAGAAACTGGGGATTGGAATCGCTTTTTACGGCAAGGTGTGGAGCGGAGGCGCCGGCACCACCAATGGCGGTGCGACCGACCCGCGTCAATCATGGAGCACCGCACCGATCGTCACGTCGGCATCATTCAATGCGATCATGACGACGTATTATCAAACGAACCGTTATCACTGGGACACCAACGCCCAGGCAGCGTATCTCAGCATTGATAACGCGGGTTCTGCGGATGATAAGTTCATCTCCTACGATGATGAGCGCAGTTGCCAAACGAAAGTGAGTTATGCGCGCAACCGGCGGCTTGGCGGAGTGATGATTTGGGAACTGGGTCAGGGCTATCGTTCCGGCGAACCCGCGGGAAAGCGCGAACCCTTGCTCCAGGCGATTAAAGCGGCGCTCGCAACGCCGGGAATTGTTTCCATCGAGCGCACGAATCAAAACGTTCAACTCAGCTTCAGTTCCCTCCATCTTGGACAATACAGTGTGCTCTGGAGCACCAATCCCGGTTCAGAAAACTGGAACACTCTGACGACAAATCTCATTGGGACAGGCGCAAACCTGCTGGTCATTGACACCAATGCCGTGTCGCAGCCTCACCGGTTTTACCGGATCCAAACACCGCCGTGAGCAAAAGGGGAGAATGCACGACGAACCGCTTTGCGGCTTCGCCGCTCTGTGCCTCTGGGATGAAAATTCAGGTTAATTGTAGCTACCGTGATTTTTTCTAGGGAATTGGGCGTCCCATTTGTTACTTTGCTGTACATTTTTCCCGGTTTTAACTGAATGAGACGTCTTGCAGTCAAATTTTTCGTTGTAAACGCATTGGTGGCTGTTGTGTTGACAACGTCGGTGGAAGCGCAAAAGCCTGTCTCCGCGGGCCATGTGGATTTCACCCGCGATATTCGTCCGATCCTTTCCGATAGCTGCTTTCATTGTCACGGTCCGGATGAATCCACGCGGAAAGCGAAAATGCGTTTCGATACCAAGGAGGGCATTCTCGCGGAACGCAGGGGACGTTTCCCGGTCGTTCCCGGCAAGCCGGATGACAGCGAAATTGTTAAACGAATCTTTTCCAACGATCCAGATGAACAGATGCCTCCGCCGGATTATGCCCGGCAACCGACTGCCAAACAGAAGGAACAGCTCAAAGCATGGATAGCACAGGGAGCGCCGTGGGAAGATCATTGGGCTTTCGAAAAACCGGTGCGGCCGGAGTTGCCGCAGGTGAAAAACAAAAAATGGCCGCGCAACGAAATCGATCATTTTATCCTGGAGCGGTTGGAAGCGGAAAAACTGAAACCTTCGCAGGAAGCTGACAAAGCGACATTGCTTCGCCGGGTCACTTTGGATCTCACCGGGTTACCTCCGACGCCCGAGGAAATCCGCGCTTTCCAGAAAGATAAATCTTCCAAAGCTTATGAGAGGGTGGTGGATCGTTTGCTGGCTTCACCGCGTTACGGCGAGCGGATGGCGGTGGATTGGCTCGACCTGGCGCGTTACGCCGATACGCACGGTTACCAGGTGGATCGCGAACGGATCATGTGGCCATGGCGCGATTGGGTGATTAAAGCATTCAACGACAACATGCCTTTTGATCAGTTTACGGTGGAGCAACTCGCGGGCGATCTTTTGCCCAACGCCACGCTGGAGCAAAAGATAGCGACGGGGTTTCATCGCAATCAACGGATCAACATGGAAGGGGGGAGTATTGCCGAAGAATTTTTTGTCGAACAAGTGGTTGATCGCGTGGACACGACGGCCACGGTTTGGATGGGGCTGACGGTCGGATGCGCGCGGTGTCACGATCATAAATATGATCCGGTCTCGGCAAAAGATTTCTACAGCATGTACGCGTTTTTTAACAACATCGCAGAGCGCGGTGTGGATCGGGAGAATGTGCAGCGCAACAACATTGTCAGCACCAGGCCGTTCCTGAAACTTCCGGCGCCGGAGCTTGAAGCGAAGCTGGCTCAACTGGACGAAACGATTGCCGCGAAACAGCGGGTGGTGGATGGAATCACGGCAACATTGAGCAAGCAGCAGGTCGCGTGGGAAAAGCAGGTGCTGACGAACGCGCCGGACTGGAAGAACCTGACGGTGATCGAAGCGAAAGCGGAAAGCGGCAAGCCAGTCTTAAAAGCTTCCAACGAGAACTCCATCGTGACAGAAGGTGAAATCGCGGAGGCTGATACCTTCGTTGTCGTGGCGCAAACCGAGCTAACTAATATTAACGGCATTCGTCTTGAGGTGTTGCCGATACCGGGTTCAACGAATCAATTAGGGCATAGCAAGGATGGCACATTTGTCCTGAACACATTGAATCTTGAAGTAGTTGCCAAAGCGGGAAAAAGGTTGCAGTCGGTTGAATTCTCAAAGGTCAGCGGCAGTGCGGCGAGATCAGGTTTCGCAGCGACACTCCTTCTGCGTCCACGTGAAAACGTGATTGGGGGGTGGAGTGCTGAATCGAAAACGGGCGAACCGGTTGATGTGATTTTTGAAACTAAAGAGAGTGTCTCGATCCCCGCCGGCGCGACTCTGAAATTCAAGCTCACGCAGAACAATCCCGGCAAAACCCAGATGGGTCACTTTCGTTTGACGGCAACAGACAATGACCATCCTTCGCCGCTTTCCTCTGCGTTGACCAAAATTTTTAAAATCCCGGTGGAGAAACGCAAAGTGGCCGAGGTCAAATCCGCGAGCGATTATTTCCTCTCCTACCAGGCCGAATATCGCACCGCCTCCGAGGGAATGGCCCAGATGAACCGGGAGCGCAAAACGTTGGACGACCAAATTCCCCGCACCATGGTAATGGAGGAACTGGATAAGCCGCGTGATGCATTTATCCTGGTGCGCGGCGCCTATGATCAACCGGGAGAACGGGTCTTCCCGGCGGTCCCAGCCATTCTACCACAGCTCGAACCCGACGCGCCGACCAACCGTCTTGGCCTGGCGCAATGGCTTATTTCTCCTGAGAATCCGCTGACCGCTCGTGTCACGGTGAACCGCTTTTGGGCGGCTTACTTCGGCAATGGCCTGGTGAAGACGATCGAGGATTTCGGGATGCAGGGCGATCTGCCGAGTCATCCGGGGTTACTCGATTGGCTGGCGACAGAGTTTATGCGAGTCGGATGGGATACGAAGGCGATGCAGAAATTGCTCGTGATGAGCGCGACCTATCGGCAGGCCTCGCAAGTTTCTGAGGATCTGCTGGAACGTGATCCGGAGAATATTTTATTGGCGCGCGGTTCACGGATGCGTTTGCCTGCGGAGATGATTCGTGACCAGGCGCTTTCGTTTTCCGGCCTGATCTCGGAGAAAATGGGTGGTCCTTCGGTGAAACCGTATCAGCCGGTTGGATTGTGGGAAGAACTCGCCGCGGGTGCGGAAGGGACCGGTTTCGCAACCTACGAGCAGGGGAAGGGGGAAGATTTGTATCGCCGCAGTCTTTATACTTTTTGGAAGCGCACCGTGTCGCCACCGGCCATGTCCACCTTTGATGCGCCGACCCGCGAGATCTGCACGGTTTCGCGTTCGCGCACTTCGACGCCATTGCAGGCCTTGGCGTTGTTGAATGATGTTACCTATGTGGAAGCCGCTCGTTCACTGGCGCAACGGATGTTGCGGGAGGGTGGTTCATCGGTCGAACAACGTATTCGCCACGGTTTCATTCTCGCCACCGCACGGGAACCGAAAAAGGCGGAAATGACGATTTTGAAAACGGGGTTGGAGCAGCGATTGGCCGAAATGAAAAGTGATCGTGCTGCGGCGGAGCAATTAATTTCTGTCGGTGACTCAAAAGCAGATGACAAGCTGAACGCATCAGAGCTGGCAGCTTACACCACAGTGGCAAGTGTCATTCTCAACCTGGACGAAGTGATTACAAAGCAATAGCCATGAACCTGGACCACGAACACAAATTGATGCTGACGCGGCGTCAGTTCTTTGGAAAAACCGCTACAGGGATCGGCGCGGCGGCATTGGCCTCTTTGTTGAATCCGAATCTTTTTGGGTCTGTAGCAGGCGGGTTGGACTCTTCAGCGCATGGAGGATTGGCGGGGTTGCCTCATTTCGCACCGAAGGCGAAGCGGATTATTTACCTGTTCCAATCGGGCGGCCCGTCGCAGATGGATTTGTTCGATTACAAACCGGGGTTGCGCGAGAAGTATTCTGAAGACTTGCCCGATTCCATTCGGCAAGGCCAGCGACTCACCGGGATGACTTCCAATCAGAAAACGTTTCCGGTCGCTCCATCGATTTACAAATTTAAACAGCACGGCAAAAGCGGAGCCTGGATCAGCGAAATGTTGCCGCATACGGCGAAGGTGGCGGATGACATTTGCATTATTCGCTCCATGCACACGGAGGCGATCAATCATGATCCGGCGATTACATTCATTCAGACTGGGAGCCAGATTGCGGGGCGTCCCTGCATGGGGTCGTGGTTTTCGTATGGGCTTGGCAGTGAGAACAAAGATTTGCCGGCGTTCATCGTAATGATTTCGCGTGGCACGGGACGCAAGGTGGATCAGCCGCTTTACGATCGACTCTGGGGCAGTGGCTTTTTGCCTTCGCGTTATCAAGGGGTGAAATTTCGCTCAAACGGCGACCCGGTTCTTTACCTGTCTGACCCTCCAGGATTAAGCGGCAAAGCGCGGCGTTCCATGCTGGATGACATCGGCAAATTGAATGAGATCAATCTCAAGGCCTACGGCGATCCCGAGATCGCCACGCGCATTGCGCAGTACGAGATGGCTTACAAGATGCAGAGTTCGGTGCCGGATTTGACCGATCTTTCCAGTGAACCCGAATCAACCTTCGAAATGTATGGGCCGGAATCGCGCACGCCCGGGACCTACGCCTACAACTGCGTGCTCGCGCGACGCCTTGCCGAGCGGGATGTGCGGTTTATCCAACTGTATCATATCGGTTGGGATCATCATGAATCCGTCCCGAGACAAATGCCTGGTCAATGCAGCGATACCGACCAGCCGAGTGCGGCGTTGATCAAAGATTTGAAACAGCGTGGGATGTTTGACGACACCTTGATTGTCTGGGGTGGGGAATTTGGTCGCACCGTTTACACCCAGGGAACGTTGTCGAAAGAAAGCTACGGGCGCGATCATCATCCGCGCTGCTTCAGCATGTGGCTGGCTGGCGGCGGCATCAAACCGGGAACCGTTTACGGCGAGACCGATGATTATTCCTACAACATAACTCGCGACCCGGTGCATGTGCATGATCTGAACGCTACGATCCTGAACTGCATGGGAATCGATCACACGCGTATGACTTTTAAATATCAAGGCAGGCATCATCGTATAACGGATGTGCATGGTGAACTGGTGAAGGGGATATTGGCTTAGCAATTTGCAGAGTGGCTTAACCACGAATGAACACTAATGGACACGAATAAGGGAGATACTTGAGAAACCGATGTTTTTTCGAGGATTCACGAGTTTTTATTTTCGGTACGGAAGACAGCTATTCATCCCATTCGTGTTTATTAGTGTTCATTCGTGGTTGAAAAATTTCTCAAGGGGAGCTTCGCCGGGCTGTTTTGTTTCTTTTTTAATTCGTGAAAATTCGTGTAATTCGTGTCTAACATTCTTAAGAAAATGAACAACGTTCGCGTAGGCATCATCGGCATGGGCAACATGGGCAAGCACCATGCGGAATATCTTCTGGCAGGAAAAGTAAATCGCTGTGAGTTAACAGCGGTTTGCAGCACCTCACCCCACAAGCTTGAAAGTTATAAGCAAAAGGGGGTGAAAATCTTCAGCGATGGCGAAGAGATGATCCGTTCCAACGAGGTGGACGCCGTTCTGATCGCCACACCACATTACCAGCATACTTCATTAGGCATCGCGGCCTTGAAAGCTGGCAAACATGTGATGGTTGAGAAACCGATCTCCGCCCACAAAGCGGATGCGGAACGTTTGATCGCCGTCAGCAAAGAACATCCGAAGTTGGTCTTTGGCGCGATGTTCCAACTCCGCACGGAGAATCGTTACGTGAAGATCAAGAAACTAATCACGGATGGTTCACTCGGTGAAATCGTGCGGTTCTCGTGGATCGTGACTGACTGGTTTCGCACAGAAGCTTATTACGCGAGCGGCGGTTGGCGTGCGACCTGGCGTGGCGAGGGCGGGGGAGTCTTAATCAATCAATGCCTGCACCAGCTCGACATGTTGCAATGGCTCCTGGGCATGCCTTCTAAAGTGCGCAGTTTTGTGCAACTCGGCCGTTTTCATAACATCGAAGTCGAAGACCAGGTGACGGCTTACCTGGAGTTTCCTAACAACGCGACTGGTGTGTTCACTGCGTCGACCGGAGAAGCACCGGGAACGAACCGTTTCGAGATCGCCGGAACCATGGGCAAGCTCGTCCTGGAAAATGACAAGCTCAGCTTCACTCGGAATGAAGTTTCCATGGTGGAGCAAAGCAAAACCGCGAAGCTCGGTTTTCAAAAACCGGAAGTTTGGAATGTGGATGTGCCGATCACGACGGTTCCCGCGCAACACGCCACGCTGATGCAGAATTTCGTGGATGCAATTCTCGACGGGGCCCAATTGATTTCACCAGCCGAAGAAGGCATTCACTCCATTGAACTCGCTAATGTTATGCTTTATTCCGGTTTGATCGATCAAACCGTTCAGATGCCTATGGACAGCGCGGCATACGAGTGCAAACTGAAGCAGTTGATCGCCGAATCGAAAATCGAAAAGAAAGTCGTTGAGATCTCGAGCGAAGATTTTACCAAATCGTTTACACGGTAGGAACAAGCTTGCCGATTTCCCGATAAATTTTACCTTTTGTTTGTGAGCAATACGGAGATCAAAGCCAGTATAGATCAGATGACGGACGAGGAACGTTTCTTCGCGGTTGCATATCTACAGCATTTGGCGGAGCAAAAAGACCCCGCATATCAGGCGCTGCTCGCGCAAAGAATGCAGCGCATGGATGCAGGGCGGAAGCTAACTTTGGAGCAAGCGCAGCGGATTCATCAATCTCTAGAGGCTGAAGGTATTTGATGGAACCTTGGAAGATTGTTTTCGACGAGGCGGCCTTCCACCTTTTTACTGCAAGTTCAGCTTTTGAACGGCGGAAGCTTTTGGATGCTTTCGCTGATCTTCGGACCAACCCCCAACGCGATGCCGATTACGAAGGTAAAGATGCTGCTGGTAGAATTCTATCCGTTTGGGCAATGCGCCCATTCCTTATCACCTATTGGCTCGACTCTTTTATTTCGGAAATCCGCATCGTGAACATCGAAAAAATTAAATACTAAACTATGATCCTGACAGGAATTGGAGATGAAGCGGGCGCGAATATTGACGCGCAGATTAAAGCCACCAACGAGCTCGGTTGGAAACACCTCGAAATGCGGTTTGCAGAAGTGCCCGGATTTCCAAAAGGCAATTTCCACGATATTCCGGAGGAAGCATTCAACATTTGCGTTGAGAAACTTCAGGCAAATGGGATTGAGGTGTACGCGTTTGGTTCCGCCATTGCGAACTGGGCGAAGACTGTGGAGACGCCGTGGGACGTCACCGTCTGCGAAGTAAAACGTTGTATTCCCCGGATGCAAAAGGTCGGCTCGAAGTTCGTGCGCATCATGAGTTTCAAACCGACGCCAGACGAAGAGAAGACTCCTGCCGTTGTTTTCGAGCGGATTGCTGAAGTGACCAAAATGTTTCTCGATGCCGGTATTCAACCGGTTCATGAAAACTGCATGAACTACGGTGGAATGAGCTGGCAGCACGGAATCGAACTGCTGGAAAAGTGTCCCGGTCTGAAATGGGTGTTCGATACCGGCAACCCGATCTTCAACACGGATCGCAGCAAGGCAAAGCCATGGCCGCAGCAGGATCCATGGGAATTTTGGGTGAACGTCCGCGAACACGTCGCTCATATTCACGTAAAAGATGCGACCCCGCGACCCGGTCAAAAAGAACCCGACTATAACTATCCAGGCGAAGGCCAGGCCCGTGTCCGCGATATTTTAAAGGATGCTTTCTCCCGCGGCTACGATGCTGGTATCTCGATCGAACCACACGTCGCAGTTGTGTTCCACGACGCTACGGTGAAGACCGATGACCAAGTTGTTTACGACAGCTACGTAAAATACGGTCGCCAACTCGAACAGATGATCAACGGGATCAAAGCGGAACTGGTGAACGAGAAGAAATAAGTATTTCCGCCAAACTTGGGAAGGCGGCTGTCTTCAGCCGCCTTTTTCTTAAAAATCAACTTTGCGCTCAGTCTGCGCTTAGGATTTCTTCTGGACAAAAAGAGAGGGAACTTTCCTGCTGGCTTTCTGGAGGTGAGACAGCTCTTCAGCGGTGTCTTCAATCAAACCATTCTCCGTCGAGAAAGTATTTGCGGGAAAGTCCCCTCGACAGAGTCTTCTTCGAGCCTCTACTTTCCGGTGATGCGAGTTGTTACATCCGTTGCTGCAATGCAACGATTGACCAGGAAATTGAAAGCACAAGGCGTGCAATTCGGTTTCGTGCCGACGATGGGTTATTTGCATGCGGGCCATATCAGCCTTGTGAAACGCGCCCGGCAATTGGTCGGCAAAACAGGGCAGGTGGTCGTCAGCATTTATGTGAATCCGACACAATTTGCTCCGACTGAAGATCTCTCCAAATATCCTCGCGACCTCGCTCAAGACAAACAGATGTGTCGCGACGCCGGCGTTGATATTCTCTTTGTGCCTTCAGATACAGAAATGTATCCGGCAGAATTCAGTACCTATGTTGTCGAAGAGAAACTCTCGCGGAGAATGGAGGGTGCTTCACGACCGACCCATTTCCGTGGCGTCACGTCAGTAGTCGCGAAATTATTTAACATCGTTTTGCCGGACGTTTCCGTATTCGGCGCAAAAGATTTTCAACAGGCGGCGGTGATTCAACGGATGGTCCGCGATCTGCATTTTCCGGTGAAGGTGGTTGTCGCTCCGACGCATCGTGAACGGGATGGGTTGGCCATGAGTTCGCGTAATAAATATTTGAATCCGATGCAGCGCGACCAGGCAACTGTTTTGTGGCTGGCAATGGAGCTCGCACGTAAACAGGTGAAGTCGCGTTCGGTTGCGGTTGAACGATTGCGTTCTGAAATTTCAAAGCTGATTGCCACACAATCCGAAGCGCGTCTTGATTACGTGGAATTTTTTGACCGTGAAACGCTGGAACCTGTTGAAATGGTAAAACGCGGAACACAGATGGCTTTGGCAGTTTTTGTGGGTAAGACCCGATTGATAGATAACGGAACACTATGATTGAATGCTTTTTGAAACGCTGGCGGCACTTCGCAGCGGCACTTTGTTTTATCGCCCTCACGACGCAAGCTGACGCGGATCAGCCGACACATATTTTCTCAGTTTCAAACCAGGTGGTGTCTGCGGGAAGCACTGCTATCGTCAGATTCCACGCGCTGAATTCAACATCAAAGAACATTTCATGGGTGGCGCCGAAAGAGATTTCCGCGCGTCTCAGAAACAATGGCCAGACCGTTTCCGTGACGCTTGAGGCAACTCCAGAGCATTCCGCAGAGCGGTTCTCTATTACACCCGGGTCGTTTGCGAGCCGGGATTATTTGTTTATTGTGCCGGAGGCCTTCTCCGGTGAGGCGATTCTTAAACTCACAAAGTTCGCTCCCAACCAATTGGTGCTGGATATTCGACCCGCGCCGACAAAAGAGGAGTACAAGGAAACGGAGGGACGTTTGGCCCGGTGGTTGCGCGATGCCGAACCGGACGGGACCGCCAAAGCGTTTGACCCAATGCGTTTCTTCCAGCAACACATTTCCGGATATGAACCCTTTTACTTTATCGCCGGAACCGCATCTCCTAATGCCAAGTTCCAGATCAGCTTCAAGTATCAGCTAGTGAACCAACATGGTCTCCTGGCGAAAAGATTACCCAACCTCGAACGCATTCATTTGGCTTACACCCAAACATCTTTGTGGGATTGGGATGCTCCTTCTTCACCATTCTTCGACAGCAGTTACAAGCCGGAGGTTCTTTATGCGTGGGACAAATTGGCCGGTGGTGGTCATGCTGATTCCTTTCGTCTGGATTTTCAACTCGGTCTGCAGCATGAATCCAATGGTGGCGGTGGACTGAACTCAAGGAGTTTGAACATCGCTTATATCCGGCCAACGTTGGTCCTGGGTGGAGACAAGAGTCTGCAATTAACCCTGCAGCCGCGCGCCTGGGTTTACGTTGGAGATCTGAATGATAATCCCGATCTGGCGGACTATCGTGGTTACGGCGACCTGCGCGCCATTGTCGGTTGGAAGCGCGGTTTGCAGGTGGCGACCACTGGACGCCTTGGTGATTCCTGGGACAATGGTGCTCTGCAAATTGATCTGACCTATCCCATGATGCGCTTTTTTTACAGCAACTTCAGCTTCTACCTGCACGCGCAATATTTCACCGGCTATGGAGAAAGCCTCGTGCGTTACGACGAGAAAAGTTCCGCCTTCCGTCTCGGTTTTTCGATGTATCGGTAGTAAGCGGAGGGGTTGAATGGTTGCACAGTCAGTTTTCCCCCATGCAACCATGCAACGATTCAACCATGTCACCCCAACCTGTGTTCATCTGAGAATGCGCGCATTTTCTCTTCGCCTACCGAGCTCTTTATTGCTCAACTCTCATCCGCAGTGAAACAATTCGATTTCTTAATTCTCGGCAGCGGCATCGCCGGACTTTCTTTTGCTCTCAAAGTGGCAGAGCACGGGCGCGTGGCCATCGTTACGAAAAAGTCGCGCGCGGAATCGAATACCAATTATGCCCAGGGCGGTATTGCCGCCGTGACCAGCAAGGAGGATTCCTTTGAGGCGCATGTGCGCGACACGCTGGAAGCAGGGGCGGGGCTTTGCAAAGAAAACGTCGTGCGAACGATTGTGGAGGAAGGCCCGGCGCGCATTCAGGAATTGATTGATCTCGGGATGAAATTTTCCGAGCGGGAAAACGGCGGGGGCATCAAGGAGCTGGATCTCGGAATGGAAGGGGGCCATTCCAAGCGCCGCATTCTCCATGCGAAAGATGTGACCGGGCGCGAGATTGAACGGGCATTGCTTACGGCTGTTGCGGAGCAACCGAACATCGAGGTGTTCGAAAATAATTTTGCCATTGACCTGATCACTTCCCAGAAACTCGGCTACGTGGGCGAGAATCGTTGTCATGGCGTTTACGTCCTGGACAACGCCACGGGTGTAGTTGAGACATTCGCTGCGAACCAAATTCTTCTCGCCACAGGCGGTTGCGGCAAAGTCTATCTATACACGACCAACCCTGACATCGCGACCGGTGATGGGGTTGCTATGGCTTATCGCGCGGGTGCGGCTGTGGCAAATATGGAGTTCATTCAGTTTCATCCCACCTGCCTTTATCATCCCAAGGCAAAATCGTTTCTCATTTCCGAGGCGGTGCGTGGCGAGGGCGGCATTCTGAAAGATGCGAGTGGCGCGGAGTTCATGGATAAATATCATCCGATGCAATCCCTCGCGGCACGCGACATTGTGGCCCGTGCCATTGATAGCGAGATGAAAAAGACGGGTGCTGCCTGCGTGTATCTGGACATTACGCACAGACCCGCGCCATTTATCATTGATCGTTTCCCGAACATTTATCAGACCTGTTTGGGATTCGGCATCGACATCACGAAAGAGCCGATCCCAGTTGTGCCCGCGGCGCATTATCAATGCGGTGGCGTCCGGGTAAACATGGATGGTGAAACAGACATTGCTGGCCTCTATGCGGTGGGTGAAGTCGCTTGCACCGGTCTGCATGGTGCGAATCGCTTGGCGAGCAATTCACTTTTAGAGGCACTCGTTTTTGCGCATCGCGCCGCGGAAAAGATTCTTTCCAAGCCACTGCCGAAAAATGGAATCACTATTCCCCCGTGGCAATCGGGGAATGCGCATAACCCGGATGAACTCGTGGTCGTTTCCCATAACTGGGATGAAATCCGGCGAATGATGTGGGATTACGTCGGCATCGTGCGGACGAACAAACGGTTGCAACGCGCGAAAAAGCGCATCGATAACCTGCAGGAAGAGATCCAGGAGTATTACTGGGATTTCATTGTCAGCAGCGATTTGCTTGAATTGCGCAATATTGCACTGGTCGCAAAACTGATCATTAAATCCGCCCTGCAACGTCCGGAAAGTCGCGGTTTGAATTTCAATTTGGATTACCCCGAAGCGGATCCAACCTGGGCGCAACGCGATACCGTCCTTCGAAAAAAGTAATTTCTCTTCTTTCTGCTCTGCTTAAAAAAGATTTGCGCCGGCGCGCTGTATCTCCGGTTGAACGATTACAAAGTGCGCGAAGGATAGTAATGGTCGAATCAAGTGCTTCGACTGAGGATAAACCCATGCAATGTTGTCCAAGAGATAGGGCGTCACTTGTTGCGCAGAAGGTGCGCGGATTCAGCGTCTCGCACTGTACGACGTGTGCTGGTTTATGGTTGTCACCCGCTTTGGTTGCCACTGCTGTGGGTCATCTACCTCACGTCTCGTCCAAAGGTAAATCAGCGAGTGGGAAGCGGTGTCTTTGTCCCGCGGACGGGAGTGTTTTGGTCGCGGTGCATCATCGCGGCGTCGAAATTGATGTTTGCACCGCGTGCGGTGGTGTCTGGCTGGATCACGGAGAGTTGGATCTAATTCTTCGCTGCAAGCGCAGTGATTACAAAAGTTGGAATACTGTGACGAGCGACAGTATTGCGCAGATCGCCCTTGAGGCTGGCGGTCAGATTGTTACCGACCCTGATCTGCTGTCTGCGGTTGGAGATTTCGCCGGAGATGCCATTGGGACTATTCTCTCATTCATAGCCGAAGCGCTTTCGGGTCTGTGACGTATCGGGTATAGAATCGGAGCGCGGCTGTGCTCGAAGAGTCAGCCGCAGCGGGTACGGCAATATTGCGGCGTTCAGATTTTGCAGGCCCGCTTGATAATCTCGCGTGCTGCGGCTGATGCTGCGCACACAGCCGCGCTCCGATTCTACAATCTCACCCGGAAAAAATCACACACGCAGTGAGAGGCGTTGCAGTTTAGGAGTTGCAATTACGTGGTAAACTCCATTACAAATGGCTTTTCCAATCTGCGGTTCTAAACTGCTTTTTATAGATAGGATAGATCTGATTCAATGAAGCTAAATTCTTCTGATAAAAAGCGGCTGTTACTTGTCAGCGGATCGGTTCTCGGACTGTATCTGATGCGGTTCACCCCAACCCAGCCAACCGATGAGTCTTTCGTCGCGCCGAAAACCCAGCGACCGCACCCAATCACGATCGCGATTTCGAGCCCGGTTCATCACCATTTCTTCCAAAAACAACACCCTCCGAGAATGACCAACACCAAATAAACATAAAAATAAAAAAACTATGAAAGCAAAGATCGGTAAATTAGTCGGAATAAAAATGGGGGCGGTGTGGGGAATTTTGGCAGTCGCGGCTCTGCTCCTGACATTAGGAACTGGGAGCGCAGTCGGCCAGACACGCACGCCCGGCATTGATGTGTCACGCTGGCAGGGAACGATTAACTGGACGCAGGTACGAGGCTCAGGAATCCGGTTTGCCTGGGCTCAGGCCACTCGCGGACTCACCTCGCCCAACGGCAATTTTGTCGCCAACATGAACAACGGCAAGTCCGCCGGTGTTTACATGGGCGCCTATCACTACGCCTTCCCGGGTAACAATAGCGCGCAGACCGAGGCCGACTACTTCTGGAACCTGGCCGGCCCTTACATCAAGGCCGATGGCCTGACTCTGATGCCGATGCTGGACATGGAGGTTTGGACAGGGCATGTGGGCGCCAGCAGCTACACCCAATGGGCCAACCAGTGGTGCAACGCCATCATCGCCAAAGCCGCCGCGAAAGGAGTCACGGTCAAACCAGTCATCTATACCAGCGCCTGCATGGCCTGCAACTTTAACACCGGGATAGCGCAGTGGGGCGCCTTCATTGCGAATTACAACGGGCAAAACCCTTCCACCGGAACACCATGGAGTTCCTGTTCGAATTGTAACAGGTGGGGCACATGGCACTTCTGGCAATACACCGATACCGGTTCGGTTCCCGGCATTTCCGGGAACGTGGATCGCGACATGTACAACGGCTCTGTGACTTCCCTGGTCAACAACTGGATTGCGAAAGCTGCATCCTCTAGCGGCCCCGTGATTGTGGATAACAGCCAGAGCGGCTTCAGCGCCTCCTCGAGCTGGATCACCGCTACTTCCGCAACGGACAAATATGGCTCGAACTATCGCTACCGCAGCACTCAAGCCATCAGTGATCAGGCGATCTGGACGGGCAATCTCGCCACCACGAAGAGCTATACCGTTTCCGCATGGTGGAGCCAGGGATCGAATCGGTCCGCCACAGCCCCTTACACCGTTTACCATTCCGGCGGGTCCACGACTGTGCAACGAAATCAGCAGATCAATGGTGGCAGTTGGCGTTCGCTGGGATCCTGGACCATTAATTCCGGCAGCAACCAGGTGAGACTGTCCTGCTGGACGACCACTGGATACGTCGTCATCGCTGACGCAATCAAGTGGGAATAACGCAATTGGCTCAAGGCTGCTGAATTGATCCAGCCTCAGAAGAGCCCGAGTAATGAATAATCACCATCCCGTGTCGGCTTTGGGTTTAGATTGCCTGAAGCTGGCGCGGGATTCTTTTTT
>JACDHS010000208.1 GCA_013820875.1 Verrucomicrobiota bacterium | reverse complement strand
GCAATCGGTTTGATAGCAGCGGTATTCGATCCTGTTAGTGAGTTCTGCCAATTACTCCATTGAGTATCCAATTGATGCACCATGTTCGAAGGGGAAATACCAAAGCTCTTCCAGTAGCACTGCGGCATCACTACATCGCAATGTTTTCCGAAAGTGACATACGGAAAGGTTGAATGATAGCTGATGAGCGCGAACGGTGAGTGGGCCAGGAAAGCATCGGGATAGGCTGCACGAATTCCCTGGCAATATTCCTCAGCGGCAGCGTTGTTGTTTGCGAGAATATGACTTTCGTATTCGATCTCGGCATCAATCACAAAACCATCCGCGCCGAGTGCCAGGACGTTGGTTGCCACTGCGATTTCTCCCGCAATATTGGTTCCGAACACGCGACCATACCCAAAAATCTTCAAGCCAGCAGCATGGGCCGCATCCACCAGTTCGGCATTGAATTGGTTCCAGATGGTTCCTCCATCCCCGGCTTTCACCACCACGAACTGCATCCCCTGCAATCGTTCATAGTTCATCAGGCTTGCAATATCAGTCACGCTCGGGACATTGCCGCCCAATTGATTGGTCGCCATTGAGAGGAAATAAATCCAATCGCCTTTGCCCATGTTGAACGGATCAACGGCAACGGTCAGGCCTGCATCGGCACTCGTAACAGACCCAACGAGATTCGTTATTTGAACGGAATAGTTGCCAGTGTGGATCGTCTGGACGTTCGTGATGGAGTAACTGCTATGTGTTGCGTCGGAAATGTTGCCGCCGTTGAATCTCCATTGGTAACTCAACGGAATGGTTCCGGCCGCGGTGACGGTGAAAGTTGCGTTACTCCCAGTCATGACGCGTTGGCTTTGTGGCTGAATCGCAATGCTCGGAGGCAGAGCGACCGTGACAGTCACGACAGCGGAAGTGCTCCGCGCTCCCGCATCATCTATTGCCACGGCGATCAGTTCAAAAACGCCTTCGCCAACATTCTCGATCGCAAGTTGGTACGGTTCCTCAGCGTCTTCGCCCAGCTTGGTTGTCCCTTCATAAAACTCGACCATGGCAATGGTCCCATCTTCATCCGTAGCCGATGCTTCCAATGAAAGCGTCATCGGCCCCAACAGCAGCACGTTATCGACTGGATTGGTCAAGGTCACCGAAGGCGGTGCGTTGGAAGACAAGATAAAGGCGTGTTCCTGGCCATTGATCACACCCCATCCGACGATTGCGCCTGAATCATTAATCCCACGGGCCTCACGCAAGTCCCAAGTGGAATCCGGCGGAAGCAATTCGTTCAAATTCGTCATATTTCCATTCGCCCAAACGAAGGCCTGCAACACCCCATTGGTGATCATCGAAGCGCCCACAACACAGTTGGCATTATTGATTCCATACGCGAAACTGTTTGTGCCGCCCGGAAGAACGCCAATTCCGTTAATCGCTCCGCCGCTATAGAGAAACGCCTGTTCCTGCTCGTTCGTGATGCCCCATCCGACAATCGTGCCTATACTATTGATTCCGCGGGCATCGTTCAAAATCCATCCCGACTGCGGATCAATCAATTGGTTCAAATTCGTGAGAATTCCATTCTGCCAGAGGAATGCATGAGTTGCATCCACTTCGGTCAGAGATGAGCCAACCACCAGGTTTGAGATGTTGATTCCGAAGGCAAAACTGTTCGTTCCGCCAAGGGTTCCCAGGTTTGTTACCGAGTTCTCGATATAGAGAAAAGCTCGCGCACCATTGGTGGTGTCGAGATGACCGACTACATGACCGCTGTCGGAGATTCCGTAGGCATAGCTGTTCAAGCCACCGAGTGTTCCAAGATTGGTAATGGTGCCGTTGCTATATAAGAATGCGCTCACACCGTTGGTATCATCCGCGAAGCCAACTATTTGACCGATTGCATTTATGCTGAGCGCGTAATTGTTTGTGCCGCCCAAACTTCCGAGGTCAGTGATTGCGCCAGCATTATAGAGAAATGCGCGTGCTCCATTTGTGCCCAGCCAATAGCCTACTACTTGATTTTCATTATTTATCCCATGCGCATAACTATCAGCGCCGATGAGAGCTCCGAGATCTTTAATATTATAGGTTTGTGCGGAGATCGTGGCGGGCGTAATGCACCCGATCAGGAACAGCAGCATTAAAACCGACCTCCTCACGCCCATCACCATGATGGATTTGAGCCGATTGAGATGAGACGATGTATAGGAGAGACGTTCCGATTGGGATCTCGACTGTAGCGATTGCATTATTTTTTTAATTATTTAAACCCAGCCCAGCAGCGTCGATCCAACTGTGAGGTACCCACGACGATGCGAATGTTAGTTACCAAGAAGAAAGGCCCGATCAACGACAAAGAGAACAGGACAAGTCATCTAGAGAACGGCGTAGGTTTTAGGGATTCACCGGATGGTTGACAACAAAAATAATTAATTTTGACGATATTTTTTCTTACAGCGGCAATTTCGTAGTTTTTCGGGTTTTGGAAAACTGAAAAACCACAGATAGACACGAATGTTTTCATCGAGAAAGCATTCACCCTAAATCCGGCAGTTCAAAAAAAGCTAAACTGCCTGGAATGGTTCCAAGTCACTTCCGGATCATCCGGAAACCGTCCACACACGTTCCAGGCCGTTTTCAGATCATCCGATTTTGTTTCTCACCGTGGTGTTGCAAAGGGGCGCAAAGCGACGCATCTATGAAGTGTCCAGATGAAAGCCAACGACGTAGCAATGCTGTTTTCAGGAGAGGATTTCCGCTGGCAGATGCGGTTTGAGCGCGGCGAAATGCGTTCCTTTCTTGCGCCCGGCCCGAACTCAGAAGCTGTGCTGGCCGAACGCTGGCGTTGGCTGGGCGCGTCTCCCGAGAGATATATGGTGCTGACATCGGATGGTATCCCCCTGCTTGATGAAGCCATTGACTTAGCACGGGAGAACGAAGCGCTCAGCGAGGCGCAGTTTGAGATGCTTTGTGCCATTCGGGATCCGCAGGAACGCTGCATGGAACTCGGCCGGATCTGGGAAGCCGATTTTGCCCTTCTGGGACCGACCGCAACAGGCAGTTTGATTCTTTCCGGCGGTGTTGTTTGTTTTCCTTCATCCTGGAGTTTGCCGGAAAAAATAGGCAAACCGATGCAATCGATTCACCAACCTGTGCCCGGCTTGAATGAAGCAATCGGCAGGCAGATTGATCTTTTCCTGGGCAAATTGCGTCCGGGAGTTGTCTGGTTGCGTTTTAATTGGGGGGTGGTGCGCACGGCGGAACTGAACCAGCATCCGGATCGCGACCTGCCACGACTCACCTCTCCCGTGCGCCTGGATGAGGCCTTTTTGCGTATCGAACGGCAAGCGTTGGTTGCCCTGCCCGGAACGCGCGGCGTTTTGTTTGGCATACGCATCGAGCAACTCTCTCTTGCTGAGGTCTCGAAGGAGCCCGCTGCGGTAAAAGGATTAGTCCATGGCCTCAGCACAATGGATGAAGAGATCGCGCGTTATAAAGGATTCGCGCAGGTGCGGAGCGAGATTGTTGAACTGCTGCAAACTAATGCAACTGGGCGCGATAGCCTGCAATAGTGCTCGTGATTTTTCCGATCGGGCGGGAGTTTCTGCCGGCAAGATGCCGGCAGAACATTATTGGGCTCCGGAAGCCGACTCCGGTTCATACCATTCGCCGCGCATCCATTCTGCGATCATTTCAATCTCTCGCGCAGTCATGATGCCTTCATCAGCAAATGCAGGCATACGATCGTTGCGATCACCGTAGAAGCGCTCGTGCGCGGGGTTGGCAATAATCTGGATCAACCAATCGCGCGAACCGTAGCCAGTCAGGTCGGGGCCGTTGGGTTCATCTTCATATTGATGAAACTTGTGGCACTCGGCGCAACGCATCGTTTCATTGGCCATCAGGGTGCGACCCTCTTCGATAAGTTTGATGTCCCGTTTATCCACTTCGGCCTGGGACTTGAGATTCGCTTCGGCGGATAATGCAAGAATGACCTTGTGGAGTTGCTCACGTTCTTCCGGAGAAAACTCCGCCACAGACTTCTTCACAAAACGCGCCATCTTGCCGTTCTCAAATTTTGTTCCCCCGTAATAATGCGGGGTGGAAATCTTCTCCGGATCCATCAAACCCGCGATCCATTCGCGGCTGGCAAATCCTTTCAAATCCGGGCCACTGGACGGATCAGCGACCAAGAGGCCGGTACCATCATGACCATCGTAGCGATGGCAAGTGGCGCAATTTTTTGCAAACAACTTGGGCCCTTGCGTCAGAGCATCATTGCGCAGCAACGTCGCCGCGCCGCTGTCCGGAATACCAGAGGGAGCCTGCGCCAGAATCTTTACCCGCGCGGCATCTCGATGCGCCTCCTTCACGGCCAGGGCGAATGAAGGATTTTTCCCGTCCTCAGCGTAAGCCAAATAAGTGAGCAACCCTGCGCCGCCCATCACGGCAATGAGAAAGCCGATATTAAAACGATGCCCCAGTTTCCAATTGCCGATAAACGGCATCGCAAAAACGATGATTACGAGCACTGTGGGAATCACAATCGCGCCCCAGATTTCCGTGCCACCGGGGAAATATTTGAGGAACTGGAACAAGAACAGGAAATACCATTCCGGACGCGCGGCTGAATAAGGCTCGGAACCATCCGCAGGCGCGGCGAGTTCAGCCCCACGATAGCGGAGCACGAAAAAGAGAATGGCCGCCAGAACTGCCATGCAGGCCACGGCATCTTTTAATACCTGGTCCGGCCAGAATGCCGCATCCGGTTTCCGGTACGGTTTTTTGGCGGTAATACCGTGTTTGCGAAACAAATAAATATGTCCCACCAGCAACGCGATGATCATTGCAGGCAAAACACCTGCATGCAGCGCAAAGAACCGCGTCAGCGTGTGATGCCCATAATCACTTCCACCCACAATTAACTTCTGCAGACTGGGCCCGATTATCGGTGTGATGGCAGCGATGTTCGTTGCCACCCGTGTCGCCCAGTAACCCTTTTGATCCCAGGGCAGCAGATAACCGGTAAGCGACAATCCGAGCACGAGGAGCAGCAATATCAGGCCAAACCAAAAATTCACTTCCCGCGGTGCTTTGTACGCCCCATCGACCACCACCTGCATCAAATGCAGCACCAGCAGAATCGTCATCGCCTGCGCGGTGAAATGATGGATGCCGCGCAACAGCCATCCGCCCGTCATTTCGTGTTGGATATAGTAAACGCTCGCCCAGGCGCTTTGTGACCCGGGGCTGTAAGCCATCCAGAGGAAAATGCCGGTTACAAACTGAATGAAGAGGGTAAAAGTAAGCGTGCTCCCCCAGATATAACGCCAGCGCGCGCCGCCCGGCACATTTTCATAGAGCGCTTCCTGCGTGAGTTTGCGAGCACCGGTGCGGTTATCTATCCAATCAAAAACTTTCTTCATGCTTCAGGAATACGATCGTGAATGCCGGCGCGAAAATTTTTGAAATCGACGTAAACATCATTCCCGCGTATTTCAACTTCCAGTGGATCCATCCCGCGCGGGCTGGGGCTTTTCGGATCGTTGATGCTGCCATCCAGGGCGAACGTGCTGTTGTGACAGGGGCAAAGAAACGAATTTCGTTCCGGCGCGTAATCTATAAAGCAACCGGCATGCGGACAGACCGAATGCAGCGCTTCGATTTTTCCTTCGCGCCGTCGCAAGTACACCGCACCCACGGGAACATTCGGATACTTATTCCATGCATCCGATCTGTCGGCGAGCACCGCAAATTTCCGCGGAATGCCATCTTCTGGCAATGAAGTCAGTGATGCCACGCGAATGGGGTCTCCCGGTGCGGCGGTTTTTTTGCGCAGCGGATCCAGATAAACGGCGAGGCCAGCGGCAAACGGCACGATGCTAATGGTCGTGCCAATGGCGATGCACAATCCTTCTTTGAAAAAGTTACGGCGAGTCGGCTTGTCAGAGTTTTCAGGGTTATGAGCAGCACACATAAAAACGGCGTTGAAACGCCTGCGCTGAAGTAAAGGGAAAACCACTATAAAAGGCAAGGAACTCCGCCGGGGGGCAGTATTCAGTTTCCAGAATTCAGTATCCGGTCTCGTTTGGCTATCGACTAGAACGATTACCAAAAGTAATTTCCGAAATGAATGGATTCAGAGAAATTATTGGCTCGCCCTCATCCTAACCTTAACTGCTGTTGGTTTTTACATACTTCTTCAGAAGTAGGTAAGTATGAGAAGGTTATGTCGATTTCTCCCTCTCCGATCACGATCTTTTCGACCAGGCTTTCGGCTATTTTGCGCTTTTCGCCGACCGCGAGGGAAGGCCAACGGTCGTAAAGGGTATTGGCTTCATGGAGGATTTCGTCGGCAGAAAGGGTGTTCACTCGGAGGAAATCGACCTCGGCCTGTAACTTCGGAAGCTCTGAACTCAGTTGGTTCAGGCGCTCTTCCGCTGGCTTGTAGAACTGGCCGAATCCCTGGGCGGTAATCTCGCCTTCCACATAGAGCTGGTGGGTGCGTGTCATTTGCTCACGGACCTTCTGAACTTCGCGCTCATGGGTAGACAGCAACGTTTCCTTTTCAGAGAGGTTTTTGGTGGCTTCTT
>JACDHS010000088.1 GCA_013820875.1 Verrucomicrobiota bacterium | reverse complement strand
GATTTTTGAAGGTGCTTCCGCACCGAAACGCAATTCAGGTCATCGACTCTATAGTTCTGGCTTCCCGCTGGGAGAGGGAACCGGGCCGTTTGCGGTTTGCAATTTTCCCTTTTTGCTTTGAGATTGGCTCTTGATGCGACGCGTTTATTTAGATCACCAGTCCACCACGCCGGTTTCACCTGAGGTATTCGAGGCGATGACACCTTACTTCCTGGAAGCTTTCGGCAATCCTTCTTCGTTGCACCAGCACGGTTTGCGCGTGCGCGATGCCATGGCCAAAGCGCGCCAACAATGCGCCGCATTGATCAATGCCGAATCTCCCGAAGACATCATTTTCACCAGCGACGGCACGGAATCTTCCAACCTCGCCATCAAAGGGGTCGCCTACGCCAATCAACGAAAAGGGACTCATCTCGTCGTTTGCGAAACGGAACATCCGTCGGTGATCAACTCCATCGAATTCCTGGAAAAACAAGGTTTCACCTGCACGCGCGTCAAAGTGGATCCCGAGGGAATGATCAATCCAGAAGACGTCCGCGCGGCGATCACCGACAAAACAATTTTGATTGCGGTCCACCATGCCAACCACGACATCGGCACCATCCAGCCGGTCAAAGAGATCGGCAAGATTGCTGGCGAGAAAGGCATTGCTTTCTATGTGGATTGCGAAGCGAGCGCCGGTTGGCTCCCGATCGATGTACAATCCTGGGGCGCTCAGTTGGTTTCTTTTTCACCGCATCGGTTCTACGGGCCGAAAGGAGTTGGCGTGCTTTACCGCAGTCGCCGTGCTCGTCTTGTCAGCATCCTGCATGGTGGCGTGCAGGAAGGTGGTCGCCGCTCCGGGACTGAAAATGTTCCGGCGATTGTCGGTGGCGGACTCGCCTCGGAAATCGCCTTGCGCGAAATGCCGAAGTGGATCGAACACACCGGGAAGTTGCAAAAACGTCTTTGGGATGGCCTGAAGAAAGAAATTACCTATATCAAGCTCAACGGTCCTGAACCCGGCCCGAAGCGAATCACCACTAATTTGAACCTGAGCACCGAGTTCATTGAAGGCGAAGGACAGCTTTTGCTCTGCGACATGAACGGCATTGCAGTCGCCAGCGGTTCGAGTTGCGTCAGTAAATCGCTGAAAATCTCTCACGTTCTCGCCGCTATCGGCCTCGATCACGCATTGGCCCAGGGCAACATCATCATGTCACTCGGCAAAGACAACACCGAGGAAGACGTGGACTACACCGTCGAAACGTTCGTTAAGATCGTGCATAAACTGCGCGGCATGTCTCCGATGTGGGACGAATTTGAACGCGGCATCCTGGACTCCGTCATTGCGCCGACCGGTCGTGGCAAGTCGTTTTCGCAACATGCGGCGGACATATCCGGAAAAGCAGCCCATTGATCCGCGTCAAATAAAGGGAAAGCCCTAATTGACAGCACCTCTCAACTTCCTATATTACGTGTAAGAAGTTGGAGAAACTGTTTCTTGCAGTCCAAAGGACAATTTATGAGCGATACCTACACACTTTACAACGAAACCGTCATGGAACACTTCATGAACCCACGTAACATGGGCGATTTGAAGGATGCCGACGGCATCGGCGAAGTCGGCGCAGCAGCCTGCGGCGACATCATGAAAATCAGTCTTAAGATCAAAGATGGCAAAATCGAAGATGCCCGCTTCAAGACCTTTGGCTGTGGTTCCGCAATCGCGAGCTCCAGCATGGCCACTGAACTGATCAAAGGCCGCTCGATCGCTGAAGCGATGACTTTCTCGAACCAGGAAGTGGTGAATGCGCTCGGGGGGTTGCCTCCAGTTAAGATTCATTGCTCGGTTCTTGCTGAAGAAGCTTTGAAAGCAGCTTTGGAAGATTATTTGGCAAAGCATCCCGAGTTGGCCGTTAAAACAGAAGCGGTTCTTTCCAAATAAGCGGCTCATTTTCTACAAAACGGCACTCACCCCGAGTGCCGTTTTTTTGTTTAAGGATTCAGGACCGGTGTCCTTTGAGTCTCCGTGGTTTAACCCTAAAACGGCAGTTAAACCGCGAATCGCAGGTGGTCAAAAAACTACACTATCGAAAAATAAGGGGTTTTTCACTTTAGGTCGCCCGGAATGTGGGCTGGATGGTCTCAAGTCCACTTCCGGATCATCCGAAAACCGTCTGGATGGTCTCAAGCCCACTTCAGGATCATCCGGAAACCGCCTGGATGGTCTCAAGTCCACTTTCGGATCATCCGGAAACCGTCTGGATGGTCTCAAGCCCATTTCCGGATCATCCGGAAACCGCCTGGACGGTCTCAAGCCCACTTCCGGATCATCTGGAAACCGCCTGGACGGTCTCAAGGCCACTTCCGGATCATCCGAAAACCGTCTGGATGGTCTCAAGCCCACTTCCGGATCATCCGGAAACCGCCTGGATGGTCTCCAGCCCACGTTCCGGATGATCTTAAAACCACAGGATAGAGCAAAATCCTTCGCGGCTTTGCGCCCTTGCGTTGAATTCCTAAAGCTCTGATACCGTTTCGATCCCAAATCTTATGCCCCTGAATTCCATGTCCCCGATTATTGACTGATATCGCATTCTGCTCAAACCTCCTTCCATGCGTTCCATTTTCGGTTTTATTGCTTTCTGGTGTTCGGTTGCTCTCATCTCGCCGTTGGCCGCGCAACCTTCTGGTTCGATCACCAAAACCAATGCGCTCTACGAACTGCGCGCGCCGAGTCGGGATGGCATTGGCAAGTTTTACATGGGTCGCGAAATCTCGCATGTGATGGGGCATCAAGGTGCGGAGTGGTTGGAACGTCCGGAGCGCGAAGCGGAGGAGAAAACAGACTTGTTAATCGAGTCGCTGAAGTTCCGCAAAGGCGAAGTGGTCGCTGACATCGGCGCGGGCACAGGTTATCTCACCTGGAAAATGGCGAAGGCCGTCGGAACCAATGGAACGGTTTACGCCGTCGAAATCCAACAGGAGATGCTTGATATTTTGACGAACAGACTGACGAAACTCGGCATTCACAACGTAAAGCCGGCGCTCGGCAGCATCACCGATCCGAAACTGCCGCCCAACTCCGTGGACACCATCATTATGGTGGACGTCTATCATGAATTCGATCATCCGCATGAAATGATGCAGGCGATGTCCAGGGCCTTGCGCAAAGGCGGACGCATGGTGTTTGTGGAATATCGCGCGGAAGATCCCGATGTGCCGATCAAGCCGTTGCACAAGATGACCGAGGCGCAGGTTCGCAAGGAAGCAGAGGTTCATCCACTCGCCTGGCATAAAACGATTTCTGTTCTGCCGCGACAACACATCATCATTTTCAAAAAACGTTGAAGAACGTTTCGGTGCTCAGCACACTTGCCGCACCCATGAGACAACTCTTCTGTGTTTGTTCACTTCTCTGCACAGCGTTAGTGACCTTTGCGCAATCGGAAAAATTGCCGGGCTTCGACGAAATGGTGCAGAGCAAACGCGATGTTTGGGGTGAAGCCGCCATGCGCCAGCCCAATGGCGCCAGTTATGAATTTTTCAAAGACCTGTTGCCCCCGCCGCGTTATGTCCATGCGGACTTCCGGCATTACCCGCTCGTCCTCTGCGAGCCACAGAGCAAAGTCAAAGCGCGACTCATCTCCAACGGCAGCGGCGTGAATCTCGAAGGGGGCGCACGCAGTTGGTACAGCACGGGCACTCCGTTTATCTTTCGGGTCGGCCCGGATGAAACCCGATTTGGAGAATTTCTGGAACGCACACAGCATCCCACGCTCGCCGAAGGTTATCTGCCGATCTTCAACATCCGCTACGAGCATGACGGCAATCTTTATCAACTCGAATCCTTCGCCAGCACCGACCCGCAATTCGCCGAGCACGCCCTCGTGTTTGTGAAGTTCAACCTCGCTGAAGGAACTAATGGGCATCTGGCGATCCAGGTTGAGTCGCAATCGCCGTTGACCGTGACGAACGGCATCATCAGCAATGACAAAGGGGAAGTGCTGGCCTGGTATGACAAAAGTTGGAAATGGGAACGGCAACGGCTCGTCTCCAAAATCAACGAGAAGAAGTTTGCGACGATTGCCATAGCCAGCAAGCCATTCGACCAATCAGTTGCCTCCCCGCTCGCGAGCAACGGTTACGATGCGCAACGTAAAAAATGCGCGGCAACCTGGAATGAAATTGTGCAACGCGGCATGAACGTGGAAGTGCCGGAAGAAATTGCGCAGAACGCATGGCGCCACCTGGTCATTCAGAATTTCATGTTGATGAAGGGCGACCGCATGCATTACAGCGCAGGCAATCAGTATGATGCTCTTTATGAATCGGAAGGAAGTGATGCCGCACTTGGGATGATGCTTTGGGGTTTCGAAACAGAGATGAAGAGCCTCATCATTCCGCTGCTTGATTTTACCCGCAAAGGTCTCGAATACCATCAGGCTGGTCACAAGATTGACGACGTTACACGCCTTTATTGGCAGACGCGCGACGCAGAATTCGTGAATTCCATTCGGCCACGGTGGCAGAAAGAGATCGATCGCATCGTGCATGGACGAACGGAGGAGAACGGGCTTTTTCCACGTGAACGTTACTGTGGCGACATTCCCACTCCGGTTTATTCCCTGAACTCGAATGCCAAATGCTGGCGTGCTTTGCAGGATTTCTCCGCGGCATTAGTGGACATGGGCGATTTCCCGGAAGCGAAACGATTGCGCACAGTGGCCGATGAATTTCATAAGGCCATTCTTGCCGCGATGGATAAAAGCGTGAGTCATGAAACGCAGCCGCCGTTCATTCCGATTGCACTTTCCGGCGAAGAACAAGCGCACGATCCAATTACCCATTCGCGGATGGGCAGTTACTGGAACCTGATGGCGAATTACGTGATCGGCACGCGTCTTTATCCAACCGGCAGCGAACAGGAACTCTGGCTGCCTCATTATCTCGAAAAATACGGCGGCCTTTCCATGGGAATGTCTCGCTCCGGCGGCGCGCAATGGAAAACGTTCTGGCCGGGATCGCACCGGACCAACCCGCTTTATGGGTTGCGTTATGTTATTGATAGTTTGCGACGTGATGATGTGGATCGTGCACTGGTGAATTTCTACGGAATGCTCGCGCACGGTTTTACCCGCAACACGTTCAACGGTGCAGAAGGTTGTTCACTGACTCCAACCGATGAGGGGGGGCGTATATTTTATTGCCCGCCGAACAGTGCAAGCAACGCGCATTGGCTTTGGACGTTGCGCCATTTGTTGGTGCAGGATTTTGATCAGGACGGCGACGGCAAACCGGAAACATTGCGCCTCGGTTTTGCCACACCGAAAAGGTGGCTGGAAGACGGAAAGAAGATCAAAGTTGAAAATGCGCCAACGGTGTTCGGCCCGGTTTCTTACACGCTACGATCAGCAGTGAACAATGGTGAAGTGATCGCGGATCTGGATCTGCCCACCCGCCATGCTCCGGAAAAAAGTCTTCTGCGCATACGAGTTCCAGAGGGATTTGCCGTTGTTTCTGCGACCGCCGGGGCACAAAAACTTAACCCTGACGAGAACGGCACGGTGGATATTTCTTCGTTGCAGGGGAAACAGACGGTCAGGTTTGCGGTGAAACGGCTCTGACCTGATTGATGATAGACAAATTCCGATAGCCAAAACCGATTGGGTAATTGCCTGCCGGCCATTGATCCTAAAAACCGCAGTTTAACCGCTAATCTGCGCTAATAGTCGCTAATGGAGAAACGGTTACGCGAGACAATGACTTCACCCAGCAGGTGGTTGTGTTTGCCAAGCTGTTTCTCCCGCAAATCTTTGGATTAGCGTTCGTTAGCGCAGTTAGCGGTTAAGTAACTGCCGGATTTAGGTTGATGAACTAAATCGTGAGATCAACTGTTTGTTGCGATGTTCGGTGGCTTGTAAAACAGAATCCAGGAGCCGCTCTGAGAGCCGACATCAATTGTGGATCGCGCATCCTCAAGGCGAAAGCGACGCCATTCCACATGGCCGTCCTCAAACAGAAACTGGCTGCCGGTGGGAATGTCTTTTCCAGTGCGATGGCTTGCTAGTTTGATCGGTTGCCCCTGGAAATTCGCGGTCCATGTGAGACTCCCTGTATTCCCGCCGACATTCCACGAGCCGGTGGCTTGGATCCGGTCGCTCATGATCGGTGCATTGCTGAATTTGCCTCCCAGTTTTGTGCGGAAATGCCATTCGCCTGTGCCGTTGGAATCATAAGGCCAATTGTTACCGCCGGTATTGGCGCGACCTGGCATGTAAAAGTAACCGAGTAATTGAGGGGTGCTGTCGGTGGCGATAGTCGTTTCATTGATGCGATGCCATTCATCGGTCGGACAGTAGAGAACATCGTTTTGTTTCCGCAGGTTGTCGGTCGTGCCGCGTCGGTTTTGAAAGAGATATTTTTTGTAAAAGGGATTCATGTCTGGAGACATCCAGCTCAGGTCGCGTCCTCCCGTGTTATCGGGAAATGAATTTGCAAAATCACCCGCATACATATTGATGGCGATACCCCATTGTTTGAGATTGTTGGCGCAGGAAGTTTTCACCGCGCTGGCCTTGGCCTTGGCAAGGACGGGCAACAACATCGAAGCCAGAATCGCGATGATCGCAATCACAACGAGCAGTTCGATCAAGGTAAAGCCCATCCGCTGGTTTGGGGGGCGTTGAGGTCGGCGCGCAAAATCGCGGCCAGACCGAATGGTGACGCAAGTGTGCTTCATGGTCGTAAACCCGTGGGTGATGCAGAGGATATTATCGAAAATATCAGAGGCTGCAATCCTCCAATCCCTGTTTTTTTCGAAGCGTTCGGCGGCAGGTTGCCGCCGACAATGGGCTGATAGCCCGTTCCACCCAATTGGATAGGATGCCCGTCCCTGGCTTCCTACACGTAAAGCGCTTGTTGTAGATCCCGAACCACGACGCTCATGTAGGGATAGCGTTTTTCCGGGTCCACCTGCAGACATTTCAAAACGATCTTCTCCAGGACCGGCGGAATCTCTGGATTGAGGGAGGTTAACGGCGCCAGATCTCCAGAAAGTTGGGCTCTGAGGATTTCTTCGGCGTTGTTTCCCTGGAACGGCTTTTCGTAAGTCAACAGTTCGTAGGCCATCACTCCGAACGAAAAAATATCGGCACGCGCATCGAATGCTTCCCGCTGCAATTGTTGCGGGGACATGTAGGCGGGTGTGCCGGGGTTTTTCGAAAATTTCGTTGGCTTATCCGGCTTGGGCAGGGCGAGATCGAAATCCACCAGGCGCACACCTGCATTACGGGTAACCAGGATGTTTTCCGGTTTGAAATCCAGATGCATGAATCCGCTGTCATGCACATGTTCGAGGGCCACTGCGGAATCGATCAGGATGCTTGCCACATTCTCCAAAAGAATTTCGTCCTGGCGGGCAAACAGCAATTTCAGGTTCGACGCCTCGACGTACTCCATCAGCAGATAAAGTGTGCCTTCGAGTTTGCCGTGTTCGATATAGCCAATGACATGCTCGTGATTATGAATTTTGGAAAGAATATCGCAGCCGCGGACGAAACGTTTGCGGGCGGTAAAATCGAAGCGGAACTTTTTGTGCATCAACTTCATGGCGTAAGTGGCGCCATCCTGGTCGGTGGCGACCCAGATTTCTGCCATGCCTCCGCTGTTGATCAGTTCCTGCAAATAAAAGCGGCCGCATTTGCGCGGTTGCGCTGCGGTTGTCTCACTCGTGCTTTCGTTGAAAGCCATATTTGGCGAAATCTACCGTGCGGAAATGCGTTTGGCAAAGGTTATGGACTTGAACGACGGAAACGAATTTAATCCGCGCAATGCGGCCTCTATCTCTGCTGCTATTCTACCTGATAACTGTGTTCGTAGGCGGCGCCCTCGTGGCGCCCTGGCTTTATTTCTCCGCGCAGAATCTGGCGGGTCAATTCCCCGCTCTCGCCAATATCGCAAGCAGCCCGTTTCATCGCTACGTCAATCGGTCGCTGATCGTTTTCGCTGTCATTGGATTGGTGCCGCTGTTGCGTGGATTGGGAATAAAGACGTGGTGCGACCTTGGCTTTGGCGGGGAACAAAAAGGTAAGAATTGGCTGATGGGCTTTCTGCTTGGATTAGTGTCGCTGGCGTTCGTGGCAGGGGTGGCGGTAGCGGTCGGCGCTCGCGAACTGAATCTAAGCCATGAGCCGGCGCGATTTATTCGCCATCTATTCAACGCCACGCTTGCAGCCGTCGTCGTGAGTGTGCTGGAAGAGTTTATCTTTCGGGGTGGAGTATTCGGTGGGCTGCGCAAAACGGTTTCCTGGAAAACGGCTTTGATCGTGAGCAGTGCTGTTTATGCCCTGGTGCATTTTTTCGCGCGACCGGCCCCGCCGGAATCAATCAACTGGGCAACGGGCCTATTCGTGCTCGGACAGATGCTGCGAGGGTTTACCGATTTCCAAACGTTGATCCCGGCTTTTCTCAACCTGCTGCTTGCCGGGATGATACTCGGCATCGCCTTCCAATTTACTCGTTCCCTCTATCTCTCGATCGGATTGCATGCCGGTTGGATTTTCTGGTTAAAGTCGTATGGCTTTCTCACCCGCGAAACTGCCGGTGCGAACGTTTGGCTCTGGGGAACGGGCAAATTGATTGATGGTTGGATGGCACTGTTTATTTTGACGATCGTGCTGCTGCTGGTGTGGAAAGTGGGAAAGAGACAATCACGAATGAACACTAATAAACACGAATAGGAAGGCGGGCGGTGTCCTTGCCTGACTGCTATTGTCCTGTTCCATTAGTGTTTATTCGTGGTTTAAAACAAATTTTCAATGACACTTGAAATGGGCAAACAACTTAAAGATTGGCTGAATGCTGCGTTGAACCTTGTTTACCCGGCTGTCTGTCAGATTTGTGAAAAGGAACGCGCCACCCGGGAAGAAGGCTATGTCTGCCAGTCTTGTTGGTCAGGAAAGGACGGCGTTAGGTTTATTGTTGAACCATTCTGTCATCGTTGCGGGTTGCCTTTCGAAGGAGCGATCACCATACAGTTCGAGTGCGCTAATTGTCGCGAGGCCGATCTCCATTTTTCTGCTGCTCGTTCCGCAGTTGCTGCCAAGGGAGTCGTGCTGGATGTGATTCATCGTTACAAATATGGGAAAGCGATCTGGTTTGAACCTTTCCTCGCCGACCTGCTGTTGAGGCAGGCTGTGCCCGTGTTGCATTGCGACAAGTGGGATTTGATCGTTCCCGTACCGTTGCACCCGGTGAAACAGCGCGAGCGTGAATTCAACCAGGCCGAACAAATTGCCATTCATCTGAGCAAGGCCTCCGGATTGCCGATGAACAAAACTCTCCTGCGGCGAGTCGAACCTACCCGGACGCAAACACAGTTGACGAAGGCCGAGCGCGCCGCCAACGTTCACAACGCTTTCGCGCTGAATCGAGGTGAAAAATTAAATGGCGAAAAAGTGATTTTGGTGGATGATGTTTTTACAACTGGGGCGACCACCAGCGCTTGCGCCAAGATTTTGCGAGAGGCGGGCGCGCGCGACGTTTGCGTTTGGACTGTGGCGCGAGGTATTTAATATTGTAGATGAGCTTGTTTATTCAAACGGCTATTAGGGGCAGAGTTGAGCATCAATTGCTCATTCTTTTCGTTTAATTCGCGATTTTCACATGGATACGACAAGTTTTCGAAAAAAAGCAGTCAGCGTTGACTCAGTCGAGGCTGTGCCTCCAGCAGTGACTCCCCCGCCTGCCAGCAACGGAGAAACCAGTTTCAGCAAGAAACCGAGTTTGCGGGTTCCAAAAGCGCGCAAGCGTGACATTCCGCAAGGCATTTGGACCAAGTGTCCGAAGTGCGCCACGATGATTTATGACAAGGAACTGGACGAAAATTTAAAAGTTTGTCCGAAGTGTCAGCATCATTTTCCGATTGGTTCCCGCGAACGCCTCAATGCCCTGGTTGAAACCTGTTCCTTTGAGGAAATGGACGCCGGGATGACCAGCGTGGATGTGCTGCAGTTTACCGGGGTGGCTGCTTATACGGCGAAGTTGGCTGAATACCAGAGCTTGACCGGTCTCAAAGACGCAGTCATTACTGGCATTGGCAAAATTGGCGATCACCGCGTTGCCCTGGGTGTAATGGATTTCGCATTTCTCGGCGGTTCGATGGGGTCTGTGGTTGGAGAGAAATTGACTCGCTTGATTGAAGCGGGCACAGACCGAGGGTTGCCGGTTCTAATTTTTTCAACCAGCGGCGGAGCGCGCATGTATGAAGGCATGTTCAGCCTGATGCAGATGGCAAAGACGTGCGGCGCGCTTGCTTATCACGCCCGGCAAAAGCTTCCGTACATCAGCATTCTCACCCACCCCACCTACGCCGGTGTCATGGCCAGTTACGCCAGCGTGGGAGATTTGATTCTCGCTGAACCGGCGGCCCTGATCGGGTTTGCCGGCCCGCGGGTCATCCGAGACACCACTCAAGCTGAATTACCACCTGGATTTCAGACCGCCGAATTCCTTCTCGATCACGGACTGATCGATGCCATTGTCCCGCGTAAAGAGATGAAGAGCCGCTTGAAACTCTACCTGGACTTCATGATGGAAGGACAACGCGCAATCGCAAAAGCCAGTTAGATCCTTTGTAGAAGAGAACGTAAGGAGTTCCCTCAATCCATAGTAACTTCCGAACTTTTAGCAACTGGGCATGGGAGCACTGATGCGCTCCCATGCTATTTTGAGTTCTGGCTCAAGGATTGCCCGTCCCTTGTTGATCAACGCCCGCTCCCCCGGGTGATACAGAGGGATTAGTCCCGTTGGTATCGTAGCCGCGTTGATCCATTTGTATGTCGCGATCAGCACCGGCTGGTTCATCGACTCTGTCGGCTCGTTCACAGCCGACGAATGCCGCTGCCACGAATAACATTAACAATGTTCTTTTCATATTTTGATTTACCTTTTGTGTTGCATGGAATTGCTCCGCTTCTGACCAATGCCACAGCACCAGCCCTTCTCAATGCGGAGACAGCCTCAACGTGATTTCCTCAGTCAACGCACTCCGACCTCCGGTGAAGGATGAGCAGGGGTAAGGAGAAGATTGCTGCACGCAGACCCGGCACGACGTGCTGTATCGCGGATTTTTTTAATCCGCTTGCCACCCTTCAACGATGCACCCTTCAATGCGCGGAAGCGGGGTAAAACCGGGTCGATAGTCCGTAAACCAGTTCACTGGAGGGCTTCCAGCATGGAGTGGGTGAAAAAAAGACGCGACGGAGGTCGTGCATTTTATAATAGAGGCCCAAAAACTTCTTTTGGAGCCGTACATTTTTTCCTGGAGACCGAAAAAAGCTAGCTAACGCCCGGTGAATTATAAAATCTGTGATACAGCAGGCTGAAAAGTTCGCGCTACGAGCGCAGCACGCCGCATGGATGCGCTCTACTTCGAACATCAAACTGAATTCTCAGCGACTCAGCGTCCCAAAAAGCTGTGGCTTCTCGCCCCGTTGTTTTTTATTCTTTTGCAGTGAGCATGTTGACCAAACAGGAGCAACTGGTAGTTTGCCTGATACTCGGGCTTGTGTTGACTGGTTGGGTTGTGAAAACCTATCGGTTAAGCCACCCCAACCAACAGGCAGTGCCGGAGAAAACACCTTAATGCAATCTGTTCATTTCGACGAGGTTATCGAGAAAATCGTAGCGCAAGATGCGCGCTATCATCGCGATGCCTACACATTTCTACGAGAAGGCCTTGAATACACTCAAAGAGTGATCTGTAAAAAAGGCGAAGTTCGTCATGTCTCAGGACTCGAACTGCTCACCGGCTTGCGCGAATACGCCCTCACCGAATTCGGTCCAATGGCCATTACCGTGCTTGAGGAGTGGGGCATTCGTTCCAGCGAAGATTTCGGTGAGATGGTGTTTAACATGGTGGAACACAATCTTCTCGCCAAAACCGACAGTGACACCCGCTCGGATTTTAAGGACGGCTACGACTTCAGCAATGTTTTCAGGAAACCTTTTCTTCCGAGCAGCACTGGTTCGGCAGATTTGAAGCCGGTCGTCTGAGCTTCCGATTACGTCGCGTCACAGATTTCTTCGCGGTGTGGTTTTATCCAAATGGTTCAAACGTTTGATTCCTTGTTACGAGGTTCCGCACCTGTTCTGGCGCTCGCGCCAATGCAGGATGTGACTGATCTTCCATTCTGGCGTTTGATGGATCAATACGGCGGGGCCGATCTTTATTTTACCGAATATTTTCGCGTTCATTCCACCTCCCATTTGGAACCGTGGATTCTCGAATCGCTAACGAAAAATCCCACCGGACGGCCTGCAGTCGCGCAAATGATCGGGAACGATATTCCATCCCTCGTGCGCACCGCCAAGGAGCTTCAGCAGTATCCCATTGCTGCAGTGGATCTGAACCTCGGTTGTCCTGCTCCGGTGGTTTACAAAAAGTGCGCGGGTGGCGGTTTGCTCCGGGAACCTCAACGAGTGGACGCGATTCTAGGTGCGTTGCGTGATGCGGTGAAAATCAAGTTCACGGTGAAAACGCGCATCGGCTTTGATTCGCCGGAAGTGTTCGAGGAATTTCTGCCGATTTTTGCAAAGCACAACCTGGATCTGCTCACGGTTCATGGTCGTACGGTTGCAGAGATGTACCGCAGCGCAGTGCATTACGATGTTATCCAAAGGGCGGTTGCCAGTGTGCCTTGCCCGGTTCTGGCGAATGGAAATATTTACTCAGCAGAAAAGGCGGCGGATGTGTTGGATCTTACCGGAGCGAAGGGCTTGATGATCGGTCGCGGCGCAATTCGCAACCCGTGGCTCTTCGAACAGATCCGCCAGCATCAACGCGGGAAACCCCTCTTCATCCCCGCGGGCAATGATGTGCTCGAGTATGTTCGCAATTTGTATGACGCGGTCTGTTCACCGGATGTCCGCGAACTGGCCCAGGTTCAGAAGATGAAGAAATACATGAACTTCCTGGGGTTGGGCGTGGAAGGGGAAGGGGCATTTCTCCATCAGATTCGGCGTGTCACTACAAAGAGCGACTTCTTCCGGGTCTGCGAAGAATTTCTTACTCACAATCGCCCGATGTTGCTGGAGCCTTTCAATCTTACGTTGAATCCCTCAGACGTATTGGCAGGTGAACACTTGTGAGGCTTTGGCATCAGTAACGCCGCCGCCGTGCCATCAACCGCCGAATGATCCACACCAATAAACCGCTTCGTAATAGCTGGGAAAGTCTCATGTCCGAATCTAACCCAATCCAACGACTGGTCCATTCGGTATTTGATCGCTGCATCAACCCGCTGCCGAGATGCGGGGCTTTACACTGTTAGCGGCTGCTGCTGTCGGTTCCAGCACCAGTTCATAACCTTCGCGCGCCGCCTCCACCAGCATGCCACTTCCTTGTTCCTCAACCATTTCGCGAGCACGGGCGACCATCCGCGAGATTTGTTCATCGGCATGAGCAGGGTCATGATGAAAAAGGAACAGCCGTTTCACATTTGCACGCAGTGCCAACCTTACTGAATCCTCCAGGCAGCTATGTCCCCAGCCGACATGCGCCTCATATTCCGTGGCATCATACTGTGCATCAATAATCAGGACTTCTGCGTCTTTGATGAACTCGACCAGCTTATCATCCTGTCCGCTGGCAAATTTTTGTTCCGCCAATTTATCCGGCGACTCTTCATTTTGGGCGCGTTGTGGCTGGAATAATTCGACGTCCGGCAGATAACAAATGGAACCACCTGAAGTGTAGATTCGATAACTTGAACAAATGCCTGGATGATTCACCAGTTCAGCCCGGACCCCCACCGCACCGATATTGAAATCCATATCTTTCAATTCCTCGACGGTGATATGACCCGAAACATCGCGCAAACTGATTGGGAAATAGGGACTTTCCATCTGGGCAAAAAGCGTGCTCTCCAAGCCCTGCCGCGCGCCTTCGTACCCGAGGATACGTATCTTGTGCTTCGGATTGTAAACCGGAAGAAAAAAGGGAAATCCCTGGATGTGATCCCAATGCGTGTGGGAAATCAGAAGGGTCAGATCCATGGAACGCCCTTTGAACTCTTCGATTAACGAAAGTCCCAGCGGACGAATCCCGGTGCCGGCATCCAGAATAATGATTTCGCCTTCGGCTCGCACCTCAACACATGCAGTGTTGCCGCCATAGAAAACAGTTTCAGGCCCCGGAGTAGGAATGGAACCGCGCACCCCCCAGAATTTCAATCGCGGCGGTTGATTGCGACGTTCCAGAGTTGTTTCGGAGATATCGCCGACCATCTGTTTACCTTTGACCAGGTTGTCCATGAGGGTCAGCAAAATATCCGGATCAATCGGTTTGACCATGTATTCATCCGCACCGGCTTCAAAGGCATTAATCCTATCGGTGGCATAAGCACTGCCGGTGGTGACAATGATTTTGGTGTTGGAGAGGGAATCGCGGTGACTGCGGATGGATCGGCAAACATGAAAACCATTGCAGCGTGGCATGAGCAAGTCGCACAACACCACGTCCGGACGATGCTGCAAAGCGAAAGCCAACCCCTGTTCGCCATCCTCGGCCTCCAGAACGCGCCACCCGCTCTCCAACAGCCATGAGCTGAGCGTCGCCCGGAGTGAGCGATCATCGTCAATAATGAGAACGGTTTTCATTAACCGATTAAACCGTAGATTTTGCACTTTCGGCAGAAAAGACAAGTCCATATCCGATTTTGTCAGACACATTTCGGTGTCTCTCAATTTTAAGTAGCAAATGCCATTCCCGTTGTTAAAACTGAGGACACCATTGGTCCATGGGGGCATGCCTGACAAAAATGCCCAAATAAGGACCGCCCATACGTTTTAAATAAATGAAGTTTCACACGATTCCCTGGCTTTGCCTGGGCGCAGCGTTGCTCTTGCAATCTTGCGTTTCCCCTCAACCACACTTGAACCAACTGACCAGATCGGAACAGCGGGAGGGCTGGCGTCTGTTGTTTGACGGGCAAAGTCTCGATGGTTGGCGCAATTATAAGGAAGCTGAAGCGCCGAAAGAGGGTTGGATCGTTGAGAACGGTTGTTTGAAGCTGGTGCAGGACAGTCGCCCGGGAGATTTGGTCACAGTCGAGAAATTCGATGATTTCGAACTAATCTGGGAATGGCGGATCAGTCCCGGGGGAAATAACGGAATCAAGTATCTCGTTTCAGAAGAGCGCGGTGCTCCTGGCCCCGAATACCAGATGATTGATGATTCCACCCAGAAAAGTGTGAAACATCAGACTGCTTCACTTTATGACATTCTGCCGCCTGCTTCCGACAAGCGTCTGAATCCTCCTGGTGAATGGAATCATTCCCGTGTCATCGTCCTGGGAAAAAATGTGGAGCACTGGCTCAACGGCAAGAAGGTTTTGGCTTATGAGTTGGAGACATCGGAACTTCAGGCGGCAATTGCGGAGAGCAAATTCCAAAAAGAAACGACGTTTGGAAGAAAAATTTCGGGACACATCATGCTGACCGATCATAAGGACGAGGTCTGGTACAGGAATATGAAGATCCGATCCAGGCAAGCGCATCTGTTCGCTGAAATCGAGTAATGCCTGGTGCTCGCTCGGCCCGTTGAATTTTCTCAGTCCTTCAAATTTTGTTGGAGTCCGCTGCGCAACTGGCTAAATATTCCGCCGCATGTCCAATGGCTTCCGCATCAAAGATCTTCCGGACGCAGAGCGTCCACGTGAACGACTGATCGCTTGTGGCGCCGATGCGTTGCGCAATGCCGAGCTGATTGCCATCTTGCTGCGCACGGGAATGAAAGGGGTTTCAGCCATTCAGATTGCCGAACAATTGCTCCAGAGATTCGGTTCACTCGATCACTTGGCCCGTGCTTCCATCGAAGAGTTGCGCAAGACAAAAGGTATCGGACGCGACAAAGCGATCGCCCTGAAAAGCGCGTTTACACTGGCGCAACGGATGGCCAAAGAACTCCGCGGAGAATCGCCATTGCTCGATAATCCGGAAAGCATCGCGAGTTTGCTGCGGGAAGATTGCCGCTTTCATGAAGTGGAACACTTTCATGTGATCCTCTTGAACACACGCCGGAAACTCATTCGCGTTGAACAGATTTCCCAAGGGACACTCGACAGTGTGCTGGTTCATCCACGTGAAGTTTTCAAAATGGCGATCAGCGCCAATGCCTCGGCCATTGTTATCGTCCACAATCATCCCAGCGGTGATCCCAATCCTTCCGAAGCGGATATTAAGGTCACGCGCGATTTGATTCGCGCCGGTCAATTGTTGAAAATCGAAGTGCTTGATCACGTGATCCTCGGTCGGAAAACCGCCGATCGCTTGAATGATTACGTTTCATTGCGCGAGCTTGGTTATTTTTATTCCTAATGATTCATCCAACTGCAGTCATTCACCCAAACGCCCAGGTTGATTCAACTGCGGCGGTCGGCCCCTGTGCTGTTATAGATGAACACGTCATCATCGGTCCCGGTTGTAAAATTGCCGCGCACGCCTACGTCACCGGCCACACGACCTTAGCCGAAAACAATGTCGTGCATTCAGGCGCAGTCATCGGTGATGCACCGCAGGATCTCCGCTACAAAGACGAGCCAACACGGCTCCGCATTGGGAATAACAATACCTTTCGTGAGCATGTTACGATTCATCGCTCGAACAAACTGAGCGAAGATACCGTGATCGGCTCTGGAAACTATTTCATGGCGAGCAGTCATGTGGGCCACAATTGCATTCTTGGCGATGACAACATTCTCGCCAACGGAGCCGTGCTCGGCGGTCACGTCACGATTGCAGATCGTGTCTTCATTTCCGCCACCTGCATGATCCACCAGTTTGTACGCATCGGCACACTCGCACTGATGCAAGGCGGATCGGGCATCAGCAAAGATCTCCCGCCCTTCACGATTGCCAAAGGGAACAACGGGATCTGTGGATTGAATGTCATTGGAATGCGCCGCGCTGGGCTTAATGCCGAACAACGCCTCGAACTGAAGAAGCTTTATCACGTCCTCTTTCGTAGCGAAAAACTGTTCCGCCAGGCCCTTGAAGAAGCGCAGCAAACTTTCACCAGCGACGCTGCCCGCGTGATGTTGGATTTTGTGTCAGCCAGCAAACGAGGGGTTTGTTTGGATGCAGGTCGGGGGAGCGATTCGGAAAGTGAGTAGAATCCAGGACTACATAAAAACGCCTCGGGATCAGAGTTGTCCCCACGTATGAAAGGGAACATCAAGAAAATACTTTTGGGCGCAGCATGCGGCTTCCTGCTCCCACTGCTGTCTGGCTGCGTGAGTGGCAGATCGCCTGAAACCGCCGACATTAACCTTGCCACTGGCGAGAAAACGAGCATTCGAAAGGTGGAGTTCAGCCGCACACCGGAAATACAGCCTTATGCAGAACGGGCGCGGGAGCTCGGCAATGAAGTTTATCCGAAGATTGTCGCTTTGTTGTCTGATGGTTCAGCGGGGTCGCCTGAGCAGGTGGATGTCCGGTTTAAGAAACGATTTTCGATCTTCTTCCGATACGATCACACAGGTAAAGAGAGACTCGGTTTCGTCACCGCGAGGAGCAAAACGGTTTATATCAATACAACTTTGTTGGCGGACCTGATCAAGAGCTCGGGACGGAATTTGCCGCAAGATGATTTCCTGCTGTTCGACAAAGTTTTCAACCATGAACTGGTCCATGTAGCGCAGCATTACCCGTCCTCTACGTTCCGGAACCACCGGCATTGGGCTGAAGGGATTCCGGATTATGTTCGTTACAAACTGGGAGATACAAACGGGTGGAGATGCGCCGAATGTTCCGCCGAATTTCCGCATTACACTTCGGGCTACACTTGCGCCGGAGCATTTCTTCTCTACGTGGATGAGCTTCACGGAGCAGATGTTATTCGACAGATGAACACAGAGTTGCGGCATGGCACCTATTCCGACGATTTCTTTGTTCGGGCCACCGGAAAAAGCTTGGATGAGCTTTGGACCGGATTCCAGGCGAGACCTGAGTTCAAGCCGATCGCCGCCCAGCTTTACGAACTGCAAAAGGCACTTGGCTATGTGAACGCCAAACCGCCGAGAAGAGTGGAGGCGCAATTCAAAAAACACATGGCGAAACACCCGCAAGCCGCGGCGATCAACCGTTCCTTTGAGCACATCACCTTCACTTACGGAAGCAAACAATTCAGTGCTTTTGCTCAGAACCAAACTCGCTCACCAAGAGCAACCACTGACCACAATCTGGCCCGCACAACCCAGCAGTTTGCACGCATACCGATCAATCTAAGAATGCAGCTTTTTCTCTATATCGCCCAACCGGGCGGTTCAGCAGAAAGCTTTTTTGTGAATCTGAGAAAACAGGAATTGCCGGGTGACTTCAATGAAGGAGACACCGTGACATCATCCTTCTCTTTGAACCTCAACGAAGTGAATTCCGGCAGCTACAGCAACTCACGAACCTTCGTTCTCAAGAAGAACAGCGATCCATCGAACTACAACTACACAGTTGCTCGTGACTCAAAGGGTGCCGATTGGAAATTGCAAAAAGCATGGCGCTCTTCGGCGGATGGGCAGGTGGTGGAAGAGTTTGAAATTACGAAGTAAATCCGTCGCTGCTTGGGCACTTCAAACCCTTGGGAGGCTCAGAGAATTACTGAAGTAAAGGCTATGGAACCTTGTCGATCAGTAGTTCCACTTACAAAAAAAAGCCCCGGCTTGCACCGGGGGCTTTGTGAAAGGGTTGTATGAACTACTTCATCCGGTTAAAAGTCGCCTGAAGGATTTCCCAGGGCTTCTTGCCTTGAACCTTCTCCATCGCTTTCGCGGTGATGTCCGCTTCGTTCTTGTTTTTGGTCGGGCGATTCACTTTGTAGAAAATGCCGAACTTACCGGGGAACGGATCTGCTGCCATCTTGTAAGCCGCAAACTCATCGGTCACGTCATGTTCTGCCGGAACGAGATCGAATTTGCCACCCTTGCGCGGATTGGCGGCATCAAACGCGCCGTCAAAAAACTCAACGCATTCGCTCAAGCATTCGATGACGCTGAAGCCGTCGTGATCCATGGCGGCTTCCATCATTTGCAACAGGTGCGGAATGTTCGCGGCACTCGCGCGGGCGACGAACGTTGCCCCAGCCGAGATGAGTTGCTTCATCGGGTTGATCGGCTGATCCAGCGCGCCACCGAGATCGGTTTTGCTTTTGAAACCAATCGGTGAAGTCGGAGACGTTTGTTTCTTGGTCAGGCCGTAAACCCAGTTGTCCATGATGACATAGGTCATCTTGATGTTTTTACGGGCGGTGTGGTTAACGTGATTGCCGCCGATTGAGAAGGCATCGCCGTCACCACCGAATGTGAACACATGAAGGTCAGGGCGGGTCAGGGAAACGCCACTGGCGAATGGAAGGGCGCGGCCATGAATATAATGCGCACCGTGGGCCTGGACGAAGTAAGGAAACCGGCTGGAGCAACCGATGCCGGCGACGGTGGTGATCTTTTCGTGCCAGATTTTGCGTTTCTCGATCAGTTTAAAATAGAGCGCGAGCACCGAGAAATCTCCGCAACCCGGACACCAGGTCGGATGATCCGCGGCAACTTGTTTCTTGGTTAACCCCAGGCGATCGGCATCCGCAATCGGCGCCACCGGAGTGGTATTCAAATTTCCCGTGCGCGGGAGAATTTCAAATGGCAGTGAAACAGAACTCATAAGAAAAATTTCAGTTGGTTGATTTCAATCTTCAGATCGCGCGGTCACAGCTTGCGAATGCCCGCCGCGATGCTCGACTTCGCGTGTTCCAAAATTTCGCGCACTTTGAACGTGAGTCCGTCGGTCTTGGTGACTCCTTTGATCTTCGGATCACAATACCGGGCGCGGAGCAGGGCGCCGAGTTGCCCGTAGCCGTAGAGACTTTCGTCATTCATCTCAACGACAAAGACGTGATTGAACCCTGCAAAAATATTTTGCAGGCCGTTTGGCAGCGGGAAAATATGTTTGATGTGCAGTGAGGAAACACTGTCGCCCGCAGCACGAGCGCGGTCCACCGCTTCGCGGATTGGACCTTCGGTTGAACCCCAGCCGACGAGGAGAATATTCCCTTCCGGCGGACCATAAATCTTCGGCGTCGGAATCTCACTCGCGAGCGCTTTCAATTTGTTACGGCGTTTGGCCACCATTTGCGTGTGCAATTTTGGTGAGCCTGTCGGATGGCCGAGTTCGTCGTGTTCGAGACCAGTGACGACTGGATATTTGCCGCTGGCGATGCGGGTTCCAGGGGCAACATGGCGTGTCACGCCGTTTTCTGCCGCCAGATCGTAAGGCTTGTGATCCGCTACCGGCGTTAAATCCGGCGAAATGTCCTGGCAAAGCTTTTCCAGGTTCGGTTCTTCGAACGCTTCGATCCGGGATCCAATGGATTGATCGGTCAAAATGATGACCGGCACGCTGTATTTGCGGGCGATGTTCACCGCTTCGATTGCCATATAGAAGCAATCTTCGACATTGGTCGGTGCAATCACGACGCGTGGTGAATCACCGTGTCCGCCGAAGCAGGCAATGTTCAGGTCAGATTGTTCCACGTTGGTCGGCATCCCGGTGGAAGGACCACCGCGTTGGACATCCACGACGATGAGCGGCATCTCGGCCATCACTGCCCAGCCGAGCGCTTCTGTCTTTAAAGAAATACCAGGACCGCTGGAACCGGTCACAGCCACGCGCCCTGCGTAGCCCGCGCCGATGGCCATGGAAATGGAAGCGATTTCATCTTCGCACTGAATGAAGGCGCCACCGTATTTTGGCAATTCGCGGCGAAGCAATTCCATGATGTCAGTCCATGGAGTAATGGGGTAACCAGCCCCGAAACGAACCCCGGCGGCGATCAAGCCATAAGCGAGCGCTTCGTTGCCGTTCATCACGACTTGTTGCCCGGATTTTTTCTGACTTTCGACAAATTGGAACGTCTCGATCAGGTTGCCAACAGAAGATCCGTAGCCCGTGTGAAATGCCATCAGCGCATTTTTCGCGATGCTTTCATCTTTGCCGGCAAAACGTTCCATGATCAGTTTCTCGAGCTTCGACACGTTCAGGTCGAACATCTTGGCGATCAAACCGAGCGAGAAGACGTTCTTGCCTTTGTCCTTGGCTGTTCCGCCGAGGGCTTCAACTGTGCGACTGGTGATCGGCACTGCGACATGATGATAGAGCTTCTGAAATTCCGGATTCGGCTGGACGTGGTCGGAGTCGTAGAGAACGATGCCGCCTGGTTTCAGCGAAGAAAGGTGTCCTTCATAGGAGTGCTGATAAAACGCGAGCAGCACATCTGCTTCATCCCCGGCGCTGAGCACGTCGCCCGAACCGATGCGCACCTGGAAGATGGAGGGACCACCGGAGATGGTGGAAGGAATCGTCATGAACGTCATGACCTCCTGTTCGCTGCGGCCGGCTAGACGAGCCAAAAAGCCACCAATTGCTTGAATTCCGTCCTGGGAATTACCCGCTATGCGGATGATTGCTTCTGAAACCTTCGAAACCTTCGGCGCTCCTTCAGTAGGGGGGGCGCTCAACGTTGCTTCACTCATGAAAACCTTTGTTGTTCTGACATTCGCCCAGCCTGTTTTGGCCGATCGAAGTCGCATGAGAACCTATCTGAGTGCCAAGCAGCGTGTCAAATTGTATAAATACCGAGAAAAGTTCGTCGTAACCGGCCCGAAAGTTTAGCCGCTATAAGCGATTCTCCAAACACTTTCACAGCGCATTCCTTTAGGCAATCCCTTGCAAAACGGTTAAACATGCCGAACGCACTGAGCAGTCCCGACGGCAAGCGGATTAGAAATCCGCGATATTGAACTGCCGGATTTAGGTTGAACTGTTTTTTGAAATTACTCCCGCGTGATCCCGAAGGTTTTTTCGAATTCCGCTGAAAATTTCGTAATTTCGCTGGTGATGCGTGGAGCTTGCTCTGACAGTGTGACCGCCATTTTCTCCCGCATTTCCGGTTTAAACCGGAGTAATTCAGCAGCGGCAATAATCAAAGAGAGATGATTGTTGATATCATGCCGCATCCGGGAAAGGTTGCGATTTAACTCAGCAACTTGTTCCGGCGTCAGCGTCACTGCATTGGAGGGAATCCCCATAGACAGAGAATTGCTCATAACCGGTTTGCTAAAGCAAGCACTTCTCCAGACCGGGACGGGCGGATGGGGTGCGAGGAGAACCTCAGATCCCGTCTAACCGGCAATCCTAATTTAAGTAACTGCCTGAAAATAGCGAAGAACCACATATTATTTTACTAAATATTTACTAAACCACCCGTTTCAGCCATAGGTTCAACTTTCCCTTGGCGCACTATCCTGTGGTTTTAAGATCATCCGGAACGTGGGCTGGAGACCATCCAGGCGGTTTTCGGATGATCCGGAAGTGGGCTTGAGACCGTCCAGGCGGTTTCCGGATGATCCGGAAGTGGGCTTGAGACCATCCAGACGGTTTTCGGATGATCCGGAAGTGGACTTGAGACCATCCAGACGGTTTCCGGATGATCTGGAAGTGGGCTTGAGACCGTCCAGACGGTTTCCGGATGATCCGGAAGTGGGCTTGAGACCATCCAGACGGTTTCCGGATGATCTGGAAGTGGGCTTGAGACCATCCAGGCGGTTTTCGGATGATCCTGAAGTGGGCTTGAGACCGTCCAGCCCACGTTCCGGGCGTCTCTAAGCAGAAAACCCCTTATTTTTCGATAGTGTAGTTTTTTGACCGCCTGCGATTCGCGGTTTAACTGCCGTTTTTAGGTGAACTTGCTCGCATTCTTACGTTTACAAAGATCTGGAGCCTGAAAACGCCCATCTTGCAAGCGTAACAGAGAGGCCGTTTAGCGTCATCGGGAGGTTTCCTGCAGGCGGTAGCCAGTGATGATCACCGGCTGGCCAGCGAAGGGGCGAAGGTCATATCCGGCTTTCAGACACATAGTTTGCTTTCCCCCCCCCTGTTGGGTCCATCGAACGCGGTCGGCAAAGTCGTCCGCAAACTATAGCGATTGCCAAAAGTAATTTCCGGATATGCTCGCCCTCGTCAAAAAAGTCTCCCGAGCCGCGAAAGGGTTGTCGACCCGCTGTTGTCTTCTGGTCCTAAGCACCAAAGGTGCGGCCATTCCTCAGCCCAGCCCACGCGGGCTGGGTAAACCCCGCAGATTAACAAGCGGTCTGAAGGACTGCGATAATCACCGGCACATGCCACA
>JACDHS010000087.1 GCA_013820875.1 Verrucomicrobiota bacterium | reverse complement strand
CCCTTTGCTCTCCACCATATGTCTCCATATCGCAGTTAAGGTTCCGTACCCTTCGGTCATCTCTCAGACCTCGAAAAGCGGACTTTCACCGCTCTCAACACGCACCCTTTCAGGCGCACCATGACGGACTTTCAGTCCTGAGTCGCACCTCCTGATGAAGACGAGGGTGGCGCGCTACCTTTTTATGGATCTTGAGATGGATGCAATACTGGCGAATCTCTTCAGTCGTGATCAGGTCGGGTGATTTGCCGTAGAACTCGCTGAGTTGACGGACGCAGGCGTAGTAAGCCTGCTCGGTGCGCGCTCCAATGGACAGGAGTTTTAAATCATCGGCGAAAGTTTTAAGGATGGCGTGCGGGGAACTTTTTTTATATGCATGGTCTCTGTTGATTAACGGTTATTGTTGATCGCAGGTTCAGCTCATGTGCTGGCCTGCGGTCAATTAGTCTGGAGAAAAGAACAGAGGAAATGAATCATCAATCACCCAACCCCCGGCGCAGCCGCATATCTCCCTTCCCCCGCCGCACAGCGACTTCGTTCAACCAGAGCGTCGAGCCAACCGCCGGTTGCGCTTTCTCTTTTGATCTTGAGTCAAAGGCCTGCGGTGGCTCACGCTGACGTTCGGCCACTTCACGCCTTTGAAAATCATCACAGCAATACTTTGGTGCCAGGTCGTTCTCGGATTAACTGTGGCATTTATCGCATACGGCGACATTCACAGCGCAGCTATGGGCATGGAGTATAGCCGCGGCATGCAGCGCGATTTCGAGCAGTTGAGGCAGTCGCCTGATTACCAAGAGCCACCTCAAGTTCGCGGCTATTCGTTTGCACGGTTGATTGAGGAGCGCTACAGCGCTGCACGAGAGCGCGGAGGTGCCGCTATGCTCGCGTTTATTTCAGGTCTCGGTGCATCGTTCCTTGGGTGTGTGTTGTTGTGGTTACGTGGTCGCGTTCAGCGGAAAGCATGAGCACACAATGGCCGAACCAATGCGTCGAGCCAACCACCGGTAACGCGCTTGTATTTATTCTTGAGTCACAGGCCGGCGGTGGCTCACGCTCGTTATGCTAAGAAATTCCCAACGAAATGCCTGAACCTGACGCCAATCGCATTGTTGCATTCGAAACACCTGACAAACTATTCAGCTGGCTCAAACGCAATCATGCTACAGAAAGCGAATTGTGGGTGAAGATATTCAAGAAGGACTCTCGGATGACAAGCGTTACTTGGGAAGAGGTGGTGATTGAATCGCTTCGTTGGGGTTGGATCGACGGAGTAAAGAAGTCGTTAAACAATGAAGCCTACCTACAGCGAATCACACCCAGAAAGAAGAGCAGCAACTGGTCTAAGCGGAATCGAGAGCATGTTGAGAGGCTCATCGCGGAAGGGCGAATGGAAGAGGCGGGCTTGCACCAAGTTCAAGCCGCCAAGTCAGACGGGAGATGGAATTCCGCCTATGCCCCACAAGGTGAGATGGAGATTCCTGCTGATTTCATTGCCGCACTGGAGAGCAATCCAGACGCCAAAAAGTTTTTTGATACCCTGAACAAGATCAACCGATACGCAATATCCTACAGGCTGGCGACGGCCAAAAAACCTGAAACCAGGTCGAAGCGATTTGATCAATTCCTGCAGATGATGGAAAATGGCGAAAAATTCCACTAGCCCGAATATTTCACACCTTTTCCGTCTGGACGTGCATGAAACCCAATACTGAGTCTTTCTTCGAGCAGTTTCAACGACCGCCGACAGAGATTGCAGAGGGGTGTCGGGCTTGCCGCCAAAACCTTCTCGGGTTCGATCTCCGGCTCCATGTAATCGGGCGGGGGCCAGGTTAAGACGTATCCCGGTTTTCCAGTATCCCTGTTTCACCCCAACGAAAGCGGCACAGGACTATCGCAGTCCAAGACCTGGCTGAACTTCATACACCACAATCCAGAGCCCCAGACCAACTTGACCACCGGGTTGGAAATACAGCCAACCTTCTGGAAGCGAGACTTGACTCCCTATTTTTCCAAACATAGCTTTTGCGACTCGTTTGCGGGACATTCCCGTCGAAACAACTCAGGCGCGCAAAATAGCGCGCCACATGAAAGGCTGATGTGAACGTTACGGTAGAAAATTTAGGCCCGTGCAAAAAAATGCTCCGGGTGGAAGTGCCGACTGAAAAGGTCAAGGAAACTTACGAAACGGTGACCAAATCTTTCCAGCGCAAAGCGTCCCTGCCCGGGTTTCGTCCGGGTAAATCGCCCATTAATATGGTCGCGAAACGTTTTGCACGAGACATTGATGAAGATGTCAAAAATAAGCTGACCAACGAAAGCTACCAACAGGCTTTGCGCGATCATAAGCTCATCGTCGTCGGCAACCCGGAAGTCGAAGAGGTCTCTTTCTCCCGCGAGGAACCTTACCAGTTTCTGGCGACGATCGAAGTCGCCCCTCAATTTGATCTGCCTGATTACAAAGGTATTCCGGCCCAACGCCAGATCGGCAGGGTGACAGATGCGGATGTCAACAAGGCGCTGATGATGTTGCGCGAACGCCAGACCAAATTCGAAACGGTTGACCGTGAACTGAAAGAAGGTGATGTCGCGGTGGTGAATTACACCGGCACGGTGGATGGCGTTCCGATCACCGACATTGCACCGGCCGCGCGGGGTCTTACCGGCCAAAAGAATTTTTGGGTCAATATGGATAAGGGATCGTTCATCCCCGGTTTCGCAGATCAACTCACCGGCGCAAAAGCTGGCGACAAGCGAACGGTGAATGTTGATTTTCCCGATGATTTTGTGACCCCACAACTCCAGGGCAAAAAAGGGGTCTATGAAGTCGAAGTGGTGGAGGCGAAGGAAAAGGTGTTGCCTGAGTTGAACGATGAGTTTGCCAAATCGTATGGCGCTGAAAATCTTGAGGCGTTGAATGTAGGCGTTCGGACCGACCTGGAGAACGAGCTCAAGATGAAACAGGAAAATGCAGTGCGCGAACAGATCGTGAGGACTCTGCTCGACAAAATTCAAACTGACCTGCCGGAAACCATCGTCCTGCGGGAGACACGGGCGATTGTTTACAATCTTGTGAACGATAACCAGCGACGCGGCACGCCGGGCGAAGTGCTCGAAGCGCAGAAAGACCAGATTGTCGCCTCTGCCAGCGTCGCCGCCAGGGAACGTGTGAAAGCAAACTTTGTCTTCGGCAAAATCGCTGAAAAAGAAGGGATTAAAGCCGATCAAAGTGACGTGATCCCGCGTGTTCAGCAGATCGCAATGGAGAATCAAGTCAGCATGGACCAGGTGATCAAAGACTTGCAGAAGAACAATCGTGTGGATGAATTGTTCCAACAGGCGCTGATCCAAAAGGTCGTCGATTTCCTGGTCAAGAATGCCAACATCGAAGAAGTCCCAGCTGCAGAGCCAAAGGAATGATTTTAGTTACATAGGTTGAATCGTTGCAGGGTTGAATGGGGAAGCGGGTTCGACCATCAAAGGTTTCCGTTTTTCAGAGGCGTCCTTCGGGACGCCTTTTTTGTTGTATGAACAGGGCTATGAAGTTCACCGCATCCATTCGCGCGAGAAGCGATGAACACTTCGGAATAGAATGAGAATAGGAGAAAGGGGAAGGACGAAAAAAAGATGGTCGGAGCGACAGGATTCGAACCTGCGACGTCTTGCTCCCAAAGCAAGTGCTCTACCAGGCTGAGCTACGCTCCGACACCGGGCGAGTGATAATTACACAAGTTTCCATCTGCGCAATGTCTTTTCTGTAAGAAAGTAAAAAAAGCGTCCTGTCCTCCAAATTTAAAGGGCGGATTCTCGACTAGACGCTTGAAACCGTCGTGCTAAAGTGGAACCGATATGTCAACACCAGCGCCAGTGGCGCCTCCGCAGAAAATCAATCTCCGCCGTCCCGATGTCATGGAAGCTGTCCAGGCTCAGGTGCTCTCTCATTATCGCAGTGAAATGATTGATCGCATCCGCGCCAAGGGCCATGTGCTCTCGGCGGATGGTTTGCTAACCGTGAAATTGGCCAAGGAATTTGGCTTCTGCTACGGGGTGGAACGCGCCATTGATCTTGCTTACGCGGCGCGGAAAGTTTTTCCAGAACCCCGAAAGATTTATCTGCTTGGCGAAATAATTCACAACCCGGAGGTGAACGATCAAATCCGAAACATGGGAATCACCACAATTTCCGCCAAGCCAACGGAAGAGGACATCGCGCTCTTGAAAGCTGAAGATGTGGTGATCATTCCAGCGTTTGGCACGGAGGTCGCCACCCGGAAGAAACTCCACGAAAAAGGGTGCGAACTGGTGGATACAACGTGCGGCGATGTGATGAGTGTTTGGAAACGCGTGCGCCAGTATTCCAAGGAAAGCGTCACCAGCATCATTCATGGGAAGGCCAAGCACGAGGAGACCAAAGCCACCACCTCGCAGGCGACTGCCTACGGAACCGGACATTATCTCGTGGTCTTTAACCTGGATGAAACCGATTACGTTTGTAACTACATCCTCAACGGCGGAAACAAAGGAGAGTTTCTGGAGAAGTTGAAAGGCGCCTACTCGCCCGGCTTCGACCCGGATATTCACTTGCAGGCTGTGGGTGTGGCGAATCAAACCACGATGCTGCGGGGTGAAACGGAAGAGGTTCAGCGCCGGTTCCGAAATGCGATGGAGCAGAAGCATGGAACCGAAGCCCTACCCCAACATTTCCGTTTCTTCGATACAATCTGCGGGGCTACGCAGGATCGTCAGGATGCTTTGCAGAAGCTTCTCCGTGAACCGATGGATTTGCTGTTGGTGATCGGTGGTTACAATTCTTCCAACACATCGCACCTGGCGGAAATGGGTGAATCGCAATTGCCGACTTACTTCATCAAAAATGCCGCAATGATGTCGTCAGACAAATTGATCCGCCATTACAACCAACATGTGCAAGAGGAAGTCGAAACAGAGAATTGGCTGCCGAGTGGAAAGATCACCGTGGGCGTTACAGCCGGTGCTTCCTGCCCGAACAATCTTATTGAAGACACGATTCGCCGGCTGTTTGAATTGCGTGGTGTTTCAGTGCAGGAACTGCTGACTCCCTGAGTTGGATGTTCGTCTTAAAACTCCATTTACATCATGCCTTGCATCCGAGTAGAACTTGAACAACGCGAGCGCGCCAACCTCGCCTCCTACGCCCAATTCAGCGCGGACACTCGCGGTCGAGTGTTCAAGGAAGAACCGCCGGAATGGCGCACGCAGTATCAAAGGGATCGGGATCGCGTCATCCATTCGCGCGCGTTTCGCCGTTTGGAATATAAAACCCAGGTTTTTCTGAATGGTTCCGGCGATCATCTTCGCACTCGTCTGACGCACACGATGGAAGTCGCCGCGATTACCCGCAACATCGCCCGCGCCCTGCGTATCAACGAAGATCTCGCGGAAACAATTGCACTCGCCCACGACCTCGGGCACTCCCCTTTCGGTCACAAGGGGGAAATGGTTCTGAACCGGTTGATGAAGAAACACGACGGGTTCGAGCATAATCGGCAGAGCCTGCGAATTGTTGAAGAGTTGGAACAGAAATATCCCAAGTTCAAGGGACTGAATCTCACGTGGGAAGTTCGCGAAGGTTTGATCAAGCATTACACCGCCTACGATCATCCCAGCAAACGCAAAGGTTTCGACGCGAAGTCGTCTTCCCTCGAAGCACAAGTGGCCAATCTCGCGGATGAAATTACCTACTACAGCCACGACCTGGATGACGGACTCGATGCCAGCCTGCTTTCAGAGAAAAAACTGTGCAAAGATGTCCGGCTATGGTCTGAAGCCAGCAAGCGCATAAAGAAAGAACATGGCGATTTGCCGGACGAAAGCCGGCGCTATTTCATCATCCGTTGTTTGATTGATGGACACGTCAAGGATGTCGTCACGACGACAGAAGAGCACCTTGCGGATGCCAAAGTGAAATCCGTGGATGATGTGCGACTGCAACCAAAGCCATTGGTCCGCTACAGCGCGCGCCGTCGCGAACTCAATTTGGAGTTGCGCGATTACCTTTACGAAAATCTTTATTACAATCCAGTGGTTCACGAACCTAACACGCGCGCTGTTCGCATGTTGGAAGAGCTGTTCAATTACTACCTGAAACATCCCGAACAGATTGGTGAACGAATCCGGAAACGCGCTCGCAAGGAAGGGTGGCATCGCGCGATCTGTGACTATCTCTCCGGCATGACCGATCGTTACGCCATCCAGGAGCACCACCGACTTTTTGGACTTGCTATCTGACTTACCCTGACCCCTGTCGCACTAAGTACCTGCCACCTCAAGTAGTTTAGAACGAACCAACTTTGTCCGTTTCCCTGAATCATCATTCAGGACGCAACTCTATTCGCAAGTGGTCGAAACCTGCCACAATGAGGCGCATGAAACATACCGTCTGTCCTGAAGAGTTGTTCGAGAGAGCGCAGAAATCTCTGCTTTCAGTGGTGCAGGCTCGCACCCGAAAGAAACTCCCCTTCAAACGCCTCCGAGCTGTTAACGACAACATCCGCCTCGAATACCTACTCTCACTCGTAAACCAGGCCGAACTCTGGCTCGACTATCGCACGCAGTTGAAGAGCGTTCTTTCATTCACCGACGCCAATCTCTTCAACGGAACCCTCTACGAACATTGCCTGGCGATTTTGAAAGCGTGCGACACAATGAATCCGGTTATTTTGAATCGGCGCCCCTTGAAGCGCGGCTCCAGCCCAATTGAGCATTCAGTAGGAATGCCTTCGCTCGCCATATCCGACGCTTAGTTTTTGTCCGTAAACATTGAGGAACCTGGCACAATCACCTCGCCAGCAACTCCTCAATCTTCTTTTTCAGTTCCTGACACTCAGCATCACCGGGAACATCTTCTCCTGTTCACAGTCCAGGCGTATTGGCAAAAATTCCTGTCTCTTTTTTGGAATGGTTACCTATAGGTTAGCGACGTGACGGTTGTCGAAGTCATCCAAAAAAGCACTGAGTTCCTCGCGCAACGCGGGGTTGAATCGCCGCGATTGCAGGTGGAACTGCTCCTTGCCCATGTCTTGCAAATGCCGAGGATGAAGCTCTACTTGAACTTCGATCAGCAGTTGAACGAGACGGAACTTGCCCGACTGCGGGAAATGATCCAGCGCCGCGGAAAACGCGAGCCACTCCAACACATCATTGGTTCCACCTCGTTCTGCGGATTGGAAATCGAGGTCAGCCCAGTTGTTTTGATCCCACGACCGGAAACGGAAATTCTCGCGGAACATGCCTGGCTGTTTTTGCAGAGCATAACCTCCCCTGCTCCATTCGCGCTCGACCTGGCAACCGGCAGCGGCTGCATCGGCATCGCACTGGCGACTCTGTGTCCGGCGGCGCGCGTGTTTGCGGTGGATGTCTCCGTACCAGCTTTGGCGCTGGCGAAACGGAATGCGGAAAGGTTGGGGGTAGCGGAACGAATTACATTCCTGGAGAGCGACGCTTTCTCGCGGCTGCCGAAAGAATGCAGATTCAACCTGATTGTTTCAAACCCGCCTTATATCCCGTCGGCAGAGATTGAAACTTTGGAGCGAGAGGTGCGCGATTTCGATCCGCGACTGGCATTGGATGGCGGCCCGGATGGTTTAAATTTCTATCGGCTGTTTGCGAAGGAGGCGGGTTCGTTTCTCGCAGCCGACGGGAAGGTGATGCTGGAGTTCGGCGATGGACAGGCGGCAGCGTTGAAAGAAATTTTCGAGCGCGCACAGTGGCAGGTGGAAAAGGTTGTGAGGGATTACACCGGGCGCGAAAGATTTTTGATAGCCAGCAGAGCCCCGGATCGGCAGCCGTAATCACGGAAGCATACTGTTGGTTATAGCACATCCAAAGAAAAGGACTGCCACATTTCTCCTTTGCAACGGAAGCTTCCTTCTTTTCCCTAGCACACATTTGTCAACTTGAGCTTGAAATTGTGCTCTGAATGGCAGACAACTTGACGCCTTATCCCAATGAAACAACAACAAATCACTCTCCTGATCTGCGCAGTGTCGGCAATATTTGCCGCTCTTCCAGCCAAAGCCGCTATCATGGACCACGATGTAGATCCTGAGAATCTGGGGACAGGTCAGTGGATCTATTTTCTTTCACAAGCAACCAATCGCCTGGGTGGGAATGTGGAGAGCGTCACGGATATTCCAAGCCTGATGCGATTCTACAAGAAATCAGGAATTGATTTTGTGGTGGTGAAATCAGGCACTGGCGCCAAGTTGTTTCCCACTGAAAAACCACAGTTCACGAAGGAACTGGTGGATGAGGCGCATGCAGCCGGCCTAAAGATATTTGGCTATACCCGGTCGCACGGCAGAGATGTTCCCGGCGAGATCGCCCTGGCCGCAAATAACTACGATCTGGGCGCGGACGGGTTTGTGATTGATGCTGAAGCAGAATGGGAATCGCACAATCTGAAAGATGGCCCGCAGAAGGCCGTTCAGCTTTGCAAAGGCATCAAACAGCAATATCCAAACAAATTTCTGGGGCATGCCCCCTTTCCCATCATCAGCTTTCATCGCTCTTTCCCATACCAGGAATTTGGCCTCTACTGCGATGCGGTCATGCCACAGGCTTACTGGAAAAGTATCAAGGTCTCGCCAACCCGAATGGTGGAGTGGATGAACGATGAATGGAATGCCTGGCACAAATCGCTCACCCCACAATTTAAAAAAGCAATCAAGCCGATTGCTCCCATTGGACAAGGTTGGAGTCCGGACAGCGATCGAATTCTGGATCCGGTAGAAATTTTGGAATTTGTTGCCGCACTCAACAATTGTTCCAATTCAGCGTCTCCAACCGGCTACAAAGGTGTCAGCTATTGGAGGACAGATTTGCACACAAGCGGGATGTGGCGTTCTATTCGGAAAGAAAAAATCGGCGATGCCAGCAGTACACCGCGAGAACTGGTTTCGGATGAAAGTTCCAACCGGACAAAAAAGAATTCTGCCAACAAGCCGTCAAAACAAGCACCAAAAGTGGTCGAAAGCCCCAATGACTTCGTCATGGATAACGATCACCCCGATGTGAGCCTCATCGGGGAGTGGTATACCAGGAAAGGAAATGGGTTATATGGCGAAGACTATTTCTGTGCGAATACGACTGGGAACGGGAGCATCACGGCCACGGTTGTTTACCGTCCACTGATCCAGAATCCCGGTCTTTACGACGTTTACATCTGGTATGTCCCTCATGAGAATCGATCCACAGAAGCGCCCTGGTTTATTTCATACGAAGGCGGCAGTGAGATCGTGGCGGTGGACCAGGCGACCGGAGGGCACAAATGGCACCGCATCTGTGAAGCAAAACCTTTTAGCCCAGGCAGCGAAGGTTTTGTGAGCGTCTCCAATGACACCGTTGAACGGGGCAAAGTTGTGGTAGCCGATGCAGTTCGTTTCGTGAGGCGTGACAACGTTCCCGTGAGAACTTCAGCCAACAATAAATAGAGTATTCGGATGCCCCCTGTTCGTCAGAGTGCCTTATTCGACACCCCTCCCGATCATAGAATCAGGTTGTCGGATTCGGACTTTTTTCGCTATAAAGTAAGTATGCAGCCTCATTGTTTAATTAAGCGCAGTTGCGTCATTCTGTTGGCTTTGACCTTTTGGTTGGTTCCTTTTAAATCCGCTGCGCAGACAGATGAATTTCGTGGTGTTTGGGTGGATGCGTGGGGGGCTGGATTCTTGGATGCCAGCCAGGTAACGACCCTTGTGAATCGTTGCCGCACCTACAATTTCAACGCAGTGGTGGTTCAGATGCGTCGGCGCGGAGATGCCTTCTACATGCCACAGGCGCCAAACCTGGAACCGCGCACGACCGCGCTTTCCGCAAGCTACGACGCACTTCAGGAGATCATCAACCAATGTCACAATAGTAATCCGCGAATCGAAGTGCATTGCTGGGTGCCAACGTTCCTGGTCGGTTCCAGCGGTTCGACGAACAATATGAAACACGTCATGAACGTGCGTCCGGATCTGATGATGAAAAATTCCGTGGGACAAACTTTCATTGGCGAGGGCTATTATCTTGACCCCGGAAATCCCGACGCCCAAACCTGGAACCACACCATGGCGAAGGACATTGTCAGTCGCTATAACATTGATGGATTCCATTGGGATTATGTCCGATATCCGGCGGCAGATTCGGGCTACAACGATCTGGCGATCGCACGTTACAACGCTGAATTTGGATTCACCGGGCAGCCAACGTCATCGGATCCACAATTTTCTGCATGGCGACGCCGACAGGTAACAGAGTTCATGCGCTGGGTGAACGCAGATTTATTGGAGTTGAAACCGAATCTGATCATTTCCGCTTCTGTTTTCTCGAGTCGGACTGATGCTTTTGATAACCGTTTTCAAGATTGGGCTGCGTGGAACAACGAAGGGAGCCTGGATATTTGCATGCCGATGACTTACACGGCCGATAACGCTACGTTCAATTCCAGGGCAACAGACGCCTTCAACAATCAGGGTGTTCGCCGGGTTTACGTCGGCCCGGGCGCTTACCTGAACACAAAGGAGAACACGGTGACGCAGTTGAATTACGTTCGAACCAAACCGTTCAAAGGCTCGGTTCTTTATAGCTACCGCACTCCCAACAGCGGCACGGTAAATCAAACGGCAACCTTCACTCACATCCGGGACAATTATCAACCCACCTGGGTTCCCACGCCGGCGCTTCCATGGAAAACAAATCCAACCAAAGGCATCATCAAGGGGACCATCACACTCGAAGGTTCAACCAATGCCGTTTACAACGCTACTGTCACTTTGACGGGCACTTCATCTCGGACGCAAAAGACAGAAGGCCATGGGAAGTATGCTTTTTTTGAGACTACGCCAGGCACTTATATGGTGACGGTTTCCTATCCCGGTGTGGATTCTGTTTCCAGTAATTCTGTCAGCCTTGCCGCGGGACAAATTCGGACTGTGAATTTAACGCTCACCACCAACGATACTACCGGACCAGTCCTTTCCGGCATCCAAATCAAGAGTTTGACCGATCGAACGGCGACAGTTTCATGGAACACCGATGAACCAGCCGACAGTCTGGTGGAATACGGAACCACTCTTGCTTATGGGAGCACCATTTCAAATACGACGTTGGAATTGGCTCGAGACATCCATTTGACGGGTTTGAATCCCAACACCACCTACAACTACCGGGTGAAATCCAAAGATGCGTCCAACAACCAGACGACCTCTGCAAATGGGACGTTCAAAACCAACCCATCCGGAGTGGTGAACGACGTCATCGTGGAAAGCCGTCAAACCGACGGCACACTCACTTCCTCCCCGCTCTATGCGGATAGCGGATTTGCTAATTCGAATCTCAAAAGTTCGGCGGTCCCGCTATCCGGGTCATCGGTTCAGGGGTCAAGATATGCAAGCTCTGGAACGCCGTCATTCACGGTCATTCCAACTCTGCCGGTTGCAGGAGGCACCTATGATGTTTACTTGAGTCATGGTTTGGCCGGATCTGTTTCCGAAGATATTATTGTTTCGGTTGCTCAAACCGGATGCAGCGGACTTCCGAGCACGACCACTATTTTCCAGAAGCCGGGCGCCAATACATGGGAACTGCTCGGGAGGATGAATTTAACCTCTGGAAATAACTCCCCCTCCCTAACGTTCACGAGATCCTCCGGGGTTCTTTCTGGTAGTGCACGGATGTATGCCGATGCGATTAAATTTGTTCACATTACGACGATTCCGGTGATCAATACACATCCGCAAAGTCAAACGGCCATCGGCGGTTCCTCTGTCACTTTCACGGTGGGCGCGACAGGGGCGAGCCTCGTATATCAATGGCACAAAAACAACATCATCATTCCCGGTGCAACCGCCAGCAGTTATACAAAATCAAACATCCAGGTTACCGATGAGGGCAGTTTCCACGCGACCGTGAATAACAGCGCGGGCACTGCCACCAGTTCCTCAGCCAATTTGCTCGTCCGTTTTTTGTTAAACAGCACTGCAATGACCGGAGGTGTGATTAGCCGCACTCCAAACCAGCCAAATTATGTTCTGGATGCAGAGGTCGCTTTGACGGCAAATCCCGAGGTGGGCTTCACATTCAGCGGGTGGTCCGGTGACGTAACTGGAACGAATAACCCGGCAACAATCGTGATGTCCGACAACAGGAACATCATTGCTAATTTTGTGTCATCGGTTCCCGATCAGATCGTGGACAATCCTGCTGCGGTATTCACAGGCACGTGGACAACAGCAACAGGCGCCGGTCAATACGGCGCAAACTTCAGTCACGCCGGAGTCACCACATCAGGAACGCCTTCAGCAACGGCCACGTTTCGTCCCAACCTTCCGACCACTGGCAAATATGATATTTATGTCTGGTACCCTTCGGCGCCATCCGATCGTTCCACCAACGCGCAATACATTGTGTTCCACTCCGGTGGGACTGTCACAGTTCCGGTGAACCAGCTTGCAAATACTGGATCGTGGCGCTTCCTGACGGGGGGAATACAATTTGTCGCAGGAACGAATGGTTCCGTCCGACTGCAAAATAATACCGGGGAAACCGGCCGACGGGTTGTTGCAGACGCTGTTCGGTGGAGTTATTCAGGCCAAAACAGCGGCCCCGTCTTGATCTCGCCACCGCAAAGCGTTGCCGTCCGGCACGGTGACGAGGCCGCTTTCAATGTGGTGGCCAGTGGAAGCGCCCCGTTCACGTATCAATGGAAGTTTCAGAATACGAATATTGCCGGCGCCACCGCCAATATTCTTTCGTTGAGCGACGTGCAGAACGACAAAATCGGCAGCTATACTGTTGCGGTGAGTAACTCTTATGGTGGAGTGACGAGCAGCGCTGCAACTCTCGGTCTTATCCCTCCTTCGGAACCTGTTTTGCATTCAATTGAAATTCTTCCGAATCAATCCTTGCGGTTTGTGATGGAAGGCGAACCGGGATACTCATATTCGATCGACGTTTCCACCAATTTAATTCAGTGGACTACTCTGACCAACCTTCTCAATGAAAGCGGTTCGGTAGAGTTTATTGATCCGGATTCATCGAACCAGGCGCGCCGTTTCTATCGCAGTCGTTGGAATCAATAAAAGTCCCAATCACCCTTCAGGCGTTCCGGCGACTGACCGACTTCGCGGAGGTGGCGCAAGCTCAGGCAGTCGTTTCTTTTCGCAAGCCTGACGCCATTCTCGTCGTTCAAAAGCTGGCAATGGTAGAAAGCAGGAGCGGGCAATTCCAAAGCTCGGTAAAGTAGGATTTGGCGCGCGGTGGACATCAACAAATCCGCACCGCGCACGACTTCTGTCATTTGCATGGCGGCATCGTCCACCACTACGGAGAGTTGATAAGAAGGCACATCGTCATGCCGCCAGATCACGAAGTCGCCAAAGTCTTTTCCGGCAATGAACTTCTGCTCGCCAAATCCCCCATCTTCAAAAAAAATTGCTTCACCGTCAGGAACGCGAAAACGCCAACTGATTTTTTCTTTTACGTCGGCGGCGCGACTGTTTGACTCACGGCAGGTTCCTGGATACACCGGTTCTTCTTCCCCAACGTGTGGTGCTGCCAATGCACGCATCACGTCCTGGCGGGAACATTTGCAAGGGTAAACCAAACCATGCTGTTTCAACTGTTCGAAGGCCGCGCGGTAGAACGGAAGTCGCTGACTTTGTGTGTAGAGGGCAAATGCTCCGCTTAAATCCGGCCCCTCCTCCCAGCTAAAGCCGAACCAGCGCAAATCTTCATAGATCGCATCCACAAACTCAGGTTTGCAGCGCGCGGCATCCAGATCCTCCATCCGCAACACCAGCGTTCCGCCCTGCTCTTTTGCGCGTTGTTGCGCAGTCCAAAAGGTTCGGGCATGGCCAAGGTGCAGATACCCGGTGGGAGATGGCGCGATCCGGCCTCGGTATGCAGTTGGTGTTGTTGGCGTGTTAAGCATCGGCTGAGAATCACACCAGTTTTGATGCGTTTCCTTTCAGCCACTCGCTGAATGCCGGCAAAGGAAACGGAAGCAATTCCTGGAGTTTCGCGCAATTCAAGGATGTATCCGGCGGACGCGGCGCTCCATGATAGTCACGTAGTGACCCCGCCACGATTTTCCCGTTCAATTCAGGAAGATACTTTTCCAATACCTCGCCAATTTCAAAGCGCGAAAGCCGCTCTGCTCCTGCCAAATGGAAAATCCCGCTGGCGTTTTGCTGGACAAGCTCCCAGACCGCTTGCGCCGTGACTTCAGCCGGTATGGGTGAACGATACTCATCCACGAACAATTGCAGCGTTTTGCCGTTACGCACTGAATTAATCATTTCTTCATTGAACGCACGATCACCGCTTTCCGATTTCCCCGCATTCAAAGAAGTGCGCACAACGATATGCTTTGGATTCTTCAAAACGGCCTTCTCTGCCGTGAGCTTGGTTTCAGCATAGATGCTCAACGGGTTCGGTTCATCTGTCTCCACGTAATTACCTTTTCTTCCATCGAAGATCAGGTCGGTAGAAAAGAATACGAATGGAATTTCCGAAGCGAGTCCGGCGAGATGCCAGGTTGCTTCCACATTGGTCAACTGAGCGAGTTTCGGCTGAGCCTGGCAGGCCGGGCTTTTACTCATGGCAGCACAGTGAATAACAAGCTGTGGCTCTTGTTGATTGAACAACCGTTTCACCTCAGCGAAATCAGTCAAATCCAGTTCGCGTCTCGTTAACCCAACCACTTCATAGTCTGACGCAAAACGAGGTGCGAGTTGGACTAATTGATTTCCAATCAAACCACCCGCACCGGTGACCCAAACTTTAACTTTTCCTGCCATGACATTGGAATTTCAGCTTGTCTATTTCAACGCGGCCAATTCAGATTCGATCAAACGCACCAAGGGCTGCACCGTTTTCTGACTGAAATCGAACGGGCAACCAGCTGCCTGGAATAATTCCGGCAATGGCCGGGAACCACCCAGGGCGAGCGCTTGTTTATAATCGTTCAAAGCTTTGCTCTTGTTCTGCTTTGAATTGGCCCATATCTGCAGCGCACCAAGCTGCGCGATGCCATATTCGACGTAGTAAAACGGATGTAAAAAGATGTGGAGTTGACGGTGCCACATATATCCGCGTGATCCTTCGTAGCCGCTCCAATCCAAATCGCCACCGAAACGTTCTATCAAATCCTCCCACGCCAGCCGCCGCTCGTCGCGCGTGTGTTTCGGATGTGTGTAAATCCAATGCTGAAACGCATCCACAGTGGCAATCCAGGGAAACACTTCAACGACGCCTTCAAGGTGATCCCGGCGAGCGCGTTTGGCATCCGCGGAGTTATAGAACGATTCAATGAACTCATTCCCCAATAATTCCATACTCATGGACGCCACCTCGCAGAATTCAATCGGCGCATGACGATAGCCATAAACATCTTCATCCTGGGTGGCGAGTGCGTGAAACGCATGACCCGCTTCATGCAGAATTGTTTCGATGTCCCGTTGCACGCCAATGGCGTTCATAAAAATGAACGGCACACGTGATTCGTTGAGCGTGGATTGATAACCACCCGGCGCTTTGCCTTTGCGATTGTCCAGGTCGAGTAGATGCAGGTTCTGCATTGTTTGGAAGCCCTGGGCGAGATCACCATCCAGTTGGTCGAAAACCTTCTGCGTTGCTGAAACCATCTGATCAACTTTTTCGAAAGGCCTAAGGGCGGGCTGGTTCAACGGATCAACGGCCAGATCCCACGGACGCAACTTCTCCAAACCCAGTTGCTGCTTGCGTTCTGCATGAAGCTGACGCAGGACGGGCATCACTTCCTTTTCGATGGCATCATGGAACTTGAAGCAGTCCTCCGGCGTATAATCGAAGCGTGCCAACCGGCGAAACGCGTAATCACGGTAATTGTCGAACCCAGCATTCTGCGCGATCTGTTCTCGAATTTTCAGCAACTCATCAAAACTGTTCTCGAAATTTTCTTTCTCCTGCAAACGACGTTTTGACACCAGTTCCCAGGCTTCCTGTCGCAAGGCACGGTCCGGCTCTTCAAGATAACGTCCCATTTGCACCAACGTTTTTTCTTCACCTCGGAAAGTCACTGTGAGTGATCCACTCAGCTTTTGATATTGTTGGCTGAGCTTTGCCTCTTCCGTTTCCAAAGGAACATTTTCTGGACGGTAGAGCTCTACGTGAAGCGCAGTGTTACGGTCGAGTACTTCAAAGCGCTTTGGCTGTTCACGGAGCAGATCCTGCCGGAGTGGATGCTGGAGATAAATCTGCGACAATTTGAACTGACGCGGCTTGAGTTGCGGCTCAATGGTTTCAACAAATTGCAAGTAAGCCTTCTCGGCTTCTGGACTGTCGGTATGACACGTCATCCCGATATAACGCTTGGAAGATTCCTCGTCCAACGCGGCGCTCAACTCTCCGTCATCCAAAATCCATTGCACAAAATCAGCAACCGTTTTGCATTCCGACGCCCCCTTTTCCAATTGATCGAATAGCGGCGCGAGTTGGTTCCAATCCCCCAAATCAATATTCCCCGGGACAAAACTACGGGGTTTGTAAGGCGCTAAATCTTTAAAAGGCAACAAGCTCATGGCGCGCAACATAGCGCAGATGCGAAAAATTAAAATCGGGATTTCGCCGAACCTTAAAAACAAAAAGAGCCGCTCGGGCTGAGCGGCTCTGCGAAAATGCTTTTACTAATAAGTTATGGCAAATCGGTTTGGCCCATCAGGAACCGATCACATTCGCGGGCCGCACCACGACCTTCATTGAAAGCCCAGACGACAAGACTCTGACCGCGGCGGCAATCGCCAGCCGCAAATACCTTTGGAATGCTGGTGGTGAATTTACCATGCTCAGCTTTCGCATTTGAGCGTGGATCACGTTCGATGCCCAACGACTCAAGCAGCGGCTGTTCCGGCCCCAGGAAACCCATCGCAAGCAGGACGAGTTGCACTGGTCGAATCTTTTCTGTGCCCGGAACTTCCGTCGGCACGAACTGGCCTTTTTCGTTCTTGCCCCACTTGATTTCAACCGTGAGCGCTTCCTTGACGTTGCCGCACTCGTCGCCCATGAATTTCTTCACAGTTGTAAGATAAACACGCGGATCATCGCCAAAAACGGCAGCAGCTTCTTCCTGGCCATAATCCATCCGGTAAACCTTTGGCCATTCAGGCCACGGATTATCCGGCTGACGATCCATCGGCGGCTTCGGCAGAATTTCCACCTGAACGATGCTGTTGCACCCATGGCGCATCGAGGTGCCCACGCAATCTGTGCCAGTGTCACCGCCACCGATAACCATCACATCTTTTCCAGCAGCAGAAATGTAATCACCGTTGGTATGCCCATCGAGAACGGCTTTTGTATTCGCGGTCAGAAACTCCATCGCGAAATGGATACCTTTCAAGTTGCGCCCTTCAATTGGCAAATCTCGCGGCTTGGTTGCGCCGGTGCAAAGAACAACTGCGTCGAAGTCATCCATCAATTGCTGCGAGGAAATATCTTTGCCGATCTCGGTCTTACAAACGAACTGAACGCCTTCCGCCGTCAACTGATCCAAACGCCGTTGCACGACCAGTTTTTTATCGAGCTTCATGTTGGGAATGCCATACATGAGCAAGCCACCGGCGCGATCGGCGCGTTCGAAAACAGTTACGGTGTGACCTGCCTTGTTCAATTGAGCAGCAGCAGACAATCCAGCCGGACCGGAACCGACTACGGCAATTTTCTTTCCAGTACGAAACCTGGGAGGTTCTGGAATGATCCATCCTTCTTCCCAGCCATGATCAGCGATCGAACACTCAATGTTCTTGATCGTAACAGGAGGTGAATTAATCCCTAGAACGCACGAACCCTCGCAAGGGGCAGGACAAACGCGCCCTGTGAAATCCGGAAAATTGTTTGTCTTATGCAGACGATCAAGCGCGTCCTTCCAAAGGCCGCGATAAACAAGATCATTCCATTCCGGGATCAGGTTGTTAACCGGACAACCAGTCGCCATTCCACTCAGAAGAGTGCCGGTGTGGCAAAACGGAATCCCGCAATCCATGCAGCGCGCCCCTTGTTCGCGGAGCTTCTTCTCCTCCATATGGAGGTGGAATTCGTTCCAATCTTTGATGCGATCAATGGCTTTGCGGTCAAGCGGAAGCTCTCGCAGATACTCAATAAATCCTGTGGGTTTTCCCATTTCGTCTCTTTTTTTACTTCAGGTTGTTCAATTCAGGTTTTTAGCGTGCTGTGGAATTAACCGCCCCCAACGCGCGCTGCGTCTTTCGAGTTTTCTTCAAAAGCCGCCATAATTGCTTCTTCGCCAGTTAAGCCAAGTTGCTCAATTTTCTTCAAGGACTCCAAAACGCGTTTGTAATCTTTCGGAATGACACGCACGAATTTGGTGACGTATTTATCCCAATCCTTCAAAACGTTGGTTCCGCGCTCGCTCTGGGTGAATTCAACATGGCGCTCAATCATTTTGCGCACCTCATCAATTTCCTGTGCATCTTCCAGTTTTTCGAGGAGCACCATCTGCTGATTGCAACGTTTTTCAAAATCACCGCTTTCATTCAGCACATAAGCAATGCCGCCTGACATACCAGCAGCGAAGTTGCGACCGGTCTCGCCAAGAATCACCACGCGCCCGCCAGTCATATACTCGCAACCATGATCGCCGATTGCTTCGACGACTGTCGTTGCTCCCGAGTTGCGCACTGCGAAGCGTTCGCCAGCCATTCCGCGGATGTAAACTTCGCCGCTTGTTGCGCCGTAGAGCGCCACGTTGCCGGTGATGATATTTTCTTCCGGAACAAAGCTGGAGCCTTGTGGTGGATATACAATGATTTTCCCACCGGAAAGACCTTTTCCAAGGTAATCGTTCGCGTCGCCTTCAAGAATCGCGGTCATACCTTTCGGCATAAATGCACCGAGACTCTGACCTGCCGAGCCTTTGAATTTGATTTGAATTGTGTCTTCGGGGAGACCTTCCGCGCCATGTTTGCGAGTAACTTCGTTGCCCACGATGGTCCCAACGACGCGGTTCACATTTTTGATCCCCACTTCTGCGCGGACTTTTTCACCTCTCTCGATAGCAGGTTCGCAAAGTTTCAAAAGCGTCGTAAGATCGAGCGATTTCTCGAGGCCGTGATCCTGCTCCATCTGTGCATAGCGCCCCACTTCCGGTCCCATCTTGGGTTGATACAGGATGTTCGTGAAATCCAGCCCTTTGGCTTTCCAATGCTCGATGGCCTTTTTCGGCTCGAGACGATCCACGCGACCAACCATCTCGTTCAACGTGCGGAACCCAAGCTCTGCCATGAGTTCACGAACTTCTTCTGCGATGAACTTCATGAAGTTGACAGTATGCGCAGGGTCACCGGTGAATTTCTCGCGGAGCTTCGGATCTTGCGTCGCAACACCGACCGGACAGGTGTTCAGATGGCAAACGCGCATCATGATACAACCAAGGGTAACAAGTGGCGCAGTGGCAAAGCCGAATTCTTCGGCTCCCAGCAATGCAGCGATCACCACGTCACGGCCCGTTTTCAACTGGCCATCGGTTTCGACAACGATACGACTACGCAGATTATTCAGGACCAGAGTTTGATGCGTTTCGGCCAGACCCAGTTCCCATGGAATGCCAGCGTGCTTGATTGAGGTTTGCGGCGATGCACCCGTGCCACCGTCATAACCGGAAATCAGCACCACATCGGCATGCGCTTTGGCAACACCAGCGGCGACGGTCCCAACACCCACTTCAGAGACCAACTTGACGCTGATACGAGCGCGACGATTGGAATTCTTCAGGTCATGAATCAACTCCGCCAAATCTTCGATCGAATAAATGTCGTGGTGCGGCGGCGGCGAAATAAGTCCGACACCCGGTGTGGAATGGCGCGTCTTCGCGATCCACGGATAAACTTTCAAACCAGGCAACTGACCACCTTCTCCCGGCTTGGCGCCCTGTGCCATCTTGATCTGAATTTCCCTGGCATTGGTCAGATAAAGGCTCGTCACACCGAAACGACCGGAGGCAACCTGCTTGATGGCAGAGTTCTTTGAATCCCCCTGCTCGTTGGTCCAGGTATAACGCTCCAAATCTTCACCGCCTTCACCGGTATTGGACTTGCCGCCAACGCGGTTCATCGCGATGGCCAATGCCTCGTGCGCTTCCTTGCTGATGGAACCGTAGGACATCGCGCCTGTCTTGAAGCGCTTCAAAATGTTTTCAACCGACTCGACCTCTTCAATGGGAATCGAAGTCCCTGGCTTGATCTCGAGCAAACCACGCAACGTGTAATGTTTCTTCAACTGATCGTTTACGAGCGCGGAATATTCTTTAAAAACCTTATAGGAGCCATTGCGGCAAGCCTGTTGAAGCTTGTGCACCGTCTGCGGACTGAACAAATGCACTTCGCCTTCAGCACGCCATTGATACTGGCCGCCAGCGTCGAGCGTGTGACCATTCACGGCGCGATCCGGGAATGCGTGACGATGGCGGATCAAAACTTCTTCGGCAATTTGGTCCATGCCAATGCCTTCGATCCGCGTAGCCGTCCAGGTGAAGTATTTATCAACCACCTCTTGTTTAACGCCGACGGCTTCAAAGATTTGTGCCCCGCGATAACTTTGGATCGTGGAAATCCCCATTTTGGAAATAACCTTAACAACTCCTTTCACCGCCGCTTTGGCAAAATTCTTGCAAGCTTCCTTGTGCTTGATGTCCCGCAATAAACCCTGGCGAATCATGTCGTCCAAAGTTTCGAACGCGAGATATGGATTGATCGCTCCGCAGCCAAAACCAATCAACAACGAGAAATGATGCACTTCGCGCGGTTCACCGGATTCGAGCACCAGTCCAACACGCGTGCGCGTGCCTTCCCGAATCAAATGATGGTGCAAACCGGAAACCGCCAGCAACGCGGGAATCGGTGCAGATTCTTTATCAACGCCGCGATCCGAAAGGATGATGATGTTCGTTCCTTCCTTAACCGCCTCGCTCGCCTTTACGAAAATATCCTGCAACGCCTTTTCCAAACCAGCAGCGCCTTCGTTCGCTGGAAACAGCGTCGGAAGGATGACCGATTTGAAACCGCGATGATCAATGTGTTTCAACTTCGCAAATTCTTCATTGGTCAGAATCGGCGACTTGAGCTCAATCAGGTGCGCACTCTCCGGCACGGGCGCGAGCAGATTTCGCTCTGAACCAATGGTCGTCTCCGCAGAAGTAACAATCTCTTCACGAATACAATCAATCGGCGGATTGGTGACCTGCGCGAAGAGTTGCTTGAAATAATTGTAAAGCAGTTGCGGCTTGTCCGACAGAACTGCCAGCGGCGTGTCAGTCCCCATGGAACCAATGGCCTCAACACCATTCATCGCCATCGGCATCATCAGGATGCGCAGATCTTCAAACGTATAGCCGAATGCCTGCTGACGTTGCAGAACAGTGTCGTGATCCGGCTCAGGCAGATGCGGCGCTTCGGGAACGTGCGCCAGTTCGACCATATTCTTGTCGATCCATTCGCGATAGGGATGCTCCTTCGCCATGGCGTCTTTGATTTCTTCATCGGCGACAATGCGGCCTTCCGCTGTGTTGATGAAGAACATGCGCCCCGGCTGCAAACGGCCTTTGAGCAACACCCGTTCGGGTTCAATATCCAGCACACCCACTTCGGAGGCCATGATCACGAGATCATCCTTGGTGACGTAATAACGCGACGGACGCAGCCCGTTACGATCCAGGCATGCGCCAATCTGGAAACCATCGGTAAACGCGACTGAAGCCGGGCCGTCCCATGGTTCCATCAGGCAGGAATGAAATTCGTAAAATGCCTTCAACTCATCACTCATCGACTCGTGGTTGGTCCACGGTTCCGGGATCATCATCATCATTGCATGCGGCAATGAACGACCGGAAAGAACGAGCAACTCCAGGCAGTTATCGAAAATGGCTGAATCGCTACCGTCCGAGTTGACACCGGGAAGGATCTTCTTGATGTCGTCTCCGAACAATTCCGATTCAAACATCGCCTGGCGGGCATGCATCCAGTTGATATTGCCGCGCAGGGTGTTGATTTCCCCGTTATGAGCAATGAACCGATACGGATGCGAACGTTCCCAGGTAGGAAAGGTGTTCGTGCTGAAACGCGAGTGAACGAGCGCCAGGGCACTGTCCATATCAGGATCGCGCAAATCCGGAAAGTATTGATCCACCTGGACGGGCATGAGCAGCCCTTTGTAAACCATCGTCCGGTAGGAAAGGCTCGGAATATAGAAAAATTCACCACCCGCCACGGTTCCATAGCGAATCGCGTTCTCGGCACGCTTGCGAATGACGTACAGCTTCCGTTCGAATGCCAAATCGTCCTTCACTGAAGCACTGCGCCCAATGAAAATCTGGCGCATGACCGGTTCCGCAGCTTTGGCGGTATCGCCGAGAGAAGAATTATCAGTCGGCACCGTCCGCCAGCCGAGAACGGTTTGGCCTTCCTCGACAACGACCTTCTCAAGAATCTTTTCCGCGTTGGCGCGTTCATCCGCATTTTGCGGCAAATATATGACACCGGTTCCGTAATGACCGAAGGCGGGAAGATTGATTTCGGTGCCAGCAGTGACTTTCCTGAAAAATTTGTCTGGCAATTGAATCAGAATACCCGCGCCATCGCCGGTATTTGCTTCACAGCCACACGCTCCACGATGATCAAGGTTCAGCAAAATCTGAAGGCCATCCTTAATGATCTGATGCGACTTTTTACCTTTAAGATGCGCAATAAAACCGACGCCGCATGCGTCGTGTTCAAACTGCGGATCGTAGAGGCCTTGCTTCTGCGGAAGACCCAGTTGTTTTTGGCCGTTTTCTGCGCTCATCGTTCTATCTAGCTTACCGTTACTTCGCCTTCTGACGAAAAATTTCGTTATGTTTTACTGAAAGTGCGACATGCCGCAACTGGCAATTGTATTTTTTTGCTTAGCCGGAGTGCGACTCAGGACTGAAGTCCCTCATTTGATAGCCTGGGAACTATAGAGTTACTGACCGAGTGGCGGTCTAGTCCAAGACCTGGCGGAATCTTGCGCATGCGTTTCATAGCTCACCCTCTTCAATCACGCCAACCCTTCTCTCTGGGTGTATCTCGATACTGCTACTGATACCCCCGAGCGGGTGTAAAAGGGCTGAGTTATCTCAAACGATGCAGCGTGTCGATATGCTGCGTTTGAGAGCCGAAGAGAAAATTGGCCCTTTTCCACCCGAAATTCCCGCGAGAATACCCAAAAGTAAGGAAAACGGGCTGTTTATCCATTTTTTCGTTCTGTTTTAGAACCCTGGTTGGCCAACTTGCCGTCAAAACAGAACGAAAAAGTAGGTGGGTTGGCCAACCAGGTGTCCAAAACGGAACGAAAAAGTAGGTAGGTTGGCCCCTTCCCTCGCAGCATTGACAGATTTTCCACGAGGGAATGACATAGGTAGAGTAGGCAGAGTTGGTTTCACGAATTAAACGGACCGTAGTTGTCAGTTTCGTTTAGGCCAACTCCACCCCTCATCAAACCGGACGGACGGATTTCCCGTATCCGGCTTTCCGGGTCACTTCA
>JACDHS010000086.1 GCA_013820875.1 Verrucomicrobiota bacterium | reverse complement strand
GACAACACACTGTGTGGACGTCGTTGCTGCAGTTTCAAAGTGGACAACACACTGTGCGGTCGTCGTTGCTGCAGTTTTAAAGTGGACAACACACTGTGTGGTCGCCGTTGCTGCAGTTTCAAAGTGGGCAACACACTGTGTTGTCCACGTTTTCGGCGACCTAAAGTGAAAAACCCCTTATTTTTCGACAATTCGCCCGGATGAAGCTTTCGCATCTGCCCGCAAACCACACGGCCTCTTGTCACCTCCAGGGTGAACCGCCACTGAAGCTATTTGCGGGTTCAAACCCCATCAAATAAAGAACTTACCTACTTTTCAAGCTCCTCCAACTGCCGGATTAAGGATTATTTCTTCGGCAAGGCTCCGCGCCAACCGACCTGAAGTTCCTTGATGAGACTCGCAACCACGCTTTTTGTTTGCGGGCAGATTGGCGATGTTCACATTCTCGTCGGGATCTTTGGTGTGATCGCAAAGTTCATAAACACGCTTATCACTCTCCGTGAACTCTCTTTTCAGAATCGAACACCAACACCGCTTCTTTAGGTGCGGCGAGCAATAGTTCGAAATCCTTCCTATAAACAGCAAATCATCGGGAAGCTTTTTTGGTTGGCTCAGGTTTTTACAGACGGCACTCTCACAAAATGAATCTCACCCTGCGCGCCCTTCTCTGCGGCATTCTGTTGTTCTCTTTTTGCGCAAATGCAGCGAGCCGCAAAGGTCAGCCAAACATTGTTCTCATCCTGGCGGATGATCTGGGCTGGGCCGACCTGGGTTGTTACGGGAATACTTTTAACGAGACGCCGAACATCGATCGGCTTGCCGGGCAGGGAATGCGGTTCACCGATTTTTATGCGGCAGCAGCAGTCTGTTCGCCGACTCGCGCCAGTATTATGGCCGGACAATCTCCGGCTCGTTTGGGAATGACGGCGCATATTCCCGGGCATTGGCGGCCGTTCGAGAAATTGGTTGAACCGCCAAACGCGCTTCATCTGCCGACCAACACGATCAGCGTCGCGCAACGTTTGCGCGATGCGGGTTACAAGACGGGGTATTTTGGCAAATGGCATTTAGGTGGAAAAGATTTTGGACCGGAGCGATTTGGATTTGAAACTGTGTTTGAATTCACGGGGCACGAAATTTCAGCAACCCGACAACAACCACGCGGAACAACCAGTAAACGTGCCTGTGCTTACCTGGGCGAATTGGCGGACAGATTCATCGAACAAAACCACGGAGAACCGTTCTTTCTACAGATCAGCCCTTACGCCGTTCACATTCCGCTGACGACCACACCGGAACTGCAAAAGAAATATGAGCAAAAGCCGACGGCGCCCGGCTATTCGTGTCACCCGACTTATGCGGGGCTTCTTGAGGAATTGGACAGCATGGTCGGTGCGGTGAGAAATTCGTTGGAACGCGCGGGGTTAATTGAGAATACGTTGTTTATCTTTACGTCAGAGAATGGTGGTTTGGAACGGGAAGTTGGTGGCTGGCCTGGGACAATGAATCGTCCGTTGAGGGATGAAAAAGGTTCACTCTACGAAGGTGGGATTCGGGTGCCACTGATTGTGCGTTGGCCAGGGACCGTGAAAGCGGGCTCGTCCAATTCGGTTCCAACGATCACCACCGATTTTTACCCCACCTTTTTGGACGCAGCAAAGATTCCAGAGACAAAGAATCAGTCACTCGATGGCACCAGCTTGTTATCGGTGCTGAAGAATCCTTCCGCCAAATTGAAACGTGAAAATCTTTTCTGGCATTATCCGCATTATCATCACAGCCGCCCCGCGGGAGCGATTCGGAGCGGTGACTGGAAATTGATCGAGTTTTTTGATTCCGGAGAACTGGAGCTTTACAACTTGCGACATGACATCAGCGAGGCACAGAATCTTGCGACTCATAACCCGCGCAAAAAGACTGAACTACAGACCGCGCTCGCGCAGTGGCGTCATTCCGTGAACGCGCAGATGCCACAAGCTAATCCTGCCTATAACCCCGAGCGCGCAAATGAATGGTGGAGCCGCGCGAAGCTCGAACGCACAGAAGCTCCGGGGACGCCGAGGAAATAGGGCCGTATTCAGTTTTCAGTATACAGAGACGGACGCATTGCGACTGTCGCCCCATGCAACTATGCAACGATTCAACCATGCAACTTACACTCAGTGATATTCCTGGATGGTCTTCACGGAGTAACCGCTTTTCTTCAAGGCAGCGATTCCGAGGACAGCGGCTTTGGCGCCACTCATGGTCGTCATGATGGGTGTGCCGGTGTAAACTGCAGTGGTGCGGATTTTCACTTCGTCAGCACGCGGGCTTTGGCCTGATGGAGTATTGATGACGAGGTGAATCTCGCGGTTCTTGAGAAGATCAACGGCGTTCGGACGACCTTCAGCGAGTTTGAAGATCTTTTGCACTTTCAATCCGGCCTTTTCCAAAACGGCTGCAGTGCCGCTGGTGGAAATGAGATGAAAGCCGAGATCACTGAACTCTTTGGCCACTTGCGCAACTTCATCTTTGTCATTGTCGCTGACGCTGATGAAAATACTCCCGGCAAGAGGTAGTGGAGCGTTGGCGGCCATCTGTGATTTGGCGTAGGCGATGCCGAGGTCAGCATCCAGGCCCATTACTTCGCCGGTGGAACGCATCTCGGGCGACAACAAAATATCCTGGCCATGAAACTTGTTGAACGGGAAAACGGATTCCTTGACCGCCCAGTACTTGGGCCAGATTTCCTCGGTGAACCCGAGTTCTTTCAACGTTTTCCCAGCCATCAGTTTGGCGGCGAGTTTCGCGAGAGGAACCCCAATCGCCTTGCTCACAAACGGAACGGTGCGGGAAGCGCGCGGATTTACTTCGAGCACATAAACAGTGTCGCCTTTGACGGCGTATTGCACGTTCATCAAACCAATCACCTTCAATTCACGCGCCATCGCGTGGGTGTATTCGCGAATGGTGTCGATAACGTCTTTCGTCAACGTGTGCGCAGGCAGAACCATCGCCGCATCGCCGGAATGAACACCGGCAAACTCGATATGCTCCAGCATTCCACCGACGACAATTGTTCCCTCTTTGGGATCTTCGAATTGACCGACATCGGTGATGCAATCGACATCCACTTCGGTGGCGTCTTCCAGGAATTTATCCACGAGAACGGGACGTTCCGGGGAAGCTTCAACTGCGAAGCGCATGTAGTGCTGCAATTCGGAATCGGAATAAACGATCTGCATCGCACGGCCGCCGAGCACGAAGGAAGGACGCACCAGGACCGGGTAGCCGATGCGTTTGGAAACGGCGAGCGCTTCCACTTCATTGGTGGCAAGGCCATTGGGTGGTTGCGGGATGTTCAGCTTGTCGAGCATTGCCGCAAACATCTTGCGATCTTCCGCCATCTCGATGCTCTGCGGCGATGTGCCGATGATGTTCACGCCGTTCTTCTGGAGGCCGAGGGCGAGGTTGAGCGGTGTTTGACCGCCGAACTGAGCGATGGCGCCCCAGCACTTTTCGCGTTCGTAGATGTGGAGAACGTCCTCGAGGGTGAGGGGTTCAAAGAAAAGTTTGTCGCTGGTGTCGTAATCGGTGGAGACGGTTTCCGGGTTGGAATTCACCATCAACGTTTCGAAACCATCTTCCTTCAGGGCGAAAGCAGCGTGGACACAGCAATAATCAAACTCGATTCCCTGCCCGATACGGTTCGGGCCGCCGCCAAGAATCATGATCTTCTTCTTGTCGGATGGTTTCGTTTCGTCATCGCCACGGTCGTAGGTGGAATAGAAGTAAGGTGTGTAAGCCTCGAACTCGCCGGCGCAGGTATCCACGAGGCGATAGCTCGGGATGAGTCCGATGCTTTTTCGTTCAGCGCGAATGGCATCTTCAGTCGTGCCGGTTAAATGAGCGATTTGCCGATCGGAGAAACCGAGCGATTTAGCTTTTGCGAGGAGTTCGGAATTCATTTGCAGTATACCACCTTCAAAACGAGCAAAGTAAGCCTCACTAAAATTGGACTGGCAAGCTTCTCGTGCTGGAAAATCATGGCAACGACATCGTTTTTCGGGTTTGACCAAAGGTAACTGGATGGAAATACTCGAATTTCCACTGGGAACCAACACTATGCTGCTGAATCGACAAACCTACTTCATCAAAGAACATGCTGCCCTCCTGAAACTAACCGATACCTACGATATCCTGGATCCTGAGACCCAGGCGAAGATTGGTATCGCCAAAGAACAGCCGCCGGGTTGGGCTAAGATTCTCCGACTCCTTGTTAATAAGAAACTACTGCCAACGACTGTAAACATTTACGAGAACGAGAATGAACCGCCCCAATTCTCTATTCATCGCGGTTTCGCATTCAGCAGGAAGGTGCGCATCGTCGGAGCGAACGGGGAAGCCTTCGGTCATTTTCAAAGCAAACTCTTTTCGCTTGGCGGCGGGTTCAACGTGTTCGATCCGAACAACCAGCAAATCGCGGAAGTGAAAGGTGATTGGAAAGGATGGAACTTCAAGTTTATTGCAACTGATGGCCGCGAACTCGGCACCGTCACCAAGAAGTGGGCTGGGATTGGCAAAGAGCTTTTCACCTCCGCGGACAACTATGTTATCTCGTTAAGTGACCCGAGCCTTGGCAAGGCGGCTTCAGTGCTGCTTCTGGCCGCCGGCCTGGCCATCGATGTCGTCTTCAAGGAGAAGAACTAAGAAAGGTTCAAAGTTTCAGGTTTAAGGTTCACATGGCTTTCCCAACTTTGAACTTCGAACCCTTAAACCTTAAACTCTCTCCGCTGCTGGCCACGTGAGCGGATCCTGCCGGTAGAACTTTTTCAATTCCTCGTAAAGATCCGGGTGTTTGGCGTTCATCTGCCGGGGCTTTTCGAAAAAGCATTCCGTGGCAACGGCAAAGAATTCAGCAGGATGAGTGGCTCCGTAATGATCCATGACCGTCTTTTGATTCTTGCGAGCTTTGCCCTGGAGTTCCACGTATTCGCGGCCAAGCACTTTAGTCCACGCCAGGTAACGGTTGCGCCGCTCATGCAGCGAACCGTCTGAGTGAAGGAGCGGTGTTCCATCGGCGCGACCATCCTGCTGGTCCAGTTGATGGGCGAACTCGTGCAACACCACGTTTTGACCATCGCTAATATTGATCGCTCCTCCCGCAATCGAATCCCACGCCAGCACGACTGCTCCGCCCTGCCACGATTCGCCTAATCGATGACTCTGACTTTCAGTAACAATTCCAGACTGCGAATGCTCGGTGGTCTTTGCTGAATAGGTGCTTGGATAAATCAGAATGGACTGCAATTCAGGATAGCACTCCGTTTCACGCCCCAGCAGAAGCAAGCAGGCCTGAGCGGCAACGGAAACTCTCATGTCATCCGTCAACGTAAGGCCGCCGCAACCTTCAAATGTTTTTTCGGCGAGAAAGATTTGGATGTGGCCTTCCAGTTCCTGCCGATCGCTTTCGGGCAGACGCTGAAATAAAGGAAACCGTTTCTGAAGAATCTGACGCCAGATCTCCGGAAACGGTTGGGAAATCAATTTTCGGCGTCGGCGCTCTTTGAAGAAACTCAGCATTCAAAAGTAAAAATAATTTATTCGCGCAGAGGCAGCTTTTTCTGGAGCGGATACTTTTCGAGCACGACATATTTTGGCAGACCGCCTTCGGTCGGAACATGCACTTCGCCTTCGATCAACGGGCGGCAGTATTCGATGAACTTTTCGTTCGGCGTGAAGCCATCTTCGCTCAACCAATCGCGTGGAATCAGATTTTCAACATTGGCGATGTCGCCGAGAGGTTGCAGGCCGGTGGTCCAGCGGTAAGGATTGTTTTGCAGACGAACGATTTTGACCATGTAGCCGGATTTCTCTTCGTTCACAGCGGCGCGAACGGCAGTTTCGCCGCAAGCGGCCGCTTCCAGGGCGTCGGTGGCGCTGGCATAATGAGCAGCACAACGTTGCGCATAACCGAGCTTCACGGTGCGGGTCTTGGTGTTCAATTTACCAGTGACGATTTCCGCCAGACGATCCGCGGCACCGGCCAGAACAGGATGACCAAAGGCATCCATGCGATGCGTATCGGCGGAAAACTCAGTGCCGTCCGGGTTTTTCAAGCCCTCACCGACGACTACCACGCAATACTTTAGTTTATCCACCGTTTCCTTCACCCGTGCGAGGAACGCCTCTTCGTTGTAAGGAATCTCCGGCATCAGGATGAGGTGCGGAGCGTCATCCGGCAGGCGGCGCGCCAAAATGGAACTGGCAGCGATCCAACCTGCGCCGCGCCCCATCACTTCGACAATACAACAGGCGCCGTCGTCGGTCGCCATACTGCTGACGTCATCGGCAATCTCCATCACGGTGGTCGCATTGTATTTAGCGACGGACCCGAAGCCGGGGCAGTGATCGGTGTGGGGAAGATCGTTATCTATCGTTTTGGGAACCCCCATAACGCGCATCTCCCAATCACGTTTGACTGCTTCTTCGTGAATCTTGTGAGCGGTGTCCTGCGAATCATTACCGCCAACATAGAAGAAATAGCGGATATTGTGCGCCTGGAAGACTTCAAACAGGCGATTCATGTCCTGGGCGGCGCGTTCGGGCTTCTTCTTGAAATCGATCTTATAGCGGCAAGTGCCAAGAGCAGCGGCGGGAGTGTATTTCAAACCTTCGACCGTCTTGGCCTTTTCATCATTCAAATCAATGAGTTCTTCATTGAGAATGCCGAGAATGCCATTCAACCCACCGTAAATCTCTTCAATGCATTCGTGTTTGCCAGCCTCCTGGATGACACCGGCGACACTTGCGTTGATAACAGCGGTTGGACCGCCCGATTGAGCGACTAAAAGGTTTCCGACTAGTTCTGCCATAAAATAGAGCGGAACACTGCCAACCGAGCCACCGGGTGTCAAAGGGAGATTTGCGCAGGAAAACCTCAGTTAGCCCTCTTAATCTTATTCATACTCCCAATTCTAATCTCGGCAATGTCCTTCGGGTTCCCCATTATAAAACCGTTCCGCCTTTAAAACAGCCACTTACAATCATCCAAAGCGTTCGCATGCCGTTGCGCGGGCCTGTCTGCGCTTCCGACCGAGTGACCTTTCGACGTCCGATGGTGGGTGGGTGACTCCGACCGAGTGGCCTTCCGACGTCAGATGGTAGGTCGGCGACTCCGACCGAGTGACCTTCCAACGTCCAATGGTGGGTCGGTGACTCCGACCGAGTGACCTTCCAACGTCCGATGGTGGGTCGGCGACTCCGGCCGAGCGACCTTCCAACGTCCGATGGTGGGTCGGCGACTCCGGCCGAGTGACCTTCCGACGTCCGATGGTGGGTCGGTGGGTCCAATTGAGAGCCCGCCTCAAACAAACCGGCTTCTGAAGTCGCTGAATGCACCTACGTCAACAGAAGTCAGGCTTTGGATGTCGCTATCGTTCGGAATTGTGGAAATTGACAGCGCTTGCGGGAGGCTCAATTAGCCGGTTTTTCCCCGTCCTTCCGCAAGGGATAATAAAATTGACAATTAGCACCGAAAATCTAGTCTTAGGAGCGCTGGTTTATAGCCAGTCTCTTTTATGAAAGCATTTGCAATTCCTACAAAATTTGCGGTTTTTGCGCTAGCCCTTTTGGCGGCATCTGTTTTAAACCTGCAGGCTCAGCCAAAAAATGTCTCAGCGAAAGTTCGAGCCGTTCGGGGCACCGCGAAATACTCGGAAAACGGGTCATGGCACAATTTGAGAGTGAATGATGTGCTACAGACTGGCAGCGTGATTGAAACAGGGCCTGAATCCACTGTGGATCTGTTCATCAATAACTCTGTCATCCGTATCACGCCTGATACCGTCTTCGGCCTGAACAAAGCACTTGCAACCGACACCGGCAGTGAAACCGTCACCGATACAGAACTTTATCTAAAATCCGGTCGTATTCTCGGCAACGTCAAGAAATTGGCTGCTGCTTCGAAGTACCAGATCAAAACGCCGAATGGTGTCACGGGAATCCGCGGAACTGAGTTTGATATCGAATACCTCTCTGGACCAAATGGCAACAAACTAACTGTTAGAAGCGTTAACGGCACCTTGCTCGGTTCTGGAGCCAACTCTCAAGGTCAAATCCAGACGGCCGTTATCAATACAGGCCAATCCTGGTCTCCTGACGAAGGTGTCCGCCCAACGCCACCGAATGTCACCCTGCCAATTCCTCCGTTCGATGTAGAAGGTGGTTTTACACCGCCCATTCCAGTTCCAGGTCCGGTGATTTACGTGGAGCCAAACCTCGGTAGTGGCCAGTCTCCCTTCTCGCCAAACTAACTAACAATTCCAGTTTTCAGAAAACCAGCCGAGTGATCGGATGGTTTTTTTGTTTGGATGCGCATTCAACCTGGCAGGACCGGAGTCTCCTGGGGCGCACGCTCTTCGGCGGTGATTGCCAGGAAAGCTTCCTCCAAAGCACCACTAACGCCACTTTGTTTGCGCAGTTCTTCCGGGGTTCCAATCGCAGCCAGTTTACCTTGATGAATGATTCCGATTCGATCAGCCACTTCTTCGGCAACGCTAAGCTGATGCGTGGAAAGAAAAACTGTCATGCCATTGAGTGAACGTTCCTTCAAAACATCTTTCACAACGCGCGAGTGGTGCGGATCCAAACCAACCATCGGTTCATCAATCACAAACACTTCCGGGTTATGCATGAGCGCTGCCACAATCGCAACACGTTGCCGGGTTCCGTGTGAAAGACCTTCGATGGGCTTGCTGAGGAATGCTTCGAGATTGAAGCGCGGAATTAGATCGCGAGTGGATTTTTGAATGTCGCCTTCGCTCATCCGGAAGAGCTGGCCCATGAATCGTAAAAACTCCCAAGGGGTCAACTTATCATAGAGAAACGGGAAATCCGGCACATAGGCGAGTCGGCGTTTGGCTTCGAAGGCCTGGGTTAGAATATCGAATCCTGCCACTTTCGCCGTGCCCGAAGTCGGCTTAAGCAAACCGGCAATGATCTTGATCGTGGTGGTTTTTCCAGCAGCGTTCGGCCCGAGAACAGCAAAGAACTCCCCTTGCGGCACTGTTAAACAGATGTCGTCAACGGCAGTAAGACTGCCAAACCTTTTAACGAGATGATTGAGTTCGATCATTGGATTCGGCCATCAAAAGTGTTCAAAGGCATTGTTGCTCAACACCACTTCGCCAGGCAGATGCACCCAGAGAATCTCTCCAACCCGGCTAACAAACACAAAGATTTTTAACTTGTCCAAAAGCTTGGCTTCGAGCCGATAAACCCGGACCCGGGAATGACCGAAGCGCATCCAGTCATTGCGCGCTTCCCAGTTTATTCCAAGGGACATCTTCGATTCAGAACCCGCCGGCGCACGCAATCCCATGCCCCTGAACAGGGCCAAAGCCACTGGGCCACCAAACTCCTGAACGAGCTTTTCCGGATTCTGCAGGTCGGCGAAAGGAAAGTCGTGTTCCCAAAGACCGCTTTCGTCATTCACGACCAGGCGCAATTCCTCGTCAGAACGATTCGCGGATACCTCCCAAAAGTGGGGACGCATACTGACGTGCAGCCGAAAAGTTTCCCAGTTGTGGTTGGTTGCAAATCGCATCGTGAGCTCGAAACGCAGATTGTTGGTGAGCGATTGGAGATTTACGTTTCCTTCGAGCTCCAGGGTGTAGTCGCTCACCCGCTTAACGATCCCTTCGGGTTGATACTCATCGGACGAAACACGACCACTGGTAGTGGCATCCTCACCGACGTTTGGCGTCCATCGGCAATAACCGATTTTTTTGCGATTAAGAAAAATATCGAGAGAAGAATCGTCCGGCGCGGTCAGAACTCTTTCCCAGACGTTTTCAACTGGAACAGAAGAGCCGACTTCCTGATCGCCATATTCAGAGCGCCACAGCAGGCAAATCATCGTCACCCAGAATGTGGCAACCACAAAAAGAATGATCCGATGCCGCATGATCAGGGAATTTTGAGGCTTTGTCCGATTTGCAAGCGCGTGGGGCTCACTCCCGGATTGGCCTGCATCAAGCGATTAAGATCCACTCCATAGTCACGGGCAATAGTCGTTAACTTTTCACCCGATTTCACAATGTGAACACGCGGATTCTGCGCTGCGCGTTGGGGCGCACTAGTTTGACGAGGAGATTCCAGGACGGTTGAAGCCGCAGAAGGTCTGGGTTCTGCAACTGCCTGGGGCTGAGCGACTGCCTGCGTTTGGGGCTGCGGGACTGGAGTCGCCTGCCTGACCGCCTGGACTGCGGCAGCCTGACGTGCATTTAACTGCGATTCCAGTGTTTCGATCCGTTGCTTCAAGGCAATGTTTTCGTTCGCCAACCGTTCCAGTTCCCGTTGCATCCCCTGATTGACCGGCCCAAGCACCTCCGTTTTCACCAAGTCCATCTTGCATGATTTGATGCGTTCTTTGGCGCGCTCCGCGTATTCCGATTTGGGACGGAGCTTTAGATGTTTTTCGTAGTGATAAATTGCCGCCGCATAATCATGCATCTGTTCTTCATGAAGGAGCGCCAACTCCAGATGTGCCGATGAAGAGTTGGGGTTGTTTGCGATCGCTTTTTCAAATTCCTCAATGGCTCCCCTATAATCGAGACTGCTAACCCGAGCACGGCCATTCAGATAGTTCGAATCTTCCTGTTCATTGAGGGCACGAGAGGCGGGCAGGCATCCTCCCAAAAGAAGGCTGCCCGCAAGCAGGGCACTCGCAAGCGCTACTGCAAATCGCGTCATGCGTCCAAGCTAAAGGAAGGCTATCCCATGAGCAAGAAAGCGATGAAACGAACGCTCCGAATCCGGGTCTGGCTCCTTTTCCAGAGGCCGACTCACTTCATTTCCTGGACCGCGCCTCGTGGATCGCCTTTTCAATCTCCTGATCGCGCTTGGAGGAATCACCGGCAAATACTTTCTGCACGATGCCGTCTTTGCCAATGATCACCGTTTGCGGGATAGTTTTCACTTCGTAGGACTTTGAGACGCTGCCATCATCATCCAACAACACAGGAATCCGGATGTGTTTCAATTCCACAAATGTTTCCACTTTATCTTTATCCTCTTCAAGATTGATGGTCAGAACTCGCACATCATTCGCCTGCTCGTTCAGGTCCGCCATGACGGACAGCAACTTTGGAGAGGGCGGCGACCATGTCGCCCAGAAATCAAGAACCACCACTTTTCCTTTGAACTGAGAAAGAGAAACGTTCCTGCCATCCAAAGTATTGAGTCGGAAATTCGGCGCGGGCACTCCCTGCAAATTGCTCTGCGGTTTCTCAGGCCGCGCCGCGCCGGCTGCTTCCCGCACGTTGAACGCTCCTTCCGGCGGAGTCCACGCAAAGTAAGTTTCCGGAAAACCGGCTTTGGCATTCACTTTCGTGTAGTCCACCACGACCTCTGCGTTTTCCACATTTGTGATGCCGCCTTTGAAAAGGGCAGGCTTGAAATCAACGGTGAAACGTCGGATCAGATGGGTTTCCGGATCCACCAACACGCGCAACTCACTTTCCTGTTCGTCCGAGCAAAAGGTCAGCTCAGAAAAACTCTTTCCGTCCAGCGCAACATCAGGGCCTTTTTGAATCTCACTAAAACCCTCAGCCACCTCTCTGAACCCATTCTTACTGATAGCAAAGAGCAACGATGGGTTTTGCGATTGCAACACTTGCGGCACAATTATCGGCAGGCTGCGCATCTCCACTTTTCGAGTGGGAATATCAAGACTGAGATAGGAATTAGCCTCCTCGTTGAAGATATAAACTTCGCCACCGTTAGAAGCCAGAAGAAGGCCATCCTTGACCTGGTGTCTAAATTTATTTGGCGCGCTGAAACTGCTGGTAAACTGCTGGTTGGTTTGATGTCCTTCATTTGGGATATCCACGTTTACTTTGACCGTTCCAGAGAACTCTGCCGTTTTTAGATTTGCGTAGGCCTGTTCCATGCCGTCCAGCAAAGCTTTGGCTGCGGGATCGATCTTTGTTTCAGTGGCTGGCAATTTCTCTGTGCCAGCACCCGCCGTGGTGTCAGAGTTGGGTTCAGTTACATCTTGAGCAACAAGTGTGAGCGCCAAAAAGCATAAGGCAAAAGCCGTCATCCAGAGGCAATCGTGGGCACGTTGGCAATTCAGGCTCTTCATAAAAATCTTCAGGAAGCGCGCCAGGACATTTTTGTCAGACCGGTTTGGGGCGAGACGCGATACCTCTTCACAACCAACTTCACCCTCATGAACACACCTCGCAATGCGGGGTTTTCCCCATTACCAACTCACTCTAAAACGGAGATAATTTTGTCAGACGAATGCGCAAAATTACGCTATATTTACAGCCGGTGAAAATTTTTATCCAGGAAGTCCGATCGGGGGAATTTTACACTGGCGACAAGGGGTGGAGTTGCCAGCCAGACGAGGCCTACGCATTCTCCAGCAGCATTGCGGCGTTAAACTTCTGTCAGCAGATGGAACGCGAACAACCGGATAAACAATTCATCATGCGTTTCGAACGTGCCGATGCCAACCGCGGTTTGCGCATTCGTGAAGGACGGAAATTCGAAGCACCTCTCAGGGCGTAGCGTTCAGTTCCAGGCACAATGAATAACCAATATGCCTGAAGCCGCACAGCGATCCTCGCAACATGGGATTGAGCGTTTTTGGAAATCTAAAGGCTGAAATCAATGCCGTACCTGCTGCGGTTGATCCTTCGGACACAGCCGCGCTCCGGGGCATGATTGAGTTTTCGGCAATGAAAAATAAAACGTACTTCCTTTGCCGGGATCGCTCTCCACCCAGACCCTTCCGCCATGCGATTGCACAATGTGTTTCACGATGGATAAACCGAGGCCCGTTCCCCCCTGCTCGCGGGAACGCGCTTTGTCCACCCGATAAAAGCGTTCGAAGATTCGTTCCTGCGCTTCGGGAGGAATTCCCGGACCATCGTCTTTTATAGATACGACAATTTGTTCTTCGTTAAACTGTTTGGCGTTCAAAGCGATGCTTCCATTTTGTCGGCCGTACTTGATGGCATTATCCACCAGGTTGCAGAGAACCTGTTCAAGACGCTGTGCATCCGCTTGAACAAAAATATCGGGACCGATGGCGCTCGTGATCTGAACCCCTTTCTCCTGCTTTCGCGAAGCCAAGTCTCCCAGCACACGTGCGCTCAACTCGTGAAGATTCACCCGTTGTTGATTTAAAACAATCTGCCCGGATTCGAGCTGCGAAATGATGAGCAAATCTTCAATCAAAAAGGTGAGGCGATCGGCGTGCTTCTCGATGGTGCCAAGAAACTTTGTCGCCAGTTCCGGATCGTTCTTTGCGCCGTCAATCAATGTTTCGACATACCCTTTGATCAAGGAAAGCGGAGTGCGCAATTCATGACTGACATTGGCCACAAACTCCTGGCGCGTTCTCTCCAGCTTTTTCAGTTGAGTCAGATCGTGGAAGACCAGGATGGTTCCCTGCTGTTTCCCGAGGACATCGTTCACCGCTGAAGCGTTCACTTGCAACACGCATTCCTGAAGCCCCGGCGGCTGCAACTCAAGCCCAAGCACATGTCCCTCCACCGCGACGCGTTCCACCACGTCATCCATTTCATGGGAGCGCAATGTTTCGAGGATTGTTTTCCCCTGCACCTCTTCCCGGATACCAAACAGCTCACGAAAAGCGCGGTTGGCCAGACGAATACGGTGCTGTTGATCGAGCAACAAAACCCCCTCCACCATGCTGTTGAAGAGAACCTGTTGTTCAGTCGAAAACTGCGAGAGGGCGCGCTGCTGGTTGGTTGTCAGTTCGGCCAGTTGTTTTTCAAATTTCGCCCGCTCCATCGCAAGCCGTTTGCGCCACCAAAAATGGAGCAGAGCAAGCGCAACGAGACAAAGTAGAGTAAGATAAAACCACATCAGTTTTGCATGGCAGACCAGGTTACTTGTCCACAAACCGATAGCCAACTCCGCGAACGGTGTCCAAGTATTTTATACCGGCACTCCCCAGTTTTTCCCGCAAGCGACGCATGTGCGTATCCACCGTGCGGGTATCGATCATCTTGTCGTATTCCCAAACATCACGGAGCAATGCATCGCGAGATTGCACATGGCCGCGCCGTTTAATCAGGGTCACAAGAAGTCGAAATTCCGTTGCCGTCAGTTCAACCAGCTTCTTTTTTACCGTGACCACATGCTTGGTCACATCTATGGAGAGGTCCCCGAACAAAAGTTTTCCGCCGTTTGATGCCGGGGCTTCTGCGCGTTCCAATCGCTTCCTGATTCGCAGCACCAGTTCGCGGGGGCTGAATGGTTTGGTGATATAATCATCCGCGCCCAACTCCAAACCGAGAACACGATCGATCTCAGCAGCTTTCGCCGTGAGCATAAAAATGGGGATGCCGGCAGTTTTGGAATCGTTCCTGAGTAGTTTGCAGACTTCCAGGCCATCCAGTTCCGGGATCATGACATCGAGCAGGATCAGGTCAGGCGCAAGGCTGCGTGCCTTGAGCAAAGCCTCGGAGCCATCCTCGGCTGTCTCGACCGCGAAGCCGGCCTGGGTGAGGTTGAACTTCACCAATTCAACCACATCAGGTTCGTCATCCACTATTAGGATTCTCTGCTTCACAAAGGAACTTTTACCAGCGCCCCGTGCCAACACAAGAAGGAGACCGTTACAATCTTGTTACGAATTGTCGAAAACGTGGGAACTGTTTCGTATCTCTCTTACTCATAATCGTAATCCGTTTCCCGGAGAGAACTTCGGAATTCAACGCACAGACGCTTGCAGGATTTCTCTTACTCCATCCCGGAAGAATACTTCCCGAAGCGCGCCGCCGAATTGCACTTCGCTCGGTGCAGTAACGCCTTCTGCGCGGAGCCAACGTTTGCAGGAGAACCTCCCCACGCATTGAGTGCGGGCGACTGAAGGGCGCGGCCATAGGAAAAACTCAATTGCCACGGCACACCATCGATCCGATTCATTTCATTCAGATTTTCCGTTGCGCGCACATCGCTTTGTCCGCCGGAGAGAAACACGATTCCTGGCACGGCTGCGGGCACAGTGTGTTTGAGACAGGCGATCGTGCGTTCGGCCACCGCACTCGCGGAAGATTGCGCGGGAGCATCCTTGCCGGAGATCACCATGCTCGCCTTGAGCAACATCTGCTCAAGCACAACTCGATGCTGGAACAACTCTTCGAAGACCAGCTTCAACGTCAATTCTGTGACAGAGTAACAACGTTCGATGGAATGATCGCCGTTCATCAACACTTCCGGTTCAACGATCGGAACTAATCCAGCCTCCTGGCTTAACGCGGCGTAACGCGCCAGCGCATGCGCATTCGCCTTGATGCAAAACTCGGTCGGGATATTCGCGCCTATGGTTATCACGGCACGCCATTTGGTAAACTTCGCGCCAAGCTCCCGATATTCATTCAAGCGATCGCGCAAATCATCGAGGCCTTCGGTGATTTTCTCGTCCGGGAAGAAAGCGAGCGGCTTCGTGCTTTTATCCACTTTGATTCCGGGAATGATGCCTTGCTCCTGCAGCAATTGAAGCATTGGCACACCCTCCCTATTCTTCTGGCGCAACGTTTCATCAAACAAGATCACACCGGAGATAGACTCCTCCAGTCCCTGCGCGCTGAAGAGTGCAGCGCGATAATCCCGCCGGTATTCTTCAGTGCTCTCGACGTTGATGCTTTTGAAACGTTTGGTAATGGTGGGAGTGCTTTCGTCCGCCGCCAGAATACCTTTTCCTGGTGCAACCAAAGCCCGCGCGGTTTCTTCCAAGGAGTTCATACCCGACTCAACAGTAGCGTAAAAACGAAAACGAGCAAAACCGTGAATTTCAGCAAGTCCACCGATTGACCCGCACAGCCATTGCGCGATGGTAGTTGTATGTATCGGGACCTCGCCATTCAGATATGCATCGAGAAATGCATTGAAGCACAACTGGAAGTGGAACATTGCGCGGCCGTTTCGCTCGCAGGAGAAGAAGTCACCGAACTGCGCCGCTGCATTCAACTTTGTCGCGACACTGCCAACATCTGCGCGCTCACAATTCATTTCCTCGCGCACAGTTCCGATTTTGCCCAAAAGGTCTGTGAACTTTGCGTCGAGATTTGTGTCGCCTGCCGTGATGAATGCGCCAAACACGACTACGAACAATGCCAGCGTTCGGCTGAAGCGTGCCATAACGCGGCGGAGAAATGTGAACAGCTCGCACTCCAACCGCTGTCTTAGAGTCGTGCCACCCCATTTTCAGACCGGCTCGACCTTTCGCGGTCCGAGAACTTTCTGCCAACAAGATGCCGGCAGCACATTATTACTTCTGCAGCCACGTCAGCGATGGACGATGAATCGTTTCCGCAAAAGCGGCTTCGTCACGGAAACGCGCTTTGCCGGCGGATTCTTCCCCATCTAGAAATGCCACAAACTGTAACTCTGCATTGGTACTGCCCCGTTCGTTGACGAACTTCCGGACGATCTCAGTTGGCGGCAGCGTCTTGCGACCGAGCACTTCGACGAGCGGCAAATGGATGGCGTTGCCACAGGAACGATAAACCAACTCCGTGCAAACGAGTTTATCAGTGCTGAAGAAATCGAATTCGAAATCGTAAGGCTTGCCGACATGCACAAAGGCTTGCGCGATCATCTCCGGAAGTTTCTCCAGCGAAATTTTCGGACGCAACACCGCCGCGGAATCTGCCACGCCGATACAATGTTCCAGCGTGGTCATACGAACCCCACGCGGCACTGCTTCGAGGATTACAAACTCGTTTCCGGCGGCATCCTTCTGTGAAAACTGGTTCCAGAATTTCTGCACGCGCGGATCTTTATCCAAACCGAGCTTCACCAGGTCATTAGTGGTTCCAACATAGATGGCGGTATGCGCCCAGTAGCCCGGCATGAAGGCGCGAGAGAGATACCAGTTTTGTCGCTCAATCAAAATGTCGCCCGGTTGCAATTGGCTCCGGAGTTCTTTCAACTCCGCTGGTTGAATGAGCGCTTGTCCATTGCGCGGCTGACGAACGCGGGTGTCGCCGACCCAGGTGGACAGGAAAGATTGGCCGCGATAGATCGCAGATTTGCCGACCTTCTGCGCATTGCCGATCGAGGAATCCAATGTCCAGTTCTTCCCTAGCTGCTCAACCCCATCTTTTACGATGGCAGCGCGCGCGATCGTTTGATGAAAAATTTCAAATGGCGAGGGCGACAGTTCCCATTGTGCCGCTTCCGTTTTCTTTGTGTCGTAGGCGGTTAAAGCGTCCGTCCAGAGTCGGCGCATTTTGGCGTTCGCCAGGTTGGCGCGCATCATGTCATAGGCCCCTTCCGGAATTTCCCAGAGTGGCTCGGCTTCGTTCAGTTTACGAATGGCTTCCGGGCTTTGCGCGAATTGCGTCACGATCTTGAACGAACTTTCGTAAAGCGCAGAAGCTGCGGTCAACTCGATCAGGAACGTTTCCCAACGCAGTTTATCATCGGCGGCGGAAGCATAATTCTGATACTTCCAGATCAACCGCAGCAACTCGTTGCGATAACTGAAGTAGGTGAACAAAAGCTGGCGAATGGCATCATTGTCGTGCTGTGTGTAAAAATTCCTTTGCCCGGATGCCAGTTCTGCCTGAACCCGCAATGCGTTGCGCTCCAGTTCTTCCAAACCAAGTAGAATTTCTGCCAGGCTTTTCCCATCTTCCGCGACGTATTGATTGGCGGTCGCAGCACTGATCTGCGCGAAGTTCAAGCCGCCCGGTTTCAGCAGGGAAACATTCGTCTGCTGAACCCATCCGGCTGTCCAGTAAATCGCGGCGAGCGAAATGGCGATGCAGGCCAGGCGAAAAACGGCACGGCGCCCAATCCACCACCAGAGCGGAATCACCCTGGCCGGTTTTTCCAATGGATGAACGCGCCGGAATTCCTCGGTCAGACCGGACAATCTTTCGCGCAGCTCGATATGCCGCTCCCGCAAGCCTTGGAGTTCGCTTTTCCGGAACAACAGTTTCGATTCGCTCAACCACAGTTTAAAAAGGTCGCGCGCACGCGGCCAATAATTCAAGGCGAAAGCACCGGAGAGCAGCATCAGCCCGGTGGCCGCAGTTGCCACCCATGGCAGGAAATAATCGGCCAATCGGAACCAAAGATAAACGTGCCAGGCACCGTAGATAGGCAGGCCCAACCCGAGTCGCTCGAGTGATACCGTGCTGCGATTCTGTTTCGGCAATATCAATCCCAACAAACGCACCAGTGCGAACGGAATAAAATTACAAATTGTCCCGAGCAGCGCCGGCACGAATCCTATGAACAGAAGAAAAAAATCCCAGGTTTGCCGCAGAAACAGTTTCGCATAACGCAACCGGAACAGGTCGGATTGCATGTCCAAGCCAGCCGCATTCAACTGGTCACGATGCGTTTTGATTTCTCCGGCGATGCTTTCGGCGCGGGAACGGTCTATCTCAAGAAAGTAATTTACCGCATCAGCAATGCGTTTGCGTTGACGCAATGCGGCGATCGGACTTCGCTTGTTTTCTCCGGCCGCGGGGATGAGCGCTTCGAGGTCGCCAATGAATGGTTCCCACCTTTCTTCGTTGAGATGAATGACGACTTGTTTTAGTCCGCGATCCACTTCTGCGGTGAGCGCGCGCATGGCGGCGCGTTCATCTTCCTGAATTCGCTCCCGCCATTCGCCCAGGGAGATTGGGTCGCCGACCCGCACCCAAATAGAACTGCGAAACTTTTCTTTCCGCTCATAATTGATCCCGAGCGGAACAATTTTAAGATCGGTTGCGCCTTGCTGAAAAGCTTGCAGCGCGATGCGGGCGGCCCCGGAGCGAACTTTGTCCACTTTCAAAGCATCGTGCGATTTGCCTTCGGGGAAGATGCCGACCGTTTCGCCTTGTTCGAGATAAGCGGCGGCTTCACCGAGCGATTTCACGTTGCCACCCACTTGTGAGGGATCATCGCTCCCGCGGTACGCGGGCAACATTCCCAAAGCCCTCAGGATTCGACCGAACACCGGAATCTGGAAGAGCGGCGCTTTGGCGAGAAAATGGACCGGGCGATCCGCAGTAATGCCGATCACCGCCGGATCAATCAGTGAGTTGGCGTGATTGGCGACGAAAAGGATTGGCCCAGTCGAGGGTATTTTTTCCCGGCCGGAGATCTCGGGTTTGCAGTAGTAAAGCCGGACAATCCCACGGGCGATTCCGCGTGCGATCGAGCCGAACAATTTACTTTCTGCGAGCATGCGAGGTTTTCGACAGTTTGAAGCCATTGGGGGGCACTGTTCAATGAAACGTTTTCTTCTTTGGAACGCGGGGTGATTACTATTCGTAGCAGCCGACGTCAGGAGGCTCTGACTATTTCTGCAAGAGCATCATCCGAAGTCAATTAGGCGACGTCTTGCACAAGCGATAGAAAGCGTTCGTTCCAGAAATGAGATTGGCTTGAGATTACACCTTGCTCGTCCGACGTTTGCCTTTGCGGTAGCTGACTTTTTCTTTCGGCGGTTCAGCGATGATGTCGCCGGAGCCGCGTTTGAGTTCTTTGATCTGGTCGCGGAGGAGCGCGGCTTTTTCGAACTCAAGATTGTTCGCGGCAGTGATCATTTCTTCTTCCAGCTCCCGGAGGGTTTCGGTGACGTCGAAGTTGCCGTCGTTGAGAACGGCGACCTGTTGCGCTTTGTGCCGGGTGCTGCGGTAAACGGCGAGGCTGTCTTCCACGGCGCGACTGACACTGCGCGGGGTGATGTTGTGTTCTGTATTGTAGGCGATTTGCTTTTGGCGACGGTAATCGGAGACGGCGAGAAATTTTTGAATGCTCTGCGTCATGACATCGGCGTAGAGAATCACTTCACCATTCAAATGACGCGCGGCGCGTCCGGCAGTCTGGATCAAGCTTGTGGCGCTGCGCAGATAACCTTCCTTATCGGCATCGAGAATGGCGACGAGCGATACTTCGGGCAGATCAAGCCCTTCGCGCAGGAGATTGATTCCAACCAGAACATCGAACTCACCTTTCCGGAGTGCGCGAAGAATTTCGACGCGTTCAATCGCATCAATTTCACTGTGCAGATAACGAACGTTGATGCCGACGTCGCGCAGGTAATCGGTCAGTTCCTCCGCCGTGCGTTTCGTGAGCGTCGTGACAAGAATGCGTTCCTTGCTGTCCACACGTTTGCGCGCTTCTTCGATGAGATCGTCGATCTGGCCTTTGAGCGGTTTGACTGTGATCTTCGGATCGATGAGACCGGTTGGTCGCACGATTTGTTCGGCGATACGGCCTTTGCCCCACTCCATTTCCTTAGGCCCGGGAGTGGCGCTGACGTAAATCGTTTGGCCCTGGAGCGATTGGAATTCATCGAAGTTGAGCGGACGATTATCCATCGCGCTCGGCAGGCGGAAGCCATGCTCCACGAGAACGGTTTTGCGGGCGCGATCCCCGGCATGCATCCCACCGATCTGCGGAATTGTGGCGTGCGATTCGTCCACGACGAGCAGGTAATCTTTCGGAAAGAAGTCAAGCAACGTGCCGGGACGGGAACCGGGCTCACGACTCGCAAGATGACGTGAGTAATTTTCTATCCCTGAGCAAAAGCCCATTTCTTCCAGCATCTCGAGATCGAATTCTGTCCGCATCTTGATGCGTTGTGCTTCGAGCAGCTTCCCATTTTTTTCAAACCATGCGATGCGGTCACACATCTCCTCGCGGATCGCCGTGAGTGCGCGTTTGGTTTTGCCTTCAGGTGAAACGAATTGTTTCGCGGGAAAAATCAGGAGCGCTTGAACAGGTTCATTGGGATTCCCAGTCAATGGATCGAAGCGGGTGATGCGTTCGATTTCGTCTCCGAAGAATTCAATTCGAACACCGTCTTCCGTTCCGGCAGGACGAATCTCGACAGTATCGCCACGCACGCGAAATTGTCCACGCTCAAAGGCGACATCGTTGCGGGTGTATTGCAATTCAACAAAGCGCGAGAGGAGATAATCGCGCCCGACCTCCGTCCCGACCCGGACCGGAATGACCAATGATTCGTAATCCTCCTTGCTGCTTATGCCGTAGATGCAGGAAACGCTCGCGACCACAATCACATCGCGCCGCGTGAGCAGCGAAGCCATCGTTGAAAGGCGCATCCGCTCGATCTCCTCGTTCACACTGGAATCTTTTTCGATGAACGTGTCGGTGCGCGGGATGTAAGCCTCGGGTTGATAGTAATCAAAATAGCTGACGAAATATTCAACAGCGTTGTCCGGAAAAAATCCTTTAAACTCCGCGTAAAGTTGCGCGGCGAGAGTTTTGTTATGGGAAATGACGAGCGTTGGTTTGCTGACGTTCTGGACAACGTTCGCGATGGAGAACGTTTTTCCTGAACCGGTCACCCCGAGCAGCACCTGATGTTTGTCGCCCGACATCACGCCCTCCGTAAGTTTGGCGATGGCTTGCGGTTGATCCCCCGCAGGTAGGTAATGGGAAACAAGCTTGAACATCGAACAGGGAAGTTACGGGGCGGCAAAATGAGTGTCAAACGGCTGGGAAAGGTTCGCCACAGAGCCGCAGAGCGTGTGGACAAATCGCAGGAGCCGGCACGAACAAACACCAATAGACACGAATCAAACCTAAATCCGGCAGTTCGAAAAAAACTAAACTGACTGGAAAGGTTCCAAGTCACTTTCGGATCATCCGGACACCGTCCGCACACGTTCCAGTCCATTTTCGGACCATCCGGAAACCGTCCGCACACGTTCCAGGCCGTTTTCAGATCATCCGGAAACCGTCCGCACACGTTCCAGTCCATTTTCGGATCATCCGGAAACCGTCCACACACGTTCCAGGCCACTTTCGGATCATCCGGAAACCGTCCGCACACGTTCCAGTCCATTTTCAGATCATTCCGAAACCGTCCACACACGTTCCAAGCCGTTTTCGGATCATTCGGAAACCGTCCGTTAACCGCTGCAATAACCGCTGATCTACTCCAGCAACGATCAGTTCCCCTAAATCTGCGCAAATCTGCTTCAACTGCGGAGAAAACTCCTCGTTTCCAGTACAAAACCATCCAACTTTTTTGCTTTCACCCGCCGAGTGAAAGAAAAAGTGCATCATTTTCAGTCGTAAACGCCTTCTTTTGTGTTCTTTGCGTTCTTTTGCGGCCATTCCAAATGCGGTTTTTAGGTTTATCAAGTTAGGTTGAAGAAGCTGGCCGTCCCACTTTCGCCTTTCACCTCTCTGTGGCAAAACCAGTGCAAATTTTCTTTATTTGCGGGCGACACGCTTCATCTTTCGAATCGTTTTGATGAATGTTCCCTTTTTAAATCTCATCGCCCAATACGAGTCGCTCAAAACCGAACTACTCCCGGTTGTCGAAAAAGTTCTGGCAGCCGGACACTATATCCTCGGACCAAACGTCTCTGCTTTCGAACAGGAATGCGCGACCTATGTCGGGGCAAAATTCGGGGTGGGCGTGAACTCCGGTTCCGACGCACTGACGCTTGCGCTGCGCGCGCTCGACATCGGCCCAGGTGATGAAGTTATCACCACCCCTTTCACCTATATTGCCCCGGCGGAATCGGTTCATCAGGCGGGTGCTAAACTTATTTTTGCTGATATCGACCCGCGCACGTTCATCATCGATCCGACGGAAATCCGGCGCAAACTTTCTCCGCGCACGCGGGCCATTATCGCCGTGCATCTCTTCGGTCAGGCTGCGCCGATGCGCGAGCTCCAGGAAATCGCTACTGAACATGGCCTGCACATTATCGAAGATTGCGCCCAGGCGATCGGCGCCGTTTACGAGGGCAAACCAGTCGGCAGCATTGGGACGCTCGGTTGTTTCAGCTTTTATCCTACGAAAAATCTCGGCGCGGATGGCGATGGCGGAATGGTCGTGACGAATGATGAATCCCTCGCGAAGAAGCTGAAGATGCTGCGTGTTCACGGAATCGAGAAACGTTATTACCACGATTTACACGGCTACAATTCGCGTCTCGACGAAATTCAGGCCGCAATCCTCCGCGTGAAGTTGCCTTATTTGAAACAATGGAATGAGCGGCGCGCAGAAATCGCGGGACGGTACGTTGCCGGCTTGAAAGATTTGCCGTGCGACCTGCCGGTCACTTCGAGCGGTAACACGCACATCTATCATGTGTTCGCCCTGCTCACGGAGAAACGAGACGCCTTGCAGCAGCACCTGGCCGATCGCGGGGTTCCAACGATCATTTACTATCCGTTGCCGCTGCACCTGCAAAAGGTATATGCCGATCTCCCCTTCCACGAGGGCGACTTCCCGGTGTCTGAAGCGGTTTCAAAGCGCATTCTCCCACTGCCGATGTATCCGGAATTGACGAATGAACAGGTGGATTACGTGGTTCAGATGATCCGTGAGTTCGCCTTTTGATCACAAATCAGGTAATGCCCTAATTGACGCCACCCCTTGACCGAATAGGTTTTGGGGTGGATTTAAACTTCCCCATTTTGATCGCTGAAGACGATCCGAATGACGCTTTGTTTCTGCAACGCGCCATGCAAAGGGCGGGAGTAAACAATCCCATCCGGATCGTGGAAGATGGCGAAGAAGCAATCGCCTATCTCGAAGGTCGGGAGCCCTATTCCGACAGGCAGAAATATCCCTTTCCAAGCTTTGTCTGGCTGGACATCAAAATGCCGAAGAAAAACGGCTTCGATGTCCTCGGCTGGATGCGGGGACACCCAAAATGTTCCATCATCCCGTGCATTGTCTGGAGCAGTTCACGAGAAGAACGAGATGTCCGGGTAGCCTACCGTTTAGGCGCGAATTGTTTTTTTCGCAAGCCAACACGCACTGAGGATTTGGAAAAAGTGGTAAAACAGATCTTCGAATTCTGGGCCACGGCGGAGCGGCCGGACGTTCCCAATTGCTAAGCCGTAGAATCACTTCAGTCCTAGCAGCCTGTCGAACTTAGATTGAAGCACTGGTATAGGAGCCGCTGGAGTATTTCGTAAAACGGAGTTGGGCGGTCGATTCTTCGGTGGACCTGTTTGAAATGGTAGCGCTAATCTGTGATATTGGTCTGGTTGGGTGTCGTTTTCGGTGTTCTCCCTGCTTTTTTAGCTGTTCGACACCATTTTCAGTGTCGCACCTAAGCGATGGAGGCGTTTGAGGTTGTAGGCCAGGCACACCAAGGTCCATTCCAGTGACACTTTCTTTTGTCCACGCAACCGAAAGTGCCGGAAGCCCAATGCCTCTTTAATAATTCCAAAG
>JACDHS010000085.1 GCA_013820875.1 Verrucomicrobiota bacterium | reverse complement strand
GGAGCGCGGCTGTGTGCGAAGCATCAGCCGCAGCGCGTGAGATTGTTCGAGCGTCATAGAAAGCCCTGCCGCGCGACGTTCCACCCTTGAGCGCTGCGGCTGATCCTTCGGACAAATCAGAACTATAGAAACAACGAACCGCTCTGCGGTTACGCCGCGCTCCGTTCCTTCGGAAATCTCACCCACTTTTAATCGCACACCCGGCACGATACCGGCAGCACATTGGGTTGCTTCTCCCGCGTTTTCCAGGCTAGGATGCAAATTCCATGACGAAAGCGTTCGCCACTTTCCTTTTACTGCTCAGCGCTTTCCATTTCGCTTCCGCGCAGAACATTCCGCAGCAGATAGACACCATCCTCGCGCGCTCAGATCTGTCCGGGAATAGTTGGACCATCCTCATCGAAAACGAAAGTGGAACGACGCGTTATTATGAACGGACTCCGACTACCGGCCTCGCGCCTGCCTCAAACACCAAGATGGTCACCACTGCGGCAGCGTTTGCCCTGCTTGGCACCAATCACTTTTTCGAAAGCCGGGTTTATCGCGATGGCACATTCGTCAACGGCACCTTGACCGGAAATTTGAACCTCGTTTCCGAGCATGACATCACCTGGAACACTTCAGTGTTCGGTTCAGGCAACGCGCGTAAAGCGTTGGATTTCATCGCAGGCAAATTGAAGACAAACGGCCTCACGCAAGTGATCGGCAATGTGCAGTGCTACGGCGTTTGCTACTATGGCTACGGCTCGACTGCCAATGTCAAAGGCGGAACCCAGGCGACTTACAATGCCGAAGCGGCCACCCAGTTTATTGCCGCTCTCCAGGCGCAAGGCATTACCGTTTCCGGATCTGCCCTGGGCCAGGGTGGATTCAATCCGCCTGGCGCCTTGTTCTACACGCACAAATCTACCGACCTGACTTACGGAGGAAAACCGTTGCGTCTGGATGTCGCCTGCATCCCGCTCAACAAAGTCAGTCATAATCCGATGGCCGATGCCCTCCTGCGCCACATTGGCTACAAACTCAGTGGCACCGATACTTTCGCCGCCGGACGAGCACGTGTTTTTACCTGGCTGCAAAGCATCGGAATTTCAACGAACAACACGACGATGAATGACGGCTCCGGCTTGTCCTCGGGCAATCGCTTTTCCGCGCAACAACTCGTTTCGCTGACCCGCTACATGGTTCCGGCCTATCCGAGCTGGGACACAACGCTGCCGATTGGTTGTGTGGATGGAACGATCGGCAGCCGTTTCTGTGGAACGGCAGGTTCAGGGCGGGTCCATGCGAAAACCGGTTCGCTCAGCAGTTCCATTGCGCTGAGTGGTTACATAGATAATCCCAACGAAAGTCATCGCTACTTCTTTTCGTTTATTGCAAATCGTTCGAGCATCAATCAAAGCGCCACTCGCCAGGCCATTGACGATTGCGTGGTGTTGATGGGCGGGCGCGGTGTGCCGATCTCACCCGAAATCTTTTCCGTCACCAACAACGGCACCGGCAACGCGCTCATAATCAACTGGTTCAACGAAGGTTTTTCGCGGACGGGCCACCGTCTTTACCGGAGTCCGGATGGCGTAAACTTCGATAACTTCGTTAATCTCGGCGCAAACGTTTTCAGCTACACAGATTTGGGTTTGCCCCCCGGCGCAAAAAGATTTTATCGCGTCGCCGTCTTGCGCAGCAGCGGTGAAAGTTTGCCCTCGCGCACCTACGGCGCGCAGGTGGGGAGCGGTTCAGCCCCCTTGCTGCTGGTGGATGGAAACGATCGCTGGCGCTTTCACGCGTCGCGGAATCCCGCTGCCACAAACCACGCCTTCACCGCGACCACGGCAGCCAGCATCAGCGGCCCGGCCTTCGATACCGCTCATCACGACGCGGTGATCAATGGCGCGATTCGTCTGACCAATTATCAATCGGTCATTTGGGTGCTCGGCGAAGAATCCACCCAGGACGAAACATTTTCTGCCACCGAACAATCCCTGGTGATGACCTATCTCAATGGCGGCGGAAATCTTTTTGTCTCTGGCGCAGAGATCGGATGGGATCTGGATCGCAACAGCGGCCCGACCACGGCTGACCGGAATTTCTATCGTAATTATCTCCGTGCTGCTTTGAACGGCGACGCCAACGACGACGCGAACACCTACTCATTTGGGCCGGTGTCGAATGGAATCTTCACCAGCAACCCGAGCGGCGTCTTCGATAACGGATCGGTCCTCTACAACGTCGCTTTTCCCGACGTGCTCACGCCGGTGAATGGCAGTGTTGCGGCGATGAATTACATCGGCGGACGGGGTGGAGCCGCTGCCGTCAGCTATAATGGTTCACTCGGCGGCGGGAAAGTCGTCAACATGGGTTTCCCATTTGAAACCATCACCAGCGCCTCCGTGCGCACTGCCTACATGTCGGATGTCTTGAGATTTTTTGGCTTGGTGGAATCGCCCGATTTCGTCTTGCTCCAGGTAAACCCACCGCAGAACAACCTCACCCTCCAATGGAGCGCGAGCGCCGGTTTGACTTACCGCGTGCAATACAAAAGCGACCTGACGCACCCGGCGTGGTCCACCTTGAGTGACCTGACCGCCACCAACACCGCCGCCTCTTTCACCGATACGATCGCTGCCGGACAAAAGTTTTACCGCGTGGTCTTATTGCATTGAGGCGGCAGGCGAAGGTTTGAGTTTTAAAGTTTCCCAATCATAACGAGGAGGTTTCCCGCAGGGATGGAACAAGTCCCAGGCAAAGTGCGGGCCTTGCTTTAATATCGCCGACTTTGACACTGTGGCGTTCCTCTGCCTATATTTCCGGCCTTTTATGAACCGTAATCCGCATGTTGCAGTTGTTGGCGCGACGGGCGCTGTTGGCGTCGAAATGATTAAAACATTGGAGAAGCGCAATTTTCCGGTCGGGAAATTGACGTTGCTCGCCTCGGCTCGTTCGGTCGGCAAGACATTGACCTTTCGTGGCCAGGAAATCGCAATTACGGAACTGACTAAAGATTCTTTCGCTGGGGTGGACATCGCCCTTTTCAGCGCGGGCGGTGGCATTTCGAAAGAATACGCCCCGATAGCGGTCCAGGCCGGTTGTGTGGTGGTGGATAATTCCAGCGCATTCCGCATGGACGATTCCGTTCCACTGGTGATTCCTGAGATCAACGGTGAGGATGTGAAAAAACATAAAGGCATCATTGCCAATCCGAACTGCACCACGGCGATTACTTTGATGGCGCTGTATCCGTTGCACAAAGAGTTCGGTGTGAAACGTATTTTTGCTTCGACCTACCAGGCGGTGTCGGGGACGGGTGCCCAGGCGATTGAGGAGTTGAAGCGGCAGGTGGAAGAAATCGTTTCCGATAAACCGGTCACCAAACAGGTGTATCCGCATCAGATCGCGTTCAACGTGTTGCCGCACGTGGATTCATTTTTGCCCGAGGGTTATACAAAGGAAGAAATGAAGATGGAGAATGAGGGGCGCAAGATCATGCATCACGCGACCTTCCGCGCGAGCGTGACCTGCGTGCGTGTGCCGGTGTATCGCGCTCATTCGGTGGCGGTGTCCGCTGAGTTCGACAAACCAGTCACGGCAGAGGCAGCCCGCGAGGTTTTGAAGAAAGCTCCCGGCCTGGATGTGGTGGATGATCCTGAGAAAAAGGAATATCCGCTCCCGCTCTATGTCGCTGAAAAGTATAACTGCCAGGTGGGCCGCATCCGCAATGATTGCGCGCTCGATAATGGTCTCTGCTTCTGGGTGGTGGGCGATCAACTACTCAAAGGCGCCGCCCTGAACGCCGTGCAGATCGCGGAAGAGTTGTTGAAGTAATTTTAGGAGGATGTCGCATCGGCCCATCAACTTGGGCCGACTTTATCCACCAAACTTGGCCCGTTCCATACCAGCTTGGGCAAGTTAATTAATTCTCTTTACTGCGGATAGAACGCGCGACCGATTCAAGCGGCCCCTCAGGATGTTGCTGTTTCTTGCGACTTTAGGATATGGCTTTCCTCCCCCAAAAAATTATGTAGACAGTGTTAAGTAGAACTTTAGGATTGCGGCCTAATTTGGCTGTTCGACCGTCCTGCTAAGGTCTCGAAATCTTATGACTGAAAATTTATATGAATTACTCAACGAGACCGAGAGAGCTGCATTGAATGATTATATGCGCCGATACCGACGGGACGACGTGCCCTGCCTTGAGGTTAGCCCACCAGTGGATTTGTACCCGTCTCGCCCAGTGCCCCCAAATATCACCCCCATCGGAACAAATTGGCCACAAAATGAGAGAGCCGGTGTTTACTTCCTCTATACAGATTTGCTTGATCTTCTCTACATTGGCAAGAGTTCGATGAATCAGTGTTTCGGGCGACGGTTAACGGCACACTTTGGTAGCGGCTCTGTCTGTATCCCGAAAGACGAACGACTCCAGTCCGCGCGATTTGTCGTGACTATCGCGGTTCCAGAATCAATGCCCTTTGAAGCGCCAATGCTCGAGGAATTCCTCATCAGGAAACTCCAACCGTTGGTCAACGGTCTTGGAAAATGATTCCATTTACCTCGTAAATGGATAACAGAGAAATACAACGTTAATCGCTCGGTCGAATTTACCGCAGAACAAACAAAACCTTCAACAATATGTACAACTATCAATGCGAGAAGTGCAAACTCCTCATCCAATCTAATAGCACTCCGAACTCAAGCGGTTGTCCGGCAGGCTCGTTGCACCGATGGCGCAAGCTTGGTCGCGTCGGCAAAATCAATTACCAATGCCGAAAATGTGGCACGCATATCCAATCTGATCCTAATCCTTCGTCTTCCGGTTGCCCGAGTGGCTCTCTTCATCAATGGTACAAACTTTGAAACCAAGAAGACAATTCCGAGCATCGCCTCGGCGAACAGCCGCATCGCTGCGCAGATTACATTTTTTAGTCTATTGAGGTTTATTTCCCAGCCAGCCATCAATGTTGGCCGCTGTGGCTGCGTTTGTCGTTGGCAAAATCGCTAGGGATTGCTATTACAAATTGGCTGTTTCAAACCGCACTCAACACCGTGTAATTCTTTTTTCCTTTGCGCAGGAGAATGTATTTGCCGAACAAGAGATCATTCGATGTGAGGTGCCGCTGAATCTTGCCTTCACGGATGTTGTTCACGTAAGCGCCGCCTTGCTCGATGTCCTTACGAGCCTGGCCTTTTGACGGTGACAAACCAGCGTGAGCCAGCGCTTCCACAAGAGGTAACCCAGCGCCTTCCAACTTGTTTTTTCCGATTTCTTTCGTCGGCACTTCGCCGACTATGCAATTAAATGCTTCTTCCGATATATTTTCTATTCCACCGCCAAAGAGAATGGCACTTGCCCTAAATGCTGCGATGGCCGCCGCTTCACCATGGATCATTTTTGTCATCTGGTTTGCTAGTTCGGTTTGCGCTATTCTCAATCCCGCATCAGCCTCGAGTCTCCTCTTCGCAACCGTGATTTCATCTTCTGAAAGTTCGGTAAAATATTTAAGATACCGGATGACGTCGGCATCGGCTGTGTTGATCCAGAACTGGTAAAACTTGTAGATGCTGGTGCGTTTCGGATCGAGGTAGATGGCACCCCCGACACTTTTACCGAACTTCGAGCCATCGGCATTGGTGATCAACGGCAGGGTGAGACCGTAAACGGTTTTGCTCAACTTTTTGCGCGCGAGATCGATGCCGGCGGTGATGTTGCCCCATTGGTCGCTGCCGCCAATTTGCAGTTCGCAATCGTAATCGCGACGCAGCACATAAAAGTCGAACGCCTGTAGCAGCATGTAACTGAATTCCGTGTAGCTGATGCCAACTTCGCGATCTTCCATCCGGGCGCGAACACTTTCTTTGGCGACCATCTGGTTGACGGAAAAATGTTTTCCAATATCACGAAGGAAATCGAGGAAGCTGACGTTCGCCGTCCAGGTGGCGTTGTCGAACAAGCGCGCGGGATTGGTTGAGCTATCGAAATCGAGCAGCCGTTTGAGCTGCTCTTTTACGCAGGCAATGTTGTGATCGAGAATTTCTTTCGTGAGCAGTTGTCGCTCTTGCGCCTTGCCGCTGGGATCGCCGATGGATCCCGTTGCTCCGCCTGCGAGGGCGATGGGATGATGGCCGAAATTTTGGAAACGTCGGAGTGCGATGAGCGGGACAAGGTTTCCGACATGAAGCGAATCCGCAGTGGGATCGAATCCGGCGTAGAGAGTGGTTGGAGTCGCCAACCGTTTGAGGAGACTTTCGGTATCGGTGCAATCGGCAATGAGACCGCGCCATTGCAATTCTTCGTGAATGCTCATTTTCGCGGCAGTCTTGCGTTTGCAGGGGGCTGTCTCAAGGGAAAATTGAATTCGGAGAGGGAGTTTCGAAACGAATTATGACTTGGGACGAGAAAAAGTTACATGTGAAATTGATGTTTAACTTCCACCCCTTGCCAGCTTCCAGAGCTTCACGTATGGTCGCACCCTTGGTTTTCAACGGTTTACTCTGATTTATGTCCGAATCATTCATTCAAAATCTATTTGCGGAACGTATTGGTGGAAAAAATTACGGCAAATCCACTGCCATTTATAAATTTGAACGGATCAAGCGAACCAGGCACGCCGCCGTGGCAGCGAACCCCGGCAAAGAGATTATCGACCTGGGAATCGGTGAACCGGATGACATGGCATTTCCGGAGGTAGTGCGGGAATTGTGCAACGAAGCGGCCAAACCGGAAAACCGCGGTTATTCCGACAACGGCGATGCGGCATTGAAAGCGGCTGCGGCGCGCTACATGGAACGGGTTTGCGGCGTGAAAGGAATCGATCCTGACACAGAAGTCATTCACTCGATCGGGAGCAAGGCGGCGCTTTCAATTCTGCCGGCAGCGTTCATCAATCCAGGTGATTACGTTTTGATGACGACGCCGGGCTACCCGGTTCTCGGCACGCACGCGAAGTATTACGGTGGGCTGGTTCACAATCTGCCGCTGACCGAAGTGAACAATTTTCTTCCCGACCTTGATTCCATACCCGGCGACATGCTGAGCAAAGCGAAGATGTTCGTCATCAATTATCCGAACAACCCGACTGGCGCGAGTGCGACACCGGAGTTCTTCGCCAACGTTGTCGCATTTGCAAAGAAGCATAACATCATTGTCGTGCATGATGCGGCCTATGCCGCGCTGGTGTTTGACGACAAACCGCTCAGCTTCCTGGCAACGCCCGGCGCAATGGATGTGGGTGTCGAACTGCATTCGACGAGCAAAACTTTTAACATGACCGGTTGGCGCTGCGGTTTCGTTGTCGGAAATGCACTGTTGGTAAAGGCTTACGGCGATGTGAAGGACAACACCGATTCCGGGCAGTTTCTCGGAATCCAACACGCTGCGGCATATTGCTTCGATCATCCCGAAATGACGGAAACGATTTCAGCCAAGTATTCGCGTCGCATGGATGGCTTGGTGGATGCGTTGCGGAAATCGGGGTTCAACGCGAAGAAACCGAAAGGTTCATTTTTCCTTTATGTGAAAGCGCCCAAAGCGGCGGTGAAGAAGGATGGCGTTCGCAGCGAGTTCAAGACCGCCGAAGAGGTGTCGCAATGGTTGATTATTGAAAAATTAATTTCAACGGTGCCCTGGGATGACGCCGGTGCCTACCTCCGTTTTAGCGTGACGTTTATCGCCAAAGATGAAGCGGATGAAGCGCGGGTGCTGAGCGAGATCATTCGGCGGTTGGGTGATGTGACGTTCGAGTTTTAATCCCACCACAGAGTCACAGCGGGCTGAAAGGCTACGAGCACGAATTTGGCACTCCGTTTACAGCCCTGAAAAAATTCCAGTCCGACCGGAGGCTAAGGTAAACACTGTTTGTTGTTTACGATTTGTCAGCCAATGAATCGGCTTGTCAGCGTTGGCGAATTCTTCATTGTCTTATAGCCATGGACTTTATAAGGCACTGGATTTGCCTCGGGTGTGCTGCGGGTTTTTTGGGGACCACATCGGCCCAGGAATCGGCGTCGGGTGATCTTACCGAATTGTCATTGACCGATTTGCTGAACGTTGAAGTTACCTCCGTTTCCCGCTCTGCCGAAAAACTTTCCACAGCCCCAGCCGCGATCACTGTTATTTCCGGGGAAGACATCCGGCGCACCGGAGCAACAACGATTCCGGACGCGTTGCGACTGGTCCCAGGGATGCAGGTGGCGCAGGTGGATTCGCACACCTGGGCCGTCAGTTCACGCGGCTTCAACGATGTCCTGGCCAATAAGCTCCTGGTGATGATTGATGGCCGCACGGTTTACACGCCACTTTTCTCGGGTGTGTTCTGGGATGTGCAGGACACCTTTTTGGAAGACATCGATCGAATCGAAGTCATTCGCGGTCCCGGCGCCGCACTCTGGGGCGCGAACGCCGTAAACGGTGTTATCAATGTCGTCACCAAAAGCGCAAAAGAAACACAAGGACTGTTGGTGTCAGGTGGAACAGGGACCGAGGAACTTGGTTTCGGCCAGGTGCGTTACGGCGCGAAAATCAACGACGAAGCCTACGCCCGGGTGTATGCAAAATATTTTAATCGCGATCATTCAAGAATGACCACCGGCGAATCGGCGAATGATCGTTGGGAGATGTATCGCGGCGGCTTTCGGGTGGATTGGCAACCACGCGATCCCAACCTCTTCATGTTCCAGGGTGATGTCTATGGCGGGACGCTCGATCAAACTTACAATATGGCGACTTCAGCGCCACCCTTTGTTGAAACTCTGGCCGATGACCTGGAAGTTCACGGTGGAAATGTTTTGGCGCGCTGGACACATACCTTCTCTGCCGATTCAGAAATGGTCTGGCAAATTTACTTCGATCACAGCACGCGGAATACGCCCGTGTTCCAGAAGGAACGCGACAGCGCTGACATCGATTTCCAACATCATTTTCTGCTGGGCGAACGGCAAACATTTACCTGGGGTGGCGGTTATCGGCGGATTGAAAACAGCTTCGGAAACACGCCGACAATTTCACTGGTGCCGGATGATCGGTCGATCGACCTTTATAGTGCATTTCTACAGGATGAAATTGAACTCGTTTCGGAAAAATTAAATCTCACGATCGGTTCAAAATTTGAGCACAATGATTTCACTGGCTTCGAGATTCAACCGAGTGCGCGAGTGGCATGGACACTGGCCACGAACCAGGTGCTTTGGGCCGCCGTTTCGCGCGCGGTGCGAACCCCGTCCCTCGCGGAAGATGACATCGTCGTCAATCCTCCGGGAGCGCCGCCCGGGGCCGCCAGCTTGTTGGGCGATCGCAACTTTGACTCTGAAGATATACTCGCCTATGAGGTAGGTTTCCGGTATCAGCCGCGGGCCTGGATGGCGTTGGACATCGCCGCATTTTATAATGAATACGATAATTTACGAAGTTTTCGGCCTCTGACGGAAAACATTCCAAGCCCGCAAACCGTTGCGAACGATTTAGAAGGGGAAACGTATGGGGTTGAGATATCCAGCAGCCAACAGATGCACGAACGATGGCGTATGCAGTTCGGCTACACCTATCTTCAGATGCAAATGCATTTGAAGAACGGGAGCATGGATGTCCAGAGCGAACGCGCTTACGAACGGAATAGTCCGCATCACCAATTCTTTGCCCGCTCTTCAGTGGACTTTGGCCGCAAACGCCAGTTCGGACATGAGTTTGCTTTCGATACTTTGTTGCGTTACGTCGATGTCATAGAAGTCAGTGGGGTCACCATCCCAAGCTATTGGACAGCCGATGTTCGTCTCGGTTGGCGGCCCCATCGCAAATGGGAGATCAGCATTGTCGGCAAGAATCTCCTGGATAATCAACATCCGGAGTTTTTCCCCACAATTGTTCCGACACAACGCGCTGAAATCGAGCGGAGTGTTTACGCCAAAATAACCTTCCATTTCTGATGCCAAGACGAGTTGCCATTTATCTGCTTCTGGGGCTCTTCCTCGTATGTGAAGCGGGTGAAGCGGAAACATTGTCTCGCTATCACGTCAAAGCCGCCTTCCTTTATAACTTTTTGAAATTTGTCGATTGGCCACCGCAAACTCTGCCGCAGAACAGCCCGTATGTGGTGGGAGTTTTGGGTGAAGATCCTTTCGGCGCAGTGCTCGATTCCACGATGCAGGGGAAGGTTATCAATGGACGTCGCATCATTGTTGTGCGGGTTACCGAACAAAACATGCAGCAATGTCACCTGCTCTTCATCTGTTCTTCAGAACGACGGCGGTATCGCGAAATCCACGCCAAACTGCAATTTGCACCGGTTCTGACGGTTGGTGAAACAGAAGAATTCGCTGAGAACGGAGGGGCGATCGAATTTTACATGGAGGGTAACAAAGTACGTTTCGAAATAAACCCCGAGGCAGCCAAACGTTCTAATCTGCGCATTGACGCCACTCTTCTCGATTTGGCGCGCATTGTTCGCACGCGGTAAGAGGAGACGAAATCCATTGGTGTTCATTCGTGGTTAAGAAGTCTGGTTCGCAGCCACTGAACGAAAGCTGGCGCAATTGCATTCAATTTGTTCACATTGGTTAACTTCAAGCACACCATGATTTGGGACTTACATTGTCATCTTGCCGGAGTTCCCGGTCGCACGCCCGATGAACGGATGGCGCAACTCATCGAATTCGCTGATCGCATGGGCATCGATCGAATCTGTGTTTACATGGGAATGAACTGGTCCCATGACCCGAAACCTGACGATCTGCGCAAACAAAACGATGAAGTCATCCAGGCGCTGAGTCATTGGCATCATCGCGCCTTTGGATTCGTTTATGTAAGCCCGAAGCACGTTAAAGAAAGTCTCGAAGAGATGGAGCGCTGTATCAAAGACGGTCCGATGGTCGGTATCAAACTGTGGGTTGCGCAAAAGGCGGATGCGTTGGAGCTCGATCCCATCATCCGACGCGCGCACGAATTGAAAGCTGTCATTTTCCAACACACATGGTGGAAAGCGGTGGGACTTCTTCCCGGTGAATCCACCCCTGTCGAAGTGGCAACGCTTGCTGCACGACACCCGGATGTGCCGTTGATCTGCGGTCATACAGGTGGCGATTGGGAACGGGGCATTCGCGCCATTCGTTCGCACAAGAATGTCAGCGTGGATCTCGCTGGCTCTGATCCCACCGCAGGTATCACCGAAATGGCGGTGCGCGAGCTCGGCGCTGAACGGGTCCTGTTCGGGAGCGACGCCGGCGGGCGCAGCTTCGCCTCGCAACTTGGCAAGGTGCTCGGGGCGAATACTCCAGAAGCCGCCCGAAAACTCATTCTGGGCGAAAATTTAAAACGGATGCTCACCCCGATTCTGCGCGAAAAGGGTGTTGAGGTTTAGGTGGATTGGTTTGACCAACTTTGAACTTTAAACCTTAAACTTTGAACCAGAGTGTTCCCTGCATTTTCTCCTGATTGGCAGAATCCGGGATTTTGCGCTAAGGTCGCTCCAATGTTTATTACGGGAATCGGAACCGCTGTCCCAACAAAGCGCTATCAGCAAAAGGAATGCTTCGAGGCGCTCCAGAATTCCTTTTATTTTGCTCATCTCACGCTTCGGTCTCGCGCCATCCTGAAAAAGGTTCTCCTCGGCAATAACGGCATCTCCACACGCCACCTCGCGTTGGACAAGCTTGAAGAGGCTTTTGAAGTAACACCCGACATCCTGCATGCCCGCTTTGTCCAAAATGCCCCGCAACTCGCCACCCAGGCCGCGCAACGTGCTCTTGCAAATTCCGGCAAAACTGCCGCCGAGATGGATGCGGTGATCGTCAGCACTTGCACCGGTTATCTCTGCCCCGGCCTCACGAGCTATGTCAGCGAACAACTTGGATTGCGCAAGAATGTCTTCGCACTCGACCTGGTTGGGCAAGGTTGCGGCGCGGCGTTGCCGAATTTGCGCACCGCGGAATCGCTGATTGCTTCCGGCAATCATAAAAACGTCCTCTCCATCTGCGTCGAAGTTTGCAGCGCGGCTTTTTATCTCGATGATGATCCCGGAGTTCTGATCAGTGCTTGTTTGTTCGGCGACGGTGCGGGCGCTGCGGTGCTTTCCAATGAACCCGGTTCGCGCGCCATCAAATGGATTGGCACCGACTCGGTGATGTCAACCGGTGACCGTGATCTTTTGCGGTTCGAGACGCGGAACGGTTTGTTGCGGAACATTCTGTCTCCAGAAGTGCCTGATGTCGCTGCTCAGCATGCCAGCGTTGTTCTGGAATCTTTGCTCCAGAAGACAAATCATCGAAAAGACGAAATTACCTCATGGATTTTCCACGCTGGCGGTCGTGATGTTTTGCTCGCACTGCAAAAGAAACTTGAGCTTGATGCCGGTTTCCTTTGCTGGAGTTCGCGCGTGCTGAATGATTACGGAAACCTGAGCAGCCCTTTCGTTTATTTCGTCCTCGATCTTGCCTTGAAAGAGGACGCCCCGCCGGGCCTTTGGTGGCTTGCTTCCTTCGGCGCCGGATTCAGCTCGCACGGCGCACTTCTGGAGGTAAGCTGACGGGGGTGTGTCGAAAATGAATCGCGTTGTTGAACCTGAAATTCTCGATGATTTAAAACCGGACGATCCGCGTGCGATCCGTGCGCGACGCGATCTGCAACGAATCAATTGGTGGATGGGCAACGCGCGCCTGATTGCCCGCTCATTGCAGAAAACATTTACGCAGAGGCCTCCGGTACGCATCGTGGAAATTGGCACCGGCGACGGCACCCACCTGTTGCGGGTCGCGGAAAAGCTTCCATGGGCCAGCCAGCCACTCGAACTCACCTTGATTGACCGTGAACCAGCAATTGAAAAGGGCACGCTGGAGCAATACGCAAAACTTGGCTGGCACGTTCAGGTCATTGCCAGTGATGTTTTCGAGTGGCTCAAGACGAATCAACCGAGCGACTGCATCATTGCCAATTTGTTTCTGCACCACTTTTCTGAAGAGCAATTGCGTTTCATTTTCTCGCAAGCGGCGGCTCAAACCCGCTGTTTCATTGGATGCGAACCGCTCCGGGCGAATCGTGTCTTTTGGACTTGCCGTTTGATGCCGCTCATTGGGATCGGTGAAGTGGCGCTGAACGATGCTTATATCAGCACTCGCGCGGGGTTTTGCGATCAGGAATTATCACGGTTGTGGCCTGACAACAAAGAGTGGATCCTTCATGAAGGTGTTGCAGGAATGGGTAGTCATTTGTTTGTCGCCAAAAAGTGTGAGTAAGATTAAGACGTTCCACTTACTATTATAATTGGCCAGGCAGGATGCCCGCCCTACTTTAATGTCAGCACCACGACCCATCACAATTGTCGGCGGCGGTCTCGCTGGACTGACACTCGGCATTGCATTGCGACAGCGCGATGTGCCGGTCACGGTTGTCGAGGCGTCGCACTATCCGCGTCATCGCGTCTGTGGTGAATTTATCAGCGGAGCAGGCAAGCGAGTCCTCGGCGAGCTTGGGCTTTTAGGAAGGATGGAAACGGCTGGCCTGCGGTTCGCCGAAAGCGCCGCTTTCTTCTCGCAACGTTTTGCCTCCCCTGTTCGCAAGCTCCCGGATTCAGCATTGTGCATCTCGCGTTTCGAACTTGATGCGTTGCTGGCGAAAGAATTTCAACAACTCGGCGGTCAACTCAAAGAAAACTGTCGCTGGCGTGAACCGTTCAGCGAAGGAATGGTGCGGGCGACCGGGCGACGACTGAAACCGTTGGAAAGCGGTTGGCGCTGGTTTGGCCTGAAGATTCACGCGCGCGACGTGCGGTTGCAGGCGGACCTGGAAATGCATTTCACCGAGCGCGGTTATGTTGGCATCTGCCAGCTCCCCGAGAACACCGTCAATATCTGTGGCTTATTTCGCAGCCGACAAACCCAACCGGAACTGGCGCGTGAATGGAAAGAGTGGCTCTGCGGTTCACCCGGATCGGCATTACGCGAGCGCCTGGCAAACGCTGCCTTCGAGGAAAGTTCGTTCTGTTCCGTGGCCGGGCTGTCTTTGCGGGCGAATCGCGCGGGCGATCAGGCCGAATGCTCGATCGGCGACGCCATCAGCATGATTGCACCGGTGACGGGAAACGGAATGTCCATGGCATTTGAATCTGCGCTGATCGCCTCCGAGTCGCTGGCAAATTTCAGTCGCCAAACGATGGATTGGGATGAGACGCGGCAGAAAATTGCGGCAGATTGCGATAAAACATTTAAAACGCGCCTGGCCTGGTCGGGTTGGTTGCAGCCGGTCATTATGCAACCGGCGTTTTCGAATTGTCTGATCGGAATGGCCTCAAGATCGGAGACGATCTGGAACCTGCTGTTTCAAAAGACACGGTAAACCGCCAGCGTAGATTAACGGTATTGAACTGCCTGATTCAGGCTGATTTCCTCTCCAAGTCGTTCGGAGACGGTATAAATCCGGCGTTTGTTGGTTCTATTGGCGGTTTCAGTTCGGGAGAGGTGAAGAAAATTCTTTCGGCGGATATTTCGCCGAGGTCAAAATACACGTATTTTTCTTATTTTGTGAGTCACGGAGGTCGTGAATTACGTAATTGGCGTGTTTTGTGGAACCAAAATTCCGTGAAATACGTAATTCACCGCTTTTGTGGAACCAAAATTCCGACAATTACGTAATTCACGTCTTGCGTGACTCACGGAGGTGGTGAAATACGTAATTGTCCTGTTCTGTGAGCCACGGAGGTTGTGAATTACGTAATTGACGTGTTTTGTGGAGTCAAAACTCCGTGAAATATGTATTTGACCACTTTTGCGGAGTTAAAATTCCGACATTTCCGTAATTCACGACCTCCGTGACTCACAAATCTCGTGAAAAACGTATTGGCTGGGGTTCTTCGCCATTTCCAGTGGAATAGAAGTTGGAGTTTCATATTTCTAGGCAAATTTTAGGTTTGATAGGTGAACGGACGTTTTCTCCCTCACCCTAACCCTCTCCCGCTGGGAGAGGGAACTCGCTTTCGGCGTTTTTGGATGTTTTCCGCAGAAACCTGACGAAAACTGGCAATCTTCGGCTACTACGAAAACGGGATGCGTTTCTCCCTCTCCCAGCGGGAGAGGGTGGGGTGAGGGAGAAAACTCACGGCTTTTATAAAGGTTAGTTGATTTCCGATAAGGTTCCTCACCGTTCTCGCTGAAATAGAAGTTCTGAACCTGTTTGTCTTGAGACAATTCAATAGAAATTCATCTTCCGAAATAACGCGGCTTTTGTAACAATCGAGCGGTTCAATCATGTCATCGAAACGCATTACCTTGTTCGTTTCATTTTTGTTCGGCTGCGGATCGTTGATCGCGGCTGACAAAGATTCCACGGTTCATTTTAACCGTGATATTCGTCCGATCCTTTCCGACAACTGCTTTAATTGTCACGGGCCGGATCAAAACACCCGCAAAGCCAAACTTCGTCTGGACACCCCGGAAGGTGCTTTTACGGAACGTGGCGGGTTGGTTCCCATCACTCCCGGGACACTTGAAAAGAGTGAAGTCTTTCATCGAATCGTTTCCAAAGATCCGGATGACCTGATGCCTCCGCCCGAGTCGAACAAGACATTGAGCGCAAAAGAAATTGACCTGTTGAAGCGCTGGATTGAACAGGGCGCAAGGTACGAAGGTCATTGGGCTTACATTCCACCGCAACGCACCAAGGCACCTTCGATAAAAAATAAGAAATGGGGGCGTAACGAAATTGACCCATTCATCCTGGCGAAGCTCGAAGGGAACAAATTAAAACCGTCTCCTGAAGCGGATCGGCGTACGCTCATTCGGCGGCTGAACTTTGATCTCGTCGGATTGCCGCCAAAACCAGGGGAGGTCGAAGCATTCGTCGCCGATAAATCTCCCAAAGCTTACGAGAAGCTGGTGGACCGACTCCTCGCCTCCCCGCAATTCGGTGAACGGATGGCAGTGCATTGGCTTGATCTTGTGCGGTACGCGGATACGGTCGGTTACCATGGTGACCAGTTGGTGAGTATCTGGCCGTTTCGCGATTACGTGATCAAGGCGTTCAATTCCAACAAAAGCTTCGACCAATTCACGATTGAGCAAATCGCCGGCGATCTTTTGCCGGACGCCACCCAGGAACAGAAAGTGGCTTCTGCCTATAATCGTTTGCACATGATGACCGGTGAAGGGGGAGCGCAGGACAAGGAGTATCGCGCCAAATACTTTGCTGATCGCGTGCGCACGACCGGTTCCGTCTGGCTGGGTGTGACCCTGGGTTGCGCGGAATGTCATGACCACAAATTCGATCCTTTCTCAGCCAAAGATTTTTACACGTTCGGCGCGTTCTTCGCCGACCTGAAGGAAAAAGGTTATTATCCGAGCGGAAAATGGGAGCCGTTCATGGAGGTGCCGAATGAAGAACAGTCGGTTCGAATGACAAAACTCAATGCTACGGTGGCGCGGTTGGAGAAAGAATTTAATGCTCCAAATGCTGATTTGGATTCCGCCCAGAAGGTATGGGAGAAAAAGCAGCAGGCCGCATTGAAAAAGGAACCGTTCGCCTGGACCACGGCGACAATCAAAAAGACTGTCGCAAAAAATAAAACGGCGTTGGCCGGCCAACCTGACGGTTCGGTGCTGACCTCTGGCCCTAACCCTGACAAGGAAATTTACACGATCACAATCCCGACTGATCTCACGAACATCTCGGCATTGCGACTGGAAGCGCTGACCGATCCGGGGTTCGCCAATCAGAGTTTGTCGCGTGCGAATGGAAATTTCGTTCTCACTGGTGTGGAAGTGAGAGTGCAGGAGAGCGGCGTCGCCCGGCGCAATGTGAAGATTGTCCGAGCAGTTGCCGATTTCGAACAGGAGCACCATCCGATCAGCCTGGCGATCGATGGCAAACCGGATACCGGCTGGGCGGTGAGCGGTCATACCCAGGCGGCGAATCGTCAGGCAGCTTTCATTTTCGATCAACCGATTGCCGGTGGCGCCGATACGATTCTCACAGTCATACTCAAACACGAGTCGCAATACGGCCAGCACTCTATTGGGAGATTTCGCCTGTCGCTTTCCACTGAGGAAGAACCGAAGTTGCCGGGAGCAATTTTGCCGGAAAAGCTGGTCGCGATTCTTGAACAACCAGAAAGCGAACGTAGCAACGCAGGTAAAAATGAACTGGCTCGATTCTTCCGCGACAGCGCACGCGAGGTTGCGGAGTTGCGCAAAAAACTTTCTGATGCCCGAACGGCGCGGGACGAGTTTAAAAAACAACTTCCCACCACGCTGGTTTCTGTTTCGGAAGCACCCAAAGAAACTCGAATTGTTCCGCGCGGGAACTGGATGGATGACTCAGGCGAAGTCGTGCTGCCCGCAACTCCCCACTTTTTGCCGGGACCGGACGGAAGCGATCGTCGCCTCACACGAATGGACCTCGCGCAGTGGTTGGTTTCCCGCGAAAACCCGCTCACTGCCCGCGCGTTCGTGAATCGTTTGTGGAGAATGTATTTCGGCATCGGCCTTTCCAAAGTGTTGGATGACATCGGCTCGCAAGGTGAATGGCCGACGCATCCGGAGTTGTTGGATAACCTCGCCGTCGAATTCATGGAAAGCGGCTGGGACATGAAACATATGGTCCGGTTGATGGTCACTTCCAGCGCGTATCGGCAAGGGTCGGTCGGTAACGAAAAGCTGCGCGAAACGGATCCGTTCAATCGTCTGGTCGCGCGTCAATCGCGTTTTCGCATTCCGGCCGAAATGGTTCGGGACAATGCGCTGAGCGTGAGCGATCTGCTTTCCCCAACGATGTATGGCGCCAGCGCCAAGCCGTATCAACCGCCCGGTTACTACGCGCAACTCAACTTCCCCAAACGCGAATATCAACCTGATAAAGGCGATAACCAATATCGCCGCGGTGTTTACACTCATTGGCAACGCACGTTTTTGCATCCGATGCTGATGTCTTTCGATGCGCCCAGCCGCGAGGAATGCACGGCGGAACGTCCGCGCTCGAACACTCCTTTGCAATCATTGGTGCTGTTGAACGATCCGACCTTTGTCGAAGCCGCTCGCGTGTTTGCTGAAAAGATTATCCAGCAGGGCGGAGCGACAGAAGATGCCCGATTGAAGTGGGCTTATCGTCGCGCGCTTTCGCGTGACCCGAACAAAACCGAACAGCGGATGTTGTTGGGTTTGTTGAAAGAACATCGCGGAGTTTATACCGCCGACAAAGCGGCTGCCGAAGAAATTATCAAGGTGGGCGATGCGCCGACCGCAAGAGAAATCGATCCAACTGAACTCGCAGCATGGATGTCCATTTCCCGGACTATCTTAAATCTGCACGAAACCATTACGCGCTTTTGACCATGGATATTTTCGAACAAATTCGATTGCAGCAAAATCGCCGCGCCTTCCTGAGTCGCGCCGCGATGGGTGTCGGTGGGCTGGCCCTTTCTTCGTTGCTGAATCCACTGGCCGCTTTGGCAAAGCAGGCGAAGGCAGCCTCCTCCGATAAATGGAACGGTGTCATTGATCAGCTTCACTTCGCGCCGCGCGCCAAGCGTGTGATTTTTCTCTACATGGCAGGAGGTCCATCCCACCTGGAGACCCTGGATCACAAGCCGAAGCTGACCGAACTCCACGGCAAACCAATGCCGGAGTCGTTCACCCAGGGGCAACCGATTGCCCAGCTTCAGGGGAAGCCACTCACCTGTTTCGCTCCGCAATTCGCATTCAGCAAATACGGGAAATCCGGCCAGGAGATGTCCACCGCGTTTCCGCACATCGGGAGCATCGCGGATGACATCTGCATCCTTCGCTCGATGCATACCGAACAGATCAATCACGATCCGGCACATACCTTCATGAACACCGGCACCTCCATTTCCGGTCGTCCCTGCATGGGTTCATGGATCAACTATGGATTGGGAAGTGAGTGCGAGAATCTGCCGGGGTTTGTCGTTTTGATTTCCTCGGGCGGCGGCCAGGACCAGCCCGTTTCCTCGCGGCAATGGCACAGCGGATTTCTGCCGAGCCGTTTCCAGGGAATTCATTTTCAATCGAAAGGCGATCCGGTTCTTTACATCAACAATCCGCCGGGCGTGTCGCCGAAAGTGCAGCGTGATGTCATCAGCACGGCCAACTCGCTCAACGGCATGTTGAACGAGGCGATTGACGATCCGGAAATTGCCACCCGCATCAGCCAATACGAAATGGCGTTCAAGATGCAGACAAGCGTCCCGGGTTTGATGGACATCACCGGGGAGCCTCAAAGTGTGCTCGATATGTATGGCACCCAGGGTGGCGATGGTTCATTTGCCGCGAACTGCCTGCTCGCGCGTCGTCTTGCGGAACGCGACGTTCGGTTCATCCAGATTTATCATCGCGGCTGGGATCATCATGGCGGAATTAAAAACGGCATTGAAACCGTTGCCGCCAAAGTGGACCAGGCATCTGCTGCCCTGGTGAAAGATCTGAAGCAACGCGGCATGCTCGACGATACCCTCGTGATCTGGGGCGGCGAGTTTGGTCGCACTCCGATGGCGCAAGGCGATGGGCGCGATCATCATATCCGCGGCTTTTCACTCTGGATGGCGGGCGGCGGGGTCAAAGGCGGCATGAGCTACGGTAACACCGACGAACTCGGCTACCATGCCGTGGAAAACAAAGTTCACGTCCATGATTTTCATGCGACCATGCTTCATCTCTTCGGCATTGATCACAAGAAACTCACCTACCGTTTCCAAGGCCGCGACTTTCGCCTGACCGATGTGCATGGCGAAGTGGTGAAAGCGGTTTTGGCCTGAGATTCGAAATTGACGAGGTAGATCTACATTTCAATAAAGTCCCGTTCATTCTCCCGCACCACCAGCACCGGGCACTTGGCGTGGCGCACGACCCGTTCTGTGGTGCTCCCGAAAATCACACGAGTTAAAGCATTCTGACCATGTGTTGCGATGACGATCAAATCCGCTCCGATCGCCTTGGCTTCATCCACAATCTCGGGACAAGCCGGACCGCTCCGGACGTGGGTAGATTTCAGCAATTCAGGAGCAATGGATTCCTCTTTGCACAAGGTCTTCAGTTCGCGTTGGGCCGATTTCTTCAGTTCATCGCTGGTGAACAGCAACGGGATATCATCGAGTGTGCCACTATAAGGCGTCGGTTCGATGACATGAAGTAGCACAATTTGTCCGCCCAGGGATTTTGCCAGTGCAGTGGCATAACGAATGGCTTTGCGCGACTCCGAAGAAAAGTCGGTCGGCGCGAGTATCGTTTTCAGCGCTGGTTTCCGGACCGTTTTCGATTTGGCAGCGGTCGGCGCTGATACGGCTCGACGGGAACGGATGGTCTTCGGCGGAGTGAGGTTTGTTTTCATGACATGCCTTTTAACGAGTTCAATGTCCCGCAACATCTGAGATCGCGCCAAACGTCAGTTGCCGAACTCTACACAAAAGTTGGTGCTGAGCTTCTGAATAAACAGTAGCCCGGAACGCAGTCGCCGCAAGGGACGCTGATTCCCGAAAAATGGCATTCATTTTATTCTCATCATCCGGTTCTTTTTGAATAGACTGGGCCAGCAAGTTTTCCTGAATTCGATCATGAATATAAGTGTCACTCTCCACGGAGCCGCCGGCGAAGTCACCGGCTCGGCTTACCAGGTTCAAACCCGCAATGCCTCTGTCCTGGTGGACTTCGGTTTATTTCAGGGCCGCCACATGGGCGAGCACGTCAACCATGTGCCGAGCCAGGTCAAGACCAAAGAACTGGATGCAGTGGTGTTGACGCACGCTCATCTCGATCATACCGGACGCCTGCCTCTCCTGACCAAACACGGTTATGAAGGACCGATCTACGCCACTCCAGCGAGCCTGGATATTGCGAAACTCATTCTGGAAGACTCAGCGAAAATTCAGGAGCAGGATGCCGAACGACAAAATCGCAAGCGCGCTGAAAAGGGCAAACCGCCTCTCGAACCGCTCTACACTTCCGTGGACGTTGCCAGTGTTGTGCAGTCGTTCAAACCTCTGCCTTACGGTCAATCTGTGACGGTTGCTCCCGGCATCAGTGTGCGGATGTTCGAGGCTGGCCATATTCTTGGTTCAGCCAGCATCGAGATGACGGTGGAGGATTCAGGGGTGCGCCGGGTCATTGTATTTTCTGGTGACATCGGACAAACGAATTCTCCCATTCTCAATGATCCAACCTGCCTCTCGCGCGGCGACATGGTGTTCATGGAATCGACTTACGGCGATCGCGACCATCGTTCGCTTAAGGACACAGTGGCGGAATTTCGGCAACTGGTGATAGACGCCGTTGCGCAGAAAGGAAAAATTCTTGTGCCCACCTTCGCGGTGGGCCGGGCGCAGGTGATGCTCTATCACCTGGCGAACATGTTCCGCGAAAAGATTGTGCCGCCATTTCCCGTCGTGATCGATAGCCCCATGGCGATCAAGGCCACGCATCTCCATTCCCAGCATCCTGAGTTGTTCGACGAAGATATGCGGGACATGGCGGGAACAGAACGCTTTCTGGAACACCTGCACTCCCTGCAGCTTTCCGTGACAGCAGATGAATCCCGCGCTCTGAATGATTTGCCCGGGCCTTGCCTCATTCTGGCTGGCGCCGGAATGTGCAACGCGGGACGTATCCTCCATCATTTACGCCACAACCTTGGGCAACCCGGCACAGTAGTGATGATTGTGGGGTACCAGGCGCCCGGCTCACTTGGTCGATTGCTCGTGGATGGCGCAAAGGAAGTTTCCATATTTGGAAACGTTATTCCCGTCAACGCGGTGGTTCATGGACTTGGTGGTTTCAGTGCGCATGCCGGCCAAAGCGATCTGATGAAATGGTTGGGATGCCTCGCGCCGCGTCACCCCAAGGTGGTGTTGACCCACGGTGAAGATCGTGGCCGCTTACCGTTGGCCGCACTGATCGAGGAACGTTTCCAGATCAAACCGATTCTGCCGACATTGGGTGAGAAGATCGTGCTGAGTTAAATGAGAGGCGTGGCGAGGGAGCTCACTTAATTTTAATCTCTGACCATTCACTCAGCGTGTGAAAGCATAAAACGTTACTTGTCCCATCTTCTCCTTCTATTTTTGCGCCTTTTGCGTTTTTTCGCGGCTATTAACTGCCGTTGTTGCGAGCGGTTCGTCTGGACCAGGATGAACAAGAAGATCTAATCATCGTTTTGTTGTTTTTCCGTCCCGTCGCGGCCCATTTCTTCCATCCATTCTAAAAATCTGCGCGACTCTCTGTCATCTGCGGAAAACACTGTCCACGTGCGACTTACAAAGATTTCAACGCCCAAAACATAGTATAAAACGCGCCGACGCGGACCCTTTTACAAAAAAACAGGTTCAAAACGCGCCGTTTTGGAGCCCTTTTTAAAAAACACCCTCCGCGTCGCTCCGTTTTGGAGCCATTTTTTAAAAATGGCCTCAAAACCGGCCGTCACGGACCCCTTTTTTAAAAAAGGGGCTCAGGAATCTCCGACGCGAGCCCCTTTTTGAAAAATCGTTAACAAAACTTTCCGTAAAAAGGCCCTTTTTAAAAATAGGCCTCCAAAACGCTCTGATTTGGACCTGTTTTTTTGTGAAGTGGTCCGTGACGCGCCGTTTTGGACCCTATTTTGGGTAAAATAGTCCCTGTCGCGCCGACGGGAACTATGTTTTGGAAAGCCTCCTCTCCATCACTCTTTCCAGAAGCTCTTCTAATCACGCTTCCATCTTTGCGCTCCGACGAGAAGCCTAAAAAGGGTAGTCCTCACTATTATTGATACAAGTTTATGTCGCCTCTGAAAGGAAAGCAGCCTCACTTGCCATCGCTCTCACGGTACGCTCAACCACTACCAGGAGCGACTAACAAAGCCAATCTGCCAAACTCGTTGCACTATTCGCGCTGGAGCGCTAATAACGTTGCTGCTGATCTGCGACCATGATTTCATGGCATGGCTCCTCGTAGTCATCATAGGGCAACTAAATATGAAGTTCATTTTACCATGGGTTGGTTGGCCATCTTTCCTGGCCCTATTTTTCTTATTCGGTGAGGGCCTTTCGACGATTTCGGCGCAAACTGCAGACTCGTTTAATCCTGGGGTTGGAAACCAAGTGACGTGCTTGGGAGTGCAAACGGATGGGAAAATTCTTGTTGGTGGGTTTCTAGGCGGCAATTTAGGTGGCGAGCGTCGTACTGCTATCGGTCGCGTTTTCAGTGATGGCGCGATCGAGGGCTACTTCAAACCAGTTCTTGAGTATGGGCTGTTTTCGACAGCCGTTCAAGAGGACAACAAGGTTGTGATTGGCGGATATTTCACCTTAGCTCGGTATACAAAGGAGGGCCTTGTTGATAGCTCGTTCCAAGCGACCATATCTCAGGGCGATCCATATCCGTATGTCGCATGTCTCGTCGTGCAGCCAGATGGAAAATTAATCGTAGGCGGAGAGTTTCGGTCGCTGAATGGGGGCTCGCAGCGTTATTTCGGGCGGTTGCACAGCAACGGTGCGTTAGATTCGAGCTTCAGTACGTTTCTTTCTGGTGGCGTGCGAGCAGTCGCTCTGCAGCCGGATGGAAAAATGATTATTTCTGGTTCTTTCACGAATTTGGTTGCTCCCGGCCAGGGAAACCAACCGAGACATCGCGTTGCGCGTCTCCATTCCAACGGCACCCTGGATACGACCTTTAATGCTGCTACTCCTGCCGCCGGTTCTTCTACGTTCTTTGCAGTATATTGCTTTGCCCTTCAGCCAGATGGAAAAATTCTCACTGGGGGCTCCTTTGCCAAGATTGGTGAGCAGCCGTGCTATTCACTCGGTCGCTTGAACACGAACGGCACACTCGATTCCTCTTTCAACGCTGGTTCTGTTTTCAGCGGCTCCGAGGTGAACAGCCTCGCGCTTCAAGCTGATGGAAAAATTTTAGTTGGAGCGAGGAACCGCGTGGTTCGACTGAGCTCAAATGGCACCCAGGACGGGTTTTCAGCCTATGCGCTGCATCAAAACGTGGTTACCCCGGTCCAAAGCATCGCTTTGCAGCCAGACGGAAAAATTCTTGTTGCAGGTGTGTTCACAAATCTTGCAGGGCAAACCCGGACCAACATTGGCCGTTTAAACAATGATACTACGGCGACCCAAAGTCTTATCTACACTAACAATTCGGTCACATGGTTTCGAGGAGGCTCAAGTCCAGAAATTTGGCGTGCCGCCTTTTATTTTACCACCAACGACCTCGAATACACGCTACTAGCAGCCTGTCGGACTTAGAGAACACAAATTATTGTAGACTTGTTGAACAGGAGAGAAGCGTGAGCGTCTGAGATACATGGCGACCCGCTTTGTTCCGATAGACCGAGACACCCC
>JACDHS010000084.1 GCA_013820875.1 Verrucomicrobiota bacterium | reverse complement strand
GCGAATGTTGCACTCTCAGACGTCCAATCCCTCGAAAAGCTTCATCTTCATCTCCAACATTCACTCCCCTCAATCCTCACCCCAATCAATGCCAGTCAACTTCAAATTAGTTTCCCGCCAGACACTACATAGAAGGCAGGGTGGACGCCAAAGACCTGAGCCCGGAAGAGATCGAACACGTCAAACGTATTCAGCGCCTTCACCAATTGGAGGTTGCCAAAGATGTCGCAACAGAACCGGCCGGAGCTCAAGCGATCCCGCAAGCGGCAATCGAAGATCTCGAGTTGCAACAGCAGGAAAACACATCGGTGGTGATGCGCGATATTGCGAGACTTCGCGCGGAAGTGATGCGCCTGAATGCGCGCGTCCGGGCGCTTGAGATGGAGCTGGATGGGACAGCGGACTCTTTTGAAGGGGAGCGAGAGCCGCAGTTTTATATACCGGTGCGGTGAGAGGCTTGGGGCGGAATGGGACGGATGGGGCTTATGAGTCTAATGTGTCCGATTCTGTGGGCGCATGGATTCGGTGCTGCGATTCGACTGGCTAGGCGCATGGAAAATTGAGACACTCTCTCAGCGTCTCAGGCACAGCAACCAATCCATACGGCCGCACCATGCGAATTTTTATCGTTTTTTTGGGGATATCCCTTCTCGGACTCTCGACACTCACAACCAGGCTCAATGCTCAGTTTGAGACCGTGATTGTCGAAAGCAAAATGGCAGACGGAAGCACCAACATTCATCCACCCTACCTTGAATTTGGGCCATGGTTCAATTCGACGGCAAAGAGCACTGCCTATGACTTGACCGGTTCCGGTGCGCGATATGCCACGACCATTTACGCCACCTTCACAGTCACTCCCACGCTCTCCGTTCCCGGTGGAACGTATTCCGTAGAGGTAACTCAAAACGGCCCAGCCAGCCAATCGGGCGACATCATAGCAGGCATTTCCCAGAGTGGCTGCAGTGGCTTGCCTGCGACGACTGCCGCTTTTCAGCGGACCAACGCGAACAACTGGAAACTGGTAGGAAACGTTATACTTGACCCGGGCGTAACCGAACCTGCGATTACATTCAGCTATGTTGAGGGAACGTTGAATTTCACGAATGGCCGCTTTTACTCCGATTCGATCCGGTTTGTTCAACAGGAACAAGTCATTGTCGAAAGCCGCGGTTCAGGTGGGATTCTCAATACAAATGGCTCGTATTCTGAGCTGAACGGTAACTGGCAAAATTCTTCGGTAAAAAGTTCGGCAACCGGTCTCTCCGGTGGAGGGTCGCGATTCGCCTCCACGAACAATCCTTCATTCAAAATCAACCCGACATTTTTGCACCCCGGCGGTGTTTATTCGATCGATGTGACACAACCGGGGCCAGCCAGTCAGTCCGAGGACATCATTATAGCAATTTCTCAAACCGGTTGCTCAGGTCTGCCTGCAACTACAACTGCCTTTCAGCGGTCTGCGGCGAACAACTGGAAAAACATCGGCACCATCTCCCTGGATGAAGGGGTTACATCGCCGGAAATTACATTCACCTACGCAAGCGGAACTTTGAATTCGACGACGGGCCGTTTTTATTCGGATTCAATCCGTTTTCTGCGTTTGGATAGCCCGCCTGTGATCACTGCTCATCCAAAAAGCCAGACGGCAAATCAGGGCTCAACGGTGACTCTAACGGTCCAAGCCAGTGGCGCACCTGCTCTTGGCTATCAATGGCTGTTAAACGGAACAGACCTGGCAGGCGCCACTGCAAACACCCTGAGCTTTGCCGACGTGCAATCGAATGATACGGGATCCTATTCCGTTGTTGTGTCGAACATCTGGGGAATTGCCATCAGTTCCAATGCTATTCTTGCTGTGGTTATTCCTCCGGTCATCGCCCAACAACCCGGTGATGTGTTCGTTGCCATTGGCGAGAACGCCACGTTCACTGTCGAAGCCAGTGGCGATGGCCCGTTTGAATATCAATGGTTTTTTAATGGAACAGCCATCGAGGGTGCGACTGGGAGTAGTTACACCCGGTTCAATGCACAACCGGAGGATGCCGGACCTTATTTGGTGCAGGTCGCAAATGCTTCAGGGGTGACCTCCAGTTCGAATGCACTCCTCAGACTCTCGAATTTGCCTTTCATTGTGCATCAACCGCAGAACCAGGTCGGAAACCTGGGCGGGACTGCCGCTTTCACTGTCACGGCCAGCGGCGATGAACCACTCAGTTATCGCTGGCAGCGGGATGGGGTCGAATTGGTGGATGATGAAACCGTTTCCGGGGCGAACACACCGACACTGACCCTGAGCTCGCTCGCGATCACCGATGCGGCCAGTTACAACGTCCTTGTTGCAAACTCGTTCGCCACGATCAGCAGCAGTAATGCAGTCCTGCGGCTGGCTTCGACAGAACCAGTTTTCATAGTTGAAAGCCGTTTGCCCGGCGAACAACAGAACACCGCGCCACCCTACCAGGAACTTGAGGGCAATTGGCAAACGTCGATGCTCAAGAGCACTGCGCCGGACGTGACGTCGGGAATCGGATCGCGTTTCGCTACCACGACGAATGCCGCATTCAAGGTGATGCCAGCATTGCAAGCAGGCCGGACTTACATCGTGCAGGTCACGATCGGTGCGGCGGCGAGTGTGTCGGCCGATATTGTTGTCGGCGTTACCTATAAAAACTGCACTGGAAACTCAGATTCGATCATTTCCTTCCGAAATTATGCTCCGAATTCATGGAAAACATTCGGAACGATTACCATGGATCCCGACCAACCGATGCCGGAAATCATCTTTCGGTATATCAGTGGCACCGGCCGCTTTTATGCAGACGCTGTGCGGTTTGTTTACAGTGAACAACCCTGTCTTTCTGCCGCCGTGCCACTGTTAGCAACTGTAACCGGGCCGATCGCTGCAGGTCAGATGTTCGTGAACGTGCCCAACCTTCATAGCAATGCCATTGTCGTGAACGTTTATGCTAATGGGAATAGGATTGGCCGGGATATTGTTCGCGGCGGCGGAGGGTTGAACGTGGTGACAACAACAACCCTGGTGAAAGGCGATGAAATCACTGCAACGCAGGAGGATTACTTGGGCAGGGAAAGTTGTCGTCCTGAGCGCGGCATGATCGTTGGAGGCGGCGCAAACCCAAGAATTCGGGTGTCACTAAGCATACGTGAGGACACCACGTTGACCGGGCCTGTCGGAGCATCCGGCACGTCAGCCAGCGGTCCGTTAAAATTTCTCGGAGCCACTCAGCCGACCGATGGCTTCGGCACAGCCCCGCTCGGCGGCAAGGTGGTGGAGCCTTCGTCGTGCTGGCAGACGGTAAACTTTTTGCGCGGCCCTGACCCGCTTGATCCGGTGGATCCAAGTTATTTCTGGTTTGGTCCTGCCGGTACTGGACATGAAATAAACGGGGATTACGGCGTTCTGGATGCCATTGCAATTTGCATCGATGACCTCACCGACAGCGGTCCTTACAAGATTTATATCGATGATGTTACCAATGGCGAAACGGTGTTGCGCGATTTCGAGGGTGCAACAGTGGGTGCGACCAACGTCTTCCTGATGCATCCGGCGCATTCAGGAACAACCTTGCATTACCTTGCTGCCACTCAGCCGTTGGCCAATCCGAACATTAGCGTTGTGACGAGGGATCAGAACGACTGGGGGAACAAGTCATTGATGTTGAATTGGCAGTTCCGGACTCCCGCGGCCCAGAGTTGGGTGCGATTCACCACGCAAGGATCCGGTTCACCGAACCCAATCGTTGACCTGCGCCAGCCCATTTCCTTTCGAATTTTGCTTTTGCCAGTTGGAAAGACAAACGCCAATTACGTGACAATTACGAATGCCCCCACGGGCGGGTCCGTTCGTATAAACAATGGGATCCTTTTGAGTGTGGGTGCGATTGGTGGCGGACCATTGACTTATCAATGGCAATTCAATGGAACTAATATCACATCGGCCACTAATAGCCAATTGTCACTGTTACTAACGCGCCTGGACCAGTCGGGCGAATACACTGCTGTTGTGCGAAGTGGATGTGCTATCGCTACGGCCACAGCATCCTTGAGCGTGTATGCGGTGCCCCCAGCGATCCTCTCGCAACCACAGAGCCAGGCAGGATACATTGACGGAAACGTTCTCTTTTCCGCTCTCGTTAGCGGCGACGAGCCAATGCATGCGCAATGGCGTTTTAATGGAGATCCGATTCCATTCGGCACTTTCACCTACCTCCACAGACAACTTTGGTACAGCGACCCTGAGTTCAGGCTCGTGCTGACAAATCTTACTACCGCTCATGCTGGCGTTTTCGATGTTGTCATCACAAACGCTGGCGGAGCCATCACCAGTGCGCCTGCCATGCTCACCATTCGACAGAGTTCAACGGATTACGATCGCGATGGCAGACCCGATATCATAAACCTGCGCAGCGACCGGGTCATTACCGTCTCCGTTTTGGAAGATATTGCTCTCACCAGGACGATTCCGTTGCGCCAGGTCGGCACTGCATGGAGACTCGCCGCGCAGGGCGACATCGACAATGACGGTCGTTCAGACCTGCTTTGGCAGAGAACAGACGGAGTGTTGGGGGCGTGGTTGATGAACGGCACCAATATCACCACAGTTCTGTTACGGGACGGGAAGCCCGTTGGTGGAGGATGGGTTCTCAAAGCAGTGGGCGATTTCAACCAGGATGGTCGCAACGACCTGTTGTTCCAGAACATCGACCGAAGGCTGGCCCTGTGGCAAATGGACGGCACGAACCTGATCCAGTCGATGCTGCTTAATGGCGGGCTCCCAGGCGGAGTCGATTGGCGTCTGGCTGGCGCGGGCGATTTTACCGGTGATGGGAAGGATGATCTATTATGGCAACACCGCGATGGGCGAGTTAGTATTTGGGAGATGGATGGGACGAATCGCGTGAGGTCCATCCCAATTCGCAAGGCTGCGTTGGGTTGGCGAGTCGCTTCAACGGGTGACTTCAATCAGGATGCCAAGCTGGATATCGTCATGAAACACTCCGACGGACGACTGGCGGTCTGGCTGATGGACCATTCCGCATTCATTAAGCCTGTTTTAGTCCAACCACCACCTCCACCGCCTGGAGGGGCCATAGTAATAGGTTTGTAACTCCGGGCCAGCATCTTGCCTTTGCAGGTAAGAAACTGGAAATGAGAGAACGAATCCGTCTCGAAGGTCTTTAATCTTCGGTGTCTCTGCGTCTCCGTGGTGAATCCGGCCTTTAAACTTCCACGCTTAGGCCTGGAGTCGGTTGGATCACTTTCATTTTTGGCCAGCGTGCTTTGATCTGTTGTTCGAACCATTGACGAGATGCTTCTTCACCGTGGCCGAGGAGAACGGTGTGCGGTGAAACCCTTCCGACGAAATCGAGCAGTTCATCGCGGTTTGCGTGAGCGGTTAAATCGAAGTCCTGCACTTCACATTTTTTGGTCAGCTCACCGCCGCTCGGACTGAAAAAGAATTTTTCGCCCGGCTTGGCTGCTTTCAACCGGCCACCGGGAGTGGAGGGATCAGCGTAGCCGACAAAGAAGATCGCCATGCGTTCGTCTTCGACCATGCGCAAGGCGAGTTCGTGCGCAGGCGTCTTTTCCGTCATCATTCCTGCAGTGATCACAAACAAACGACCGCCACCCAGGCGCATCTGTTCGGTTTGGCCACGTTCAGGGACAATGAGGTTCAGAGCTTCCGTGAGTTTAAGGTTGATATGCTGACGGTAAGACCGATGGGCCTGGAGATCGTAAATCTCCGTGAAAACTCGGCCGAGCCCGCCGATGTAGATGGGTTGCCGTTGCAGTTTTCCTTCCGACATTAGGATAGCCAGTTGGGCGAGAATCTCCTGGGTGCGGCCCAGCGCAAAAGTCGGCAGCAAAACCGAACCTTTCCGTTCCAGAACCCGTTGAATCGCTGCGGCAAGACGATCTGCTTCGGCCGCACGCGTGAACCCCTCTGGGATTTGGCGGTCTCCACGGGTTGTTTCCAGGATCAGAACGTCTGCCTTAACATCTTCGAAACGGGCGCTGCGCAGAAGCGTTTGATCATGAAAACAAACGTCACCCGTATAAAACACGGATTGTTTATCCCCGCGGAGCATGACTCCTGCGGAACCGAGCGCATGGCCGGCATCATAAAACTCCAAAGTCGGGGAGAGGAATCCCGCGCGACTTTTCTGGAAGGAGGCCCATTCGACTTCCCGATTGTATTTGAAACCTTGGAACAGTGCGGCGATTTCATCCACTTCGTTATGCGTGTAGAGCGGATATTCCTTAATTCCCAATTCATCCCGCTGACGGGCCATGACGTTGACGGAATTGTGCAACACCCGCTCGATGATGAAATAACTCAACTCCGTCATGAGGACGTGGGCCTTGGGAAAGTGACGTGCCGCTACGGGGAGGGAACCGACGTGATCGTGATGGCAATGGGTGATGGCGATGGCATCAAGTTCTTCTTTGGCAATCAAAGAGTAGAGCGGTAATGCCTCAAGGCCATCACGTTTAGGGTGTGAGCCAGCGTCCAGCAGGATTTTGTTTCCCTCGATATCAACGAACCAGGCACTGGCGCCGATGCCGGTGTCTGGGTTTAAGTTTACAATGCGCATTTTATTGGAAGCAAAGGTGTGGGAAATAATGTTTTAAACAAGGCGCAAAATTTTTTGAACATTTCTGCGAAACTTTCAGTCTGAACTAGTGTTGGTATTAATGTCAGTCAGGTTTATGGGTTTCCTGATTGGCGACTCGGTAACCGTCAACCACGGTTGTTGAGGATAGAGAGGATAGTTTGGTGTTTGGGTAGCGGGCGTCGCGAGACGCCCGCTATTTTTTTGCAAATCACGGCTGCTGTTGCTGTTGCATCATTTTCTCCATGATCATCTGTTGGGCACTGGCGTATTTCTTGGCAGTTTTAGGCGCTTCGAAAAGGGTGGCATCGGGTTTTCCCAATTTGATGTCTTTGTAGGTCATGACCACTTTGCTTCCTTCTTCGATGGTTTCCATTTTGATCGGGAAATCTTTTAGGTCGGTTGCATTCCAGATAGTCATTTCCTGGGCCTTGCCGGTTTCGTCAGTGATGATCACCTTGTGCTTCACCGTTGGATGCCCATCGATCGTTTCTTTTCCGAGAACCGTTTTGACCATCTTAGGTTCTTTCTCAAGAGCCGCTGATTCTTCCTGAGCCATTGGCATTTCGGTGTATGCATTCATGCTGGGATAGATGAGTAGCATCGTTTTGGTGTCAGGCAGCACAATAGTGGTCATCTTATCCATGCCCATTGCTGTCATCTGTTCGATGGCTTCCGGGGGCAGTTCTGCGCTTTTCATGTTGGCCATATCCACGTCGGCCCGGACTTTGCCATCCAGATAAGCCATTTTCATGGTCAGGCTGGTGGATTCTGTATTGGATTTCGCATCGGAAACTTTGATGTCCGCAGTGGCGCTGAAGGCATTGTTTTTGCCGAAAATCTTCATCAACGTTTTGTTGAAGTTGCTGGGCGGGCCAGCTTGCGCGTGAACCGATTGATTTCCGAGAACAAGCCCTGCAACGAGGGCGACAGAGAGTGCTAAGTTTTTCATTATTCCTTTCAAAAGGCGAGAATAGCCATCGAACCGGTTTGTGCCAGAACGATTTTCAACCACGAATGGACGCTTCATGGTCGTGTTTATTAGTGTCCATTCGTGGTTAAAGAATTTGTGGAAAACAATTCAATCCTCCATGGCTGCTGCAAAACGCAAGCCCCGGGTGCTGACACGCAGTTCCTGAAATCCGAATTGCTCCATCACAGCTTCATAAATGATCGTCCCAGTTAAAATGACATCTGCCCGCTTTTGCGGAAGACCCTGAATGCTCTGACGCGCGGCTAGAGGAACACTCCAGAGATGTTCCGTGAGAGAGCGTATGCGGTCGTGGCTCAGGTGAGTGGATTCGATTAAATCACGATCGTAGGAATCCGTTTGTCGGTCGATGCGGGCGAGGATCGTGCTCGTGCCGCCGGTGCCGACCAGTTGCACCCTGTCGTCGCAGCACGATTCCAACGCGGGTTTAACCTTCGGCACAACTTTCTCCCGCAGAAAAGCTGAAACCCAGGCGCGACATTCTTCCAATTCCTCTCGCTTCGGCGGATCCGAATGCGGCAACTGTTCCAGTAATCGAACGGTGCCAAGATTGAAACTATCCCGGAACTGCTGGTGCCCATGCTCGCCGATAATGAATTCCGTGCTGCCGCCGCCCACGTCCAAAATGAGCAGGGGATGTTGTGTAAATTCAGGATTGCTCGTGACCCCGCGGAACGCCCAGTCCGCTTCCTGTTCTCCAGAAATGACTTCAACACTCAACCCGGAGGCCGCCTGGATGGCTCGCAACAATTCATCGGCATTTTTGGCGTCGCGCGCTGCACTGGTTGCGATGACCCGCACGGAAATCGCTCCCTGCGAAGTCGCTTTGCCTGAAAAGAAGGCGATTGCTTCGGCTGTTTGCTGGATCGCGGAACTCTGCAGCATGTGAGTTTGATAAAAGCCGCGACCCAGGCGCGTCTGTTCACTTTCTTCAGACACCGGGACGACATTGCTGCCATCCACGTCAGCAACCAGCAATTTGACTGAATTGGTGCCGACATCAATGACGCCGACACGCTTCATTTCGAATTTCTCATGGCAAGGACTGCGCCCCCTAGGATGCCGGCATCATCACCCGCTTTGGATGCCACGATCTCTATCCCTTTGAAAGTGCCATTCATGGCATAATCTTTCGCCGTCTCCATGATGATAGCCATCATCTCACCTTCCAGTGCATCAATCACGCCGCCGCCGAGCACTACCACGTCCGGGTTAAAAATGTTGATCAAATTTCCCACCGCAATGCCGGTGTATTCCGCCGCCTCTTCGATCACTCTTTCGACGAACTTATCGCCTTTACGGATCGCTTTACGAAGATCCCCGCTACGCAGATCTTTTAAGTCGGCTCCGAGCATATCGGTGAGAATCGTTTTCTGACCCTCTTTGACTGCGCCCTGGATTTTTCGAAAAATGGCGGTGCGACTCGCAAGCGCTTCCAGGCAACCACGATTGCCACAGCCACATTTCGGCCCGTTAATCTCCAGCACCATGTGACCAATCTCCCCGGCAGTGCGATTGAAACCATGAAATAGCTGGCCGTCGATGATCAACCCGCCGCCAATCCCGGTGCCAATAAAAATGCCCAGCATATTCCGCGGTTTGGCTTTCAATTCCGTTTCGTAAACGCCCAGCGTGCAAACATTGCAATCGTTCTCGAGAAAGACCGGGATACCCAACTCTTTCTCCAACTCCTTCTTCAAAGGAACATCCGTCCAACGAAGATTTGGCGCGAAGATGACTTTGCCATTTTCAGTGTCCACGGCGCCGGGTGCTCCGATGCCTACTGCGCGCACCTGTTTGATATCCAGGTCCGCTTCATCAATCGCCTCACGGATCGAGCGACCGATTCGCGCGACCACAGGCGCCACGCCGCGTTCCGCCTTGGTGCTGACCTTGGCGCGTGCGAGACATTTCAAATCTTTGTCGAACACTCCGGAAAGAATCTTGGTTCCGCCAAAATCCACTCCGATGACATGTTCTGCTTTGCTGCTATCCGGCATAATATTGTTTAAAGGTTATTTGAGTCCTCATTTCCCCGCTAAAACCGCTTCTATTTTCTTTATGAGTTCCTCGTGGATCTCGTCGGGTGAATGGTCTGCGTCAATGATTGTAAAACCGTAGGTGGATTGGAGCCGCTGATATTGTTTGGCCACCAATCCCTGGTATTTCAGAAAGGAGTCGAACATATCACGGGACAGCCCGAGATCCATGCCGCTCTCCCAAAAGTCCAATGTATGGTTTTTGGCAAAATTGCGCTGTACCAGTTCTTCCGGCGAAACGTTGAGATAGAAAACAACGTCCGGCACCAGCGCGATCCCATATAAATTTCTCAGCCAGTTTTGATCCGAACCGCGCACAATATCGCGTACCATCAGCGTGTAGATGTAACGATCTGCCAACACCATAAAACCTGACCGTAATGCGGGCAAAATGGTGTTCTCCAACTGGTCCGCGAAATCCGTTGCGTAGAAAAGGCTCATTGTCGTATGCGACATGATGTTCCCTTCCTTCGCCCGTTCGAGTTCCTCGCTTACGAGCGTCGAACGCGAGAGCCCGACCTGCACCGTCGCGTGCCCGCTCGCTTCGAGCCAGTTGACCAGCTTGGCGATCTGCGTGGAGCGCCCTGAACCGTCCGCCCCTTCCACCACAATGAGTTTGCCCGCAAGCTTATCCACATCCACACCGGGAATGCCGTGGCCATAAAACCGACGCCGCGTTTGCGACGGCACCACGATCCGCGTGCGTTGCCTGCGAGGCTTGGAAGGGGGTATCTTTTTCATGGTTGAACTTTAGGTGCGGCAAACTTGGCGAAGTCGATATTGGCCGAGACCAGGTCGCGCACGATGTTCTGTTGCGCTTCGACCGGTTGATTTGCATCGATCACGGTGAATTTGAATTCCGTGCTCATCGCAAGGTACTGTTCCAGGATTCGTCCCTGGAAGATGCGGAAACTTTCATAAGGATCTGGCGAGAGCCGCAGATCCATTCCCGCTTCGAAGTATTTCAACTGCGGGCGATTATCCAAAATGCGTTGAAGCGAAACCTCCAGGTTCGCTTTGAAGAAAAATGTCATATCCGGCAGGGCCGCAAAACTGTAGAGGCCCCGCACCCATTCCGGTGGACAACCCCGCACCACGTCCCGGCCATAAGCAGTAAAGATGTAGCGGTCACACAGGACGACGTAACCAGCGCGGAGCAGGGGAACCAATTGACGCTCGTAACGATCCGCGAAATCCGTGGCGTGAATCAGGCTGAAAGTGGTGGGCGAAAGGAGTTCACGCTTTTTCCCTTTGCTCGTGGCGGCTTTGACCAGTTGCGAAGAATTCCATTCGCTGAAGAAAACTTTCAGCCCTTGCTGCTCCAGCCACCGTTTCAGCAGGTAAATCTGCGTGGATTTGCCCGAGCCATCCAGGCCTTCGACCGCAATGAGACGCCCCGGAAAATTGAGTTCAGCGAACGTTTGGTTCACCACAAAAAACTAAATGGGAAGCGCGGGAACACAATGTTTTTTCCCGTTGGATTTTATTGGGATTTCTCCACCGCAATCTTTCATCAAATCCACCGAACACAACGGGAAACCTAAGAGGTGGGTTCGCAAGCATCGCAATTTAAAAGACTTACAACGCTGGGAAACAATCCGTGGGCTCTCGATGTAAGACTTACATCAATGGTCCGCGGAACATTTAGCCGTCGTTGCAGAACTTACAACGACCGTCCACGGACCGGATCCGGATGCCCCTTCGTCAGACTTACGACGACCGCCAATGGAAGAAAATCCAGGCTTTCGCACTTGTGCCCTTCCTCGATCGTTCGGTTGTAAACAGCGGGGAATGAAACAAAACGCTTTAGCACGGAGATCAGCGCTCGCCGGTGTTCCTTCTCCTGGGGGGAGAAAACCAGAACATACAACGTTCTCGAAGGTCATCAATGTACCTGTGCCTACTCTGCGCTTTGAGCGTGAGGCAAATGCATGGCTGCCCTGGTTGAATATTGCCCCTCCTAATTAGGCAAGGCGTGTGGGGGACGCGATCGAAAACGCTGTCTTGCCGGGCTTTGAAAAACAGGTATCCTGACTTCGTGATCGAATCCACCGCCACGAATATGGCTCAACATTTTTCCGAGTTCCTCGCCAAAGTGGAAAAGGGCGAAATTATCCGCATCCGCAAGCAAGGGCGGACGGTCGCTCGCATGGTGCCGGACTGTGATTTTATGTTGGGATCGGAAGCAGCGGATTTATTCCGAGGGCATCGCGCGGACGCCGAAACCGCCAACGCGATTACCGCTGAACTCAGGAAGCTCGACTCTGAATAAGAATCATTCGGAAAGCCCGCATCGCCAAGTGGCATTTGGACGCGAGCGAAAAACGCTGCTTTTCCTGGCTTTAACAGCACACTCGGGCTTTTGGTTGTTTGCCGCCACACTTCCGTTATATTCCATCATGCCGCATATATGGCTTGATAACAAACATCGCGCTTGGATTGATGAAACCAATGTCAAGGTCGCTGAAGTCGTGCTGGATCATCTTGCCTATGGTTGGAGCGCCGAAGAAATACACTATCAGCATGCGCACCTTTCCCTCGCGCAAATCTACGCCGCGCTGGCATACTACTACGATCATCAAACGGAATTTGATCAGCAAATTGAGGAGAGCCGACTCCGCGCGGAAACATTGGCGGCGGAAACCAACGACTCGCCTATTCGCCGCCGATTACGCGCTGCGGGAAAACTTTGAGCATCGCCCTTTACATGGATGTGCATGTGCCAGCGGCGATCACTCGGGCTTTGCTGGCGCGTGGCGTGGATGTGCTCACATCTCAAGCCGATAACACTACCCGGTTAGATGACCCGCTGCTTCTGGACCGCGCTCGTGAACTCGGTCGAACGATCTTTACCCGTGACGAGGATTTCCTGGCCGAAGCAACGGCGCTTAGCTCAAATGAGATATGACTATTCAAAACACCAACCCACTGAGGCTCGACTGCGAGGCGGTTGGCCTAGCTTTGATGCAGAGCGGCAGCTATGTTCGGACTACATTGGATAAAGAGGAACTGGATCGTCTCAAAGCCTTCGATTTCCGAAAGTTAGAATTTCGTCGGGAACCATCGGTTATAGTGGTGCATGGATCTGGCAAGCGAGGACTTTTAGCGCGTTTGGCTTATCTTTCAAAAGATGGAGAGTATCTCAGATACCCAGATCGACAATTTCCTGCGAGACCTGCAAAATATCTTTCGGTAATTTTACTGAAGGCCGAGGTTTTTAAGGATTGGAGAGACTTCCTCAAAGTGGTGATTAGCCAGCCGGAAAGTCGACACTTATGTTTAAAATCTGAATTTGGACACCCCAATCAGCGCAACCGATTTGGCATTCTTTACGGGAGCGACGAGAAATATTATTCATCACTCGTCTATTTGGTTGAAAACGAATTGGATCATTTCAAAACCGGTTTCGGGCTTTTGGACGTAGAACCTACATCAAACGCTCTGAACGAAGCGAATCGCACACAGGTGCTAGAAAAGAACCCACCTGGGGCAGAAACGCTCAGACAAAAATTGGCGTCACTTTGAGACCCCAACGAGACACGTCAGTCCCCTCCGTCGCTAATTCCTCCGAAACGACCCGGAACAACAGGACTTCGCATTCGCGAAAGCAAACGGCGCTTTCATTTTACCAAGTCAACGGCTGAGATGCAGATTGCGGCTTGGGTTGATTTTGCTAACTTGGTTCCATGCATGTGACTTTGGATTTACCGGATTTGCTGCTTCCAACCGCTCAAGACCCCGTGCGGGCTGTCTTTGAAGCCGTGGCGGTGCAGGCTTATGCCATGCGGCGCATTTCCCAAGGGAAGCTCGGCGAAGTGTTGGGTCTCAACCGCTGGCAAACGGAGAAGCTCTTGTCTGAACGCGGCGTTTCATCCCCTTACTCCGGAGAGGATTTTCAACAGGAAATGACCAGTTTGAACCAAACATTGTCGTGATGGTGGTTGTTTCGGATACGGGGCCGCTCAACTATCTAGCGCAAATCGGTGCGCTGGACATTCTTCCGCAACTTTTTTCGTCGGTGATTGCGCCGCCATTCGTAGTGTCAGAGCTTCGGCATGCCGACGCGCCTCGCATTGTTCGAGAGTGGGCGGAGCAATTACCGTCGTGGATCAGTGTTCGCCCGCCGCAGAATGTGACTTTATTTCCGCGTTTGGGGAGTGGTGAGCGGGAGGCGATAGCGGTGGCCATCGAACTGCAAGCCAAACTGGTGTTATTAGATGATTTGGCTGCGCGTGACGCCGCCCAATCCCGAGGTCTGGCAACCGCTGGAACATTGGGACTCATCGCCCAGGCACATACGCGTGGATGGCTCGATTTTGAAGAATCGCTCCGGAAGTTAAAGGCTACGAATTACAGAATCAGCGAAAATATCATCCGGCAAGTGCGAGCGCAGTTACCGGTCCGAAAACAGGCCTCTTCTTAGTTACTTGGAATATTTCGCCTTCAGCCAAGGCGCACGCACATTGCGGGCAAGAATTTCCACCACCGCTTCATACTTTGGTTTTCTCCGCCTTACAGTGATTTGCTTCCGTTCCTTCTTTTTGTAGAAGCACCCACACACCGCAATATTTGGTAAGCAATAGGCAAATTCCATGCAGTGGAAGCGGCTCCCTCACGAGTAGTGTTCTAGGGAAACATAAAAACATCGTGACCTCTACGAACATCTCCACCGTGGACGGTAATGAAGCTGCCGCTTCTGTCGCTTACCGACTCAGCGAAACTATTGCCATCTATCCTATTACGCCATCTTCTACAATGGCTGAGCTGTCGGATGAATGGGCGGGGCAGGGGCGTCCCAACCTCTGGGGTTCGACGCCAACTGTGGTGCAAATGCAAAGCGAAGGCGGCGTGGCCGGAGCTGTTCACGGAATGGTGCAGATGGGTTCTCTCAGCACGACGTTTACGGCATCTCAAGGGCTGCTGTTGATGATCCCTGTCATGTATAAAATGGCTGGTGAACTCCTGCCGTTCTGCATGCATGTGACCGCCCGAACCATCGCCACTCATGCTCTCTCCATTTTTGGTGATCAATCCGATGTCATGGCCTGTCGCCAGACCGGATTCGTGCTGCTCGCTTCCGGTTCGGTCCAGGAAGCGCATGACATGGCCTGCATCGCTCATGCGGCGACGCTCAAGGCGCGACTTCCGTTTCTCCATTTTTTTGACGGATTCCGCACCTCCCACGAGATCGCTAAAATCGAATTGCTGAGTGACGAGCAGTTGAGCGCGATGATCGATGAGCAGGCGCTGCTCGCCTTCCGCGCCAACGCTCTTACTCCTGACGATCCAAAGATTCGCGGCACCGCGCAGAACCCGGATGTTTTTTTCCAGGCGCGCGAGGCTGCCAATTTATTTTATGACCGCGCTGCTGTGATCGTGCAGGAAGAGATGGACCGCTTCGCCACAGTGTCCGGGCGCAAATACAAGTTGTTTGATTACGCAGGACATCCGGATGCGGATCGCGTGATCATTATCATTGGCTCAGGCGGGGAAACGGTCGAAGAAACCGCGAATTACCTGAACGAGCGTGGAGAAAAACTGGGTGTGCTCAAGGTGCATCTGTTCCGTCCTTTCTCGCTGACACATTTTATAGAGGCCCTGCCGATAACGACACGCCGCATTGCCGTGCTTGATCGCACCAAAGAACCGGGAGCCATTGGCGACCCGCTCTATATGGATGTGGTGACCGCATTGCGTGAGGCATACGATTTGGGCCTCTCCAGCTTTGACGTCGAACTCCAGGTGATCGGCGGGCGTTACGGTCTTTCTTCCAAAGAGTTTAATCCCGCCATGGTCAAGGCGATCTACGACGAACTGAAGAAGCGCACGCCGAAGAATCATTTTACCATCGGGATCGTTGATGACGTAACGCATACCTCATTGCCGTTCGATGAGGATTTCAATATCGAACCCGACGATGTCTGCCGTGCTGTGTTTTATGGACTGGGCGCGGATGGCACAGTCGGCGCGAACAAGAACACCATCAAAATAATCGGCGAAGAAACCGATAACTACGCCCAGGGATATTTCGTTTACGATTCGAAGAAATCCGGCGCCGTGACGATTTCCCATCTGCGCTTCGGTCCACGGCCGATCAAATCCCCTTATCTTGTTAAGCGCGCCAATTTCATTGGCTGCCATCAATGGAGCTTTTTGGAAAAATACGACGTGCTGGAAGACGCCGCTGACGGAGCAGTATTTTTAATCAATTCGCGCCACGGTCCGAAGGAGGTCTGGAATCATTTTCCGATGGAAGTTCAGGAAGAAATCATTGCCCGGAATGTCAGGTGCTACGTGATAGACGCCTACAAAGTCGCCAGGGAAGCGGGTATGGGCGGACGGATCAACACGATCATGCAAACCTGCTTTTTCGCGATTTCCGGCGTGTTGCCGCGTGAAGAAGCCATTGAGCAGATTAAAAAGTCCATTCGGAAAACCTACGCTAAAAAAGGCGAGGACGTGGTGCTGAATAATTTTGCGGCCGTTGACCAGACGTTGGCAGCGTTGCACGAAGTTATCGTCCCCGATGCGGTAACCTCCACGCGTTGCAAACCGCCCATCGTTTCCGTGGATGCCCCTGAGTTTGTCCAGCGCGTCACGGCGGTGATGCTCGCCAACAAGGGCGATTTGCTTCCGGTTAGCGCATTTCCAGTGGATGGCACATGGCCGGTTGGAACAAGCCAGTGGGAAAAACGCGCCATTGCCCTGGACATTCCGGCATGGGATTCCGCGCTCTGCATTCAGTGCAACAAATGCGCGCTTGTCTGCCCGCATGCGGCCATTCGCGCCAAGTATTATCCAGCCGGACACCTTGCCGAAGCGCCTGATGGATTCAAAGCGATTGACTTCCGTTCTCCTGAAATAAAGGGAATGAAATACACGATCCAGGTGTCGCCGGAGGATTGTACCGGCTGCAACTTGTGCGTCGTCGTCTGCCCGGCCAAGGACAAGGCTAATCCCAAACATAAAGCGCTCGACATGCTTCCGATGCCTCCGCTCCGCGAGCGTGAGAGCATGAACTTTTCATTTTTCCAAAGCCTGCCGAATCCCTGCAGAACGCAGTTGGAGGTCAGCGTGAAAGGAACGCAGTTTGCCGAGCCGCTGATTGAATTCTCCGGCGCGTGCGCGGGTTGTGGTGAAAAACCATACTTAAAATTGCTCACGCAGATGTACGGCGAGCGCCTGCTGATTGCCAATGCAACGGGGTGCTCCTCCATTTACGGCGGCAATCTCCCCACGACACCCTATACCAAAACGCGTGAAGGGCGCGGGCCTGCCTGGTCCAATTCGCTTTTCGAGGACAATGCCGAATACGGCTATGGCCAGCGTCTCGCCATTGATAAGAAAACCGAATTCGCACGGGAGCTTTTGAAACGGATTGCGCCGCAGATTGGCGATACATTTGTCGATGACTTGCTGGGTGCGAATCAGGTCACCGAAATTGAATTTAAAGCGCAACGAGAACGTGTCGCCGAACTGCGCCGCCGTTTGGAAGATGTGGAATCGCCGCAAGTGGCGCAACTTCGCCAGTTGGCAGATTTCCTGGTGAAGAAAACAGTGTGGATAGTCGGCGGCGACGGATGGGCCTACGACATTGGATTCGGTGGATTGGATCACGTGATTGCATCCAATGCCAACGTGAACGTGCTGATTCTCGACACCCAGGTTTATTCCAACACAGGGGGCCAGCAATCCAAGGCCACCCCAACAGGAGCGGCAGCAAAGTTTGCGACAATGGGCAAGGCTGCGGCAAAGAAAGATCTGGGATTGATCGCGATGACCTACGGCACAGCTTACGTCGCCCAGATCGCTTTCGGTTCAAAAGATTCACACACGGTCAAAGTCTTCGAGGAGGCGGAAAGTTATCCCGGAACTTCAATCATTATCGCTTACAGCCCGTGCATCGCTCATGGCTACGGACTGGCGCACGGCATTGACCAGCAGAAGCTCGCGGTGGACACCGGTTACTGGCCGCTCTACCGATTTGATCCGCGTCGAGTGCTCGCAGGGCAACCCGGCCTGAAGCTCGATTCAGCCGCCCCAAAGCTTCCGTTGGAACGATTCTGGGCCAATGAATCTCGTTTCCAGATGTTGGCGATGGAGGATCCGGAGCGCAGTAAACAGGTTCTGGATGGAGCCCAGAGTGATCTCTTAAAGAAATTTGCGTTCTACGAAATGCTTTCGGCTCACGCGCTCCCGATTGCGGAAGCTTTGAAGAGTGATTCGGTAGTTCGCTAACAGCCTGTCTGATGGGTGGCACGGGCAACCTGCCCGTGGCGGCGGGCTACCAGCCCACCGCTGGGTTCGGCGGCAGGTTGCTTCCGAAACAGGCAAGGCACAACAGGTTCCTTGATCCGCATCAAGGCCCGCTGTTGCAGGGAATGTAAACTGAATGCAAAGCCTGTTTCGCAAACTAACAAACAGAAAGTGCCCTATAGTTCGCTAAGAGAAAATTTATGCAAACCACACTTCCAACCCCGCCTGAAGAGACGAGCGTGGGTAATCATTTCATCGCCAATTATCCGCCGTTCTCCTGCTGGTCGCCCGACCATATCCCCGCGTATGAGGCGGAATTGGAAGAGTCAGCCAACGGCCGACCTCTCTCGTTCTATGTTCATCTGCCGTTTTGTCGGCAGCGATGTCATTACTGTTATTTTCGCACGTATCCCCGACGCACCCGCGAGGATATCGATCGTTACATTCAGGCGCTGATCGCGGAGTTCGCGCTTTATCAGAAAAAGCCGGCAGTGAAAGGTCGCCCGATTCGATCCGTTTACTTTGGCGGCGGCACACCTTCGTATCTCGAACCTGAACAAATGCGCCACCTGCTGGGTGGTTTGCAGGAGCAACAGTCATGGGACGCCCTGGAAGAAGGCACGTTTGAATGCGAGCCGGACACCACGACCGCCATTAAATCTAAATTGTTGAAGCAATATGGAATCACCCGGGTCAGCATCGGATTCCAATCATTGAATGATGAAATCCTTCGCCGCAGTGGACGGAATGTGACTGTTGGAGATTGTATCCAGGCTTATCATCTGGCCCGCGAAGTTGGGTTCGAAGAAATCAATGTGGACCTGATAGCCGGATTGCCTGGGGAGACAGACGAGACCTGGTTGAAGACCATTGAAAAGGTGGTGGAACTCAGGCCTGATTGCGTGACGATTTATCAGCTCGAATTGACCTACAATTCCGGCCTCTACGCCTCGATGAAGGGCGGTCGCGAAGTGGAGCTTGCTACCTGGCCCAAGAAACAGCAGTGGGTGGACCAGGCGTTCTCCGCGCTTGAATCCCTTGGCTACGGGCGCGTTACCGGTTACATGGTCGTCCGCGATCCGAAAACCTGGAAATGGATATATCCGGTCGAGACCTTCTGGAAAGGCGAAGACTTGCTTTCCGTCGGAGAAAGTTCATTCGGTTACATCAACGGGGTCCATTACCAGAACCGTGATCGGTTCGACAGCTACCTGGAGGCGATCGACCAGGAAGAACTACCTTTGCGTCGCGCCCTGCAGTTGACCGAGGATGAGAAACTGCGCCGGGAAATCATTCTCCAACTGAAAACAGGCCATCTCGATCCTGAATATTTTCGCTGCAAATTTGGGGTGAATCTTTTGAAGGATTTCGCGGTTCCGTTCGCGCAACTGCGTGAGGCCGGTTTGCTTGACAATAACACGGAAACAATCCGGCTCAGTCGCCAGGGATTGTTGCAGGTGGACCGTTTCCTTCCGTTGTTCTATCGGCCAGAACACATAGACGCGCGATATACCTGATCCGATCGTTGCAAACGGAGCGCGGCTGTGCTCGCAGAGTCAGCCGCAGCGGATACTGCGACGCGAGCCGTGTTAATATTGGCCGCTACGGCTGATGCTTCGCACAAACCAGGACTGGAATTGAGGAAGGAAGCCCCGACCAATTTTTGGCGTGTCAGAAATGTTTTCACCAATCCAGATTCCACCTCAAGTGGCGCACGCATCCAATAGGGCATGCCGCTTTTCCTGCCCTCGAAGATAGGTGTGAATGCCTGAAGCCGCTTTGCGTCCATCACGTACCGCATGGACGACAAGGCTCGGTCCTCTGGACAAATCGCCTCCGGCGAAGACACCCGCCAGGCTTGTCATTTGGTTATCATCCACGACGATTGTGCCCCATTCATTCACCGCGATTTCTGTCGCGCTGTTCCGTGTTGTAACAGAGAAGGCATCGAAACCATAAGCCACCAGGACAACGTCCGCGCGAATGGAAAATTCTGAGCCGGGAACCTGCCGCGGTTTCCTGCGGCCTCCTGCATCGGGTTCCCCCAGTTCCATGCGGGCGCACCGTACTTCGGTGACAAATCCATTTTCGCCGGTGACAGCGACCGGCACCGTCAGGAAGAGAAAACGGGCGCCTTCTTCAAGGGCGTTGAGGTATTCTTTTTTGCTGCCGGGCATGTTCGCGAGATCACGGCGATAGATACAGACCGCTTCCATTGCGCCGCTACGGACGGCAGTGCGCAAGCAATCCATGGCCGTATCACCGCCACCAAGGACGACCACCCGTTTGCCCTCGACGGGGATCGAACATCTTTGCAACTCTGGCACATTTTTTTCAGCGAGAAACGGAAGCGCATCAAAGATTCCACTCAGATCAGCGCCCGGTGAATCGAGAGGCTTCGGTTTTTGCGCTCCCATGCTGAGGAAGACGGCTTCGAACTGTTCGCGAAGTTGTTCAATGGAGATATGACGACCAACCGCTGTCTTGAATCGGAAGGTGACGCCCATTTCCCGAAGCAGTGCGACTCGGCGATCCACCAGGTTCTTCTCCAGTTTAAACGCCGGAATCCCGCTCATCAACAAACCGCCCGGCAACGATTGTGATTCGAAAACCGTGACCGCATAGCCGAGTTTCGCGAGTTCATCGGCGCACGCCAGGCCGCCGGGACCTGCGCCAATCACGGCAACAGACAACCCGTTTGGCTGAGCTCTGGCCACAGTCACGTCGCCATGGGCAAAGGCGTACTCGTTGATGAATTTTTCAATGGCGCCGATCGTGATCGGATCAGAGCAGGCGTTAAGAATGCAGGCGCCTTCACAAAGCCGTTCCTGCGGGCAGACGCGCGAGCAGATTTCCGGCATGTTGCTCGTTGAACGGGAGATTTCGGCCGCTTCAAGAAATTTACCCTCCGCCGTCAGCCGAATCCATTCGGGGATACGATTGCTCAAAGGGCAACCGGTCACACAAAGCGGTTCAGGGCATTGAATGCAGCGGTTGGCCTGCTCGCGTATCGCCGCTTCATCATGTAGTGAATAGATTTCCGCAAAGTCGCTGACCCTTTCGTGCGCAGGCCGTTTGGGCGCATTTTGCCGTAAAATGTCACGCCACGAGTATTTTGGATTAGACTTCCCCATGCGTTCTTCCGTTGGTCAGGCGGAACGTTTCTCAGACGATTTCATCGCTCCTGTCACAGCCCTGGCGAAGTCCGCCACACAGCGAACAAGTGGCCGATCGGGCAGACGCAGGAAACACGGGGCATCAACCGATGCAGCGTTTTCCGTTGCGATGTTTGAGAAGGGCAATGTTCGGGACGGCTTCGTCATCACCCTAAAGCTGCGCCATACCGCCCCGAACAACTCCCCGGAAATTGACTTTCTCTGTGCCTTTTTTGGTTGATGCGACAACACGAAAAAGTTTTCGTTACGGCAACTCTCGGCGTTGGCCGAAACGATTGCATGCTCGACAAGCTTTCATGAAGGATGCTCAGCAGGATTTCTCATTGCGCTGGCATTTGGGAGCTGCTTCGGCGTTAATCTCAATGGATGAAATTTCGCAAGGTGGTTCTCATTTTTGTAGTCGTTGCGGCATTTGCTTTCGTTTGGATGCGGCAGGGTGGCGATTACCGCAATATGCCACCGACGGCTGATGGCGATTGGATTGCTTATGGCGACAGTCTCACCTCGGGTGTTGGGGCCGGGGATGGTAATGATTATCCGACGCTTCTCGCGCGACAGCTTGGGTTTAAAATCCACAACTACGGTGTCGCAGGAAATACCACTGAGGATGGCTTGAACCGCCTGGATACAGCATTGCAATTGAAACCGCGAGTGGTGTTGCTTTGCCTCGGCGGAAATGATGGCTTACGCGGTTTGCCTGCCTCACACGCCCTTGAAAATTTGGGGGTGATCATCGATTCATTTCACGATTCGGGTTCGTTCGTGGTGTTGATTGGTGTTCGGAGCGCCTCTTTACGGGATAAAAATGCCCAGGGATTCAAACAATTGGCTGGCGAGAAAAAGGTTTTCTATATCCCAGACATCCTCGATGGGGTTATGGGCAGGCCCAGTCTGATGTCAGATTACATCCATCCGAACGATGCCGGTTATCGTGCCATAGCGGACCGGTTGGCAGATGAGTTGCGGCCGGTTTTGGATAAGATCAGGTAGTAAGACGCGGGCTGAAGGATTTGCCCACGGAGCACGCGGAAGAACACGGATGGGGAACCGATCAATTCCTTTCGTGTCTTTCGGTGTGTTCCGTGGGGTGTCACTGAGAACAGCAGGACGGAATTCTTACAACTGCTCCATCGCGTTATCCAACACCGAGTAAAGGTGATTCATCGTCTCCTCGGTTTCGTCGCCCATGTTGGAGAGGCGGAAGGTGGTTCCTTTAATCTTGCCGTAGCCGCCATCGATCAGGATGCCCTGATCTTTGACCAGCTTCTGCAGCTTGGCAGCATCAATGACACGGCCACCCGGCTTGGCGCCATTGTTCACGCAGGTGAGGGTGACGGATTCGAACCCAGGCTCAGGGAACAGGGTGAGACCGTGTTTGGCCGCCCAGTCCCGCGTCATTTTCGCGAGCTTCAAGTGACGGGCAAATCGGGCATCCAATCCTTCGGCGAAAAAGTCGTCCAGCTTGGAGGAGAGCGCATAGATATGACTGATGCTTGGAGTGCTCGGGGTCATGCTTTGCTCGGCATTTTTCTGGAACTCCACAAAGTCGAAGTAATAACCGCGATCCTTCGCCTGCGCCGCTTTCGCGAGTGCCGCCGGGGAGCAGGTAAAGACGGTCAGGCCGGGAGGCAACGCGAACGCCTTCTGCGTTCCAGCGAGCAACACGTCAATGCCGAGATCGTCGAAGGCGATCTTCGTGGCGGTCATGGAACTGACGGCATCCACGATGAACATGACGTCCGGATATTTTTTCTTCAGCGCGGCAATTTCATCCAGCGGACTCATGGTGCCGGTGGACGTTTCATTGTGAATCAACGTGAGCGCATCGAATTGGCCGGTGGAAAGTTTTTTATCAATCTCCTCCGCACGAATCGGTGAACCCCAATTGACCTGCAACGCTTCGGCTTCCTTGCCGCATTTTTTGGAGACATCAAACCATTTATCGGAGAAAGCGCCGCACATGCAGTTCAGGACTTTTTTCTGCACCACATTACGGAGCGCGCCTTCCATGACCCCCCAGGCGGACGACGTGGCGAGGTAAACGAGTTGTTTGGTGTAAAGCAACTCTTGCAGTTGCGGCTGCATCTTTGCATAAAGATCTTTAAAGCCCTGGCCGCGATGACCGATCATCGGTGAGCAAAACGCTTTGAAAGTTTTTTCGCTTACTTCGACCGGGCCGGGAATGTGCAATTTGATGTGTGCCATAAATCAGGGGGCAAACTTTTCAAAACCCCTTGGCGAACGCAAGAGGCTTTTAATTTTAATCGGGAGAAACTTGTCTCTACTCCTTCAACTCCTCAAAATCTATCTGGTAATCTCAACCGCATTTCCGTTTCTTCTGCCCCTTCATTGAGCCAGTTTGGCCCGGAGGATTTGGCCGTCCGCAACGCTTGCTTCACCAGTCGTTCAGTGGCCGGATCGCTCATGTCAGCGATATCATAGAGGCTCGAAGAAACGAGTTCGCTGACTTGCGGCGGCATGCAGCGGCAAATCAAAGTCGCAACATCATGATTGCCCGCGTTCAGGTAAATGGCCGGCCCCATCACGAGGGGTCCATCGGAGATGACGCGGGAGACGGCGACTTGCGGCGCATCCGCCACACTTTGTTCCAAAGCAGAGCGGCGTCCGGGTAATGGCGCTCCGAACTGCGCCGACGCGGCGGCTTCCAGCGATTGACTTGCGAAAACCTGTTGGACACCCGATGTGTCATGGAGAATCTCCCAAAGGGCAGGGTGCCCATCGGCATCCAAAGTGATCCGCACCCCTTGCGGGACAATCCCATTCGCTTCGTTGTGGAACCAAAGGAACGCCACCTGATCCCGCTCCATCCCTTTTAGCCAGATTTTATCTTTCCGGAAGTAGAGTGTCGGATTGTTGGTATCCACCGCGAGCTTGCGCCCATCAGAAGTAAGGCTGCCAAACTGTTGCCGAGTTGGTTCGGAGCCTTTCACCTCCTGCATCAGCAATGGCGCCAGGGTGACGCCAATCTCATCTGCCCATGAGTCATTCGGCTTGAAGAAGGCGGCCTCCTCGAATTGGACGGTCGCCCGGTCATAGATCTGGGCGCGAGCCGACGCGAGAGCCGAGGTGTTCTGCCTGTTCGGATTTGAGCCGCACGCGACACACAGGATGGCGGCGCTCAACAACGCTAAAATGAAGCCCGATGATCGGAAAACGTTCATCGCGCTTATTCTAGATCACCTGATTGATTGCGCAAAAAGTTTGGAAGAGTTTGGTCTCGCCTCAGCCGGAACTATGCAGTTGTTGGGATGGGTGGAACGGCCAACCTGGCCGTTATCGGCGGCAACTTGCCGCCGATCTGTTGG
>JACDHS010000083.1 GCA_013820875.1 Verrucomicrobiota bacterium | reverse complement strand
GGGGTGGAGTTGGCCTAAACGAAACTGACAACTACGGTCCGTTTAATTCGTGAAACCAACTCTGCCTACTCTACCTATGTCATTCCCTCGTGGAAAATCTCCCAATGCTGCGAGGGAAGGGGCCAACCCACCTACTTTTTCGTTCTGTTTTGACGGCAAGTTGGCCAACCAGGGTTCTAAAACAGAACGAAAAAATGGATAAACAGCCCGTTTTCCTTACTTTTGGGTATGTTTGCGGGAATTTCGGGTGGAAAAAGGCCGAATTTTCTCTTCGGGTCTCAAGCGTAACAAATCGACACACTGCATCGCTTGATTCAACGACGCGCCGAAACGTTTCGTTCGTTGCTTAAAGCCGTTGGCGTGCTAATTTCTGCCGCTCCGAATGGCTAAGAATTTAGAAAAACAGCAAAAGGTTCGCGTCGGCATGATTTCGCTCGGTTGCGCCAAGAACCTGGTGGATGCCGAAATCATGCTCGGCTCCCTCCTCAAAGCAGGCATCGAAATCACCAACGACGCCGAACAGGCCGATGTCATGATTGTGAACACCTGTTCCTTCATCGATGCCGCCCAGGAGGAAAGTGTGGACGCCATCCTGGAATCCGCCGCCGTGCGTGAGGCAAACAAACGCGGCCAGGGCCTGATCGTTTCAGGGTGTTTGCCCCAGCGCTTTCGCGGTGAATTGCCAAAACTCCTTCCCGAAGTGGACGCTTTCATGGGGGTGGACCAGGTGGCCCAGGTTCCGCAGATCGTCAAAGAAGCGTTGGCTCGTCGCGCGGAAAAAATCGCCAACCCGGAGATAATCAAAAAGCGCGCTTCCAAAGAAAAGATTGTTGGTCGCATCGCCGAGTTGCAAAAGGATCAAGCTCAGCACGAGCACGATCACTCGGAGGACATCCGTGGCACGGACAAGTTTGGTAAGACCAGGACCGTCATTGTCCCGGATGCGAAGAAGATTCCGCTGACACCGATGGAACCATTCGTTGATGTCACTATTCGTCCGAACTATATCCCGGATTACGTTACCCCCCGCTTTCGCCTCACTCCGAAGCATTTCGCTTATGTGAAAATTGCCGAAGGCTGCAATCATCCATGCACTTTCTGCATCATTCCACGGATGCGCGGTTCGCATCGCAGCCGCACGCAGGCCGATATCGTAGCAGAGGTGAAGCAGTTGATTAAGGAAGGGGTTAAAGAGATCAATCTCATTTCGCAGGACTCCACCTATTACGGACTCGACCTGCGCGCGAATCATAGCCGCGCTATTTCATCTCCTGAAAAGTTTAATGCCGCCGCAAAAGCGCTCCCCGCGGATTCCACCACGCTTTCCACCTTGCTGCGCAAGTTGAATGCGCTGAAGGGTGATTTCTGGATTCGACTGCTTTACACGCATCCAGCCCATTGGACCGATGAACTGATTCAAACGATCGCGGACTGCAAAAAGGTCGCTCGCTATATTGATATTCCGTTGCAACACATTCACGGCGACATGCTGCAACGAATGCGACGTGAGACGTCGCAGGAATACATTGTGGATCTCCTCGCCCGCATTCGTCGCGGCATTCCGGGTATCGCGATTCGCACCACCTTGATCGTTGGCTTCCCGGGGGAATTGGAAGCTCATTTCAAAACCTTGTTGAATTTCATTCGCGACACGAAATTCGAACGGCTCGGTATCTTCAGCTATTCGCAAGAGGATGGAACCGTGGCCGGAAAGATGAGTAATCAAATTTCCGACACGATGAAACAGAAACGTCGCAAGCTTGCGATGGCGGAACAATTGAAAGTGTCGCGTGTGCTTTCGGAATCGTTTGTAGGCAAAACGATGAAGGTCCTGGTGGAGAAAGAAGCGACCGCCCGCGAAATTCTCGGGGCGAATATCCAGTCGTGGGAGCATGGCTTGATCCGCAGCAACAAAGCGGCTGCGACCAATCTGAAGCCCGGCAAATATCTCGTCGCCCGTGGCGAAACGGATGCGCCTGACATCGATGGACGCGTTTACATCCGAGGCAAACTCCCGATCAGCGAATTTGCCATGGTGAAAATTATCGGTCACACGGATTACGACTTGATTGCCGAGCCGGTAAAGTAGGACAGGCATCTTGCCTGTCCCCTTACAATGTTTAAAAGATTTGATGACATTAAAACTGACCAGCACGCGTTGGCCTCTCACTTTTTTACCTGCGCGCCGGGACAGGCAAGATGCCTGTCCTACTTTGAAAACGGCTTCGGCGCGCTGGGTTTTTATGTCCGTCCGTGGTTAGATCTTTCCAGACAATGAACCCGCAAGTTCTCTTTATTATCGAAGGCGATCCGCGTGCGAGCGCGAAACCGGCGGAAGCCGTTCGCATCGCTGCTGGCGTTGGAACCTGGAAAAAAACAGACATCTCAGTTTACCTGCGCGATGCCGGGGTGCTGGCGTTGAGCGAATATGCCGATGAGTTCGTGGATGAAGATAATTACACCCGCTATTTTCCAATCGTGGGAGGGTTTGGTCGCCCCATCTACGTCCAAAAGGATGCCGCGCTGTTGAAAGAAGTCGGCGATTCGCCGTTGAAATTCGAAGAAATCGACGACGCACAACTCGCGGTTCTTTGCGCCCAAAGTAAATACGTTCTCCGCTTCTGATATGCCGCAACTACTTCACATTTTGACGAAGCCCGAAGACGCGTTGGCGCAGGAGATTATTTCCAAGCAACGTCAGGATACGAACAATCAGGTGGAAATCGTGGACGTCACTAAAGGCGAGCCCGACTACAAAGATCTCGCACAAAAAATCTTTGCCGCCGATTCCGTGCAGGTGTGGTGAAATTGGGAAGGTGAATAGTTGAATTGTTACACAGTTGCATCGTAGACGGCTTCGCGTCCTCCGGTCACTTCAACCATGCAACGATTCAACGATTCAAAATCTGTCCCGTCTGTGAAATGCGCAGGGTGACTGGTTGCCCGTTCTCCCGGAAAACCCCGATGTAAGTGATTCTTCCATCGATTACTTCCTGCTGCACCGATTCGATTGGTTGAGTTCCCGCAGCCGCGCGCAACGTGGTAATCACCGCGACTGGAATGTGTTGGGCTCCGATAAATGGTTCTACCGCCACACTGCTGCTGTCTTCAATGGAGATGGTGGCCTGTCCAAGAACAGCTCCACTTTCCGAGAGGCGCAAACGACTTCGTTGAGTATTCTGCGCATAGATCACTTCGTAAACGGACTGGCCGTAAAATGTGCCTCGTGTAATATCCAGAATCTGGCCCGGACCAGCTTGCGTTCGCACTGCGTTTTGCACCACCGGAGGCAAGGCTTGCCACGGGATCTTTTCCATTTGAGATCCGAAGCTGTCGGTCGCGCTCAGCACACGTGCTCCCGTGGTGACTTGAATCTGCGATCCTTCCCCGGCGATATTGTAAATCCTTCGGCCGCCTACCACTTCCATCGTAACACCTTCCGGCAAAGCGTTCGTTGGTTCGGGAACTTCTGGGACCGGCGCAACGACTGGTTGGGCAGAAGCTGGCGGTTCAGTGGGGAGAATCGAGCCATTTGCATCCAGAACAAGGCGGGTGCTTCCGTCTTGAGGTAGGGGAACTGAATAGACAGGCTCCCCGTTTTGTATGCCGCGTTGGACTTGCTGAACTGCGGCGTCACCGGCCTGCATTTGAATCGACTGTTGAACCGCTGGCGGAACTTTTTCCCAGGTCACTGTTGTGATATTTGAAACCTGCGAAAAAGCGTGCGTCACAGACAAAGTGATCGCGCCGAAAATAAAAAATACTCGTCGCATAAACCCTCCTTCTATAAGCAACAACCGAATCGCGATTTTTGCAACTTGCTGGCAATGATTGTGCGCCAGCAACGTGCTTCCGGCGTCTCGCCGGCGGACCCTTCACCTTCCAGCAGCGCAGATGAAAGACTTCTCAAAAAGACTGCCAGCGAGACACTGGCAGCACGTTCCGTGGGCAAACCTTTCCCTAAATCTTGCCGGTCTTTGTTTAATTTGTGAGCATCCGCGCCATGCAAAAGTTTTCGAAGCTCCTGTTGATTTGTCTCGCTGTCTTCTCTGCGCTCCCCCTTTGGGCGAAGACAATCGAAACTGATATTTGCGTGTATGGCGGAAACGCCGCAGGCGCAGTCGCAGCCATCCAGGCCAAGCGCATGGGACACTCGGTTGTGCTGCTCGAATTTGGCAAACACATCGGCGGCTTAACTTCCGGCGGCCTTGGCGCGACAGACATTGGCAACAAAGCCGCCATCGGCGGTATCTCCCGCGAATTTTATCAACGGCTCGGCAAACATTACGGCACCAATGAAATGTGGACGTTCGAACCCGGAGTTGCCGAACGCACCTTGCGCGACATGTTGAAGGAAGCAGACGTGCCTGTTTATTTCCAGCAACGGCTTGCCTCCGTGAAGAAGAAGGGGAATCGCATCACCCAGATCAAAATGGAGAATGGCGATGTTTACCGCGCGAAGATGTTTATTGATACGACTTACGAGGGCGACCTGATGGCGAAAGCGAAAGTGAGCTTCACGGTGGGACGCGAAGCGAATTTCAAATACGGCGAATCGCTCAATGGCATTCGCGCGCAAACGATGTTTCATCAGTTCGATGTTCCGGTGGATCCCTATGTGAAACGGGGCAATCCGAAGAGTGGGCTGCTGCCTTTTATTCAACCGGGTTCGATGGGCACTCCCGGCGACGGCGATCATCGTGTGCAAGCTTACAATTTTCGTCTCACCCTGACGCAGGTTGAAACCAACCGGCTAGCCATTCTGCCACCAAAAAATTATGACCCGAAACAGTACGAGTTGCTCGCTCGTTACGTCGAAGCGCGCGTGGCCAGTGGCGAAGAACTCGGGATCGATAAATTCTGGCTCCGCAAAATGATGCCCAACGGCAAGACCGACGTGAATAATTCACGCGGCTTTTCCACCGACGCCATCGGGATGAATTGGGATTACCCGGAAGCCAATTATAAAGAGCGCGCAAAAATCTGGCAGCAACACGAAGATTATACCCGAGGCTTCCTGCATTTTCTCGCCACCTCCCCGCGGGTGCCGCAACACGTCCGAGAAGAGATGCAAACCTGGGGCCTGTGCAAAGATGAATTCCAGGACACCGGCGGTTGGCCACATCAACTGTATGTCCGCGAAGCGCGTCGAATGGTTTCGGACTACGTCATGACTGAACACAATTGCCGTGGCACAAGGAAGGTCGAAGACCCAGTGAGCCTGGCTGCCTACACGATGGATTCGCATAATTGTAACCGCGTCGTTCGCGATGGTTTTGCGCATAACGAAGGTGACGTGCAAGTAGGCGGCTTTTCGCCTTACCCGATCTCCTATCGTTCCATCGTTCCGAAACAGAGTGAGTGCGAAAATCTTTTCGTGCCCGTCGCTATGTCGGCGACTCACATCGCCTACGGATCCATCCGCATGGAACCGGTCTTCATGATTCTCGCGCAATCCGCCGCGACCGCTGCGACGTTGGCCATCGCTGAAGATGTCCCAGTGCAGAAAGTGAACTATGCGAAGCTGGGCGAGCGTCTTCTCACTGACAAACAAGTGCTCGAATGGACCGGGTCGGTGAAAGTTCTGGCAACCCGGTTCATCGAATCCGCGAAGATGCCGGGCATCGTAGTGGATGATTTGGATGCGAAGCGGATTGGACCATGGGGTTTCGGATCTGCGATGGGCGATTTGATCGTTGGCCACGGCTACTCGCACGAATGGGGAGACAGCAAGGGCAAGTCGTCCATGGTTTTTGAAACGGAGATTCCGAAAGCCGGTGAGTACGAAATCATCGTGCTGGCTCCCCCCGCCGGAAATCGTTCAACCAAAGTTCCTGTTCATATTGCGCGCAATGGAACCGAACTGAAAAAGATCTTTGTTAATCAACGCACCGGGACAGGGCAACTTTCTCTCGGAACCTTTAAGTTCGCCAAAGGGGATCGCGTCGCCGTCACCGTTTCCAATGCGGATACCACAGGTCACGTGGTCATTGATGCAGTTCAGTGGTTGTTAAAGTAGGACAGGCATCTTGCCTGTCCCGGCGGGCAGGTGAGAAGTGTCGGGTGAACCGATCCGACTCCGGTGGGGTTTTGCTGCGTCAAAACCCTAATTTCTGCCTTCCACAATTCGTCGTGAAGTTTGGTGCGTGCGTGTTGTTGTTTTGATTTATGGCTGAGAGGCGCCTTGTTTTCATTGCGTAGCACGCACGTAGCGGGCTTCGAGAGGAATTGTGGAAGGCAGAAATCAGGGTTTCGGCACAACGAAACCCCACCGGAATTGGAACGCTTCGCCTCCAAACCCACGACTACCGTCAACTGCCGCTCTTCGGAAAAGGGTCTTGAATTCCGCCGCCCTCCGAACCCTGAAGGCGCGCGCGCCGACCATTTCGCGAACATAGGTTCCCGCATTTTACAATTCCGTGACAAAACGGGAGGCTCGCTTCCGCTAGGTTCTTCGTATCAAGATATTACCTAAGCGAATGCGGAACCGGGTATCCAAGACATCTTTCTTCTGGCAGGGCATTTTCATCCTGCTACCCGTGTTCTTCCTGGCCGGGCTTGGCATCTACTCCCTTCGTCAGGATAAACAAGCGATTCAACGGGAAGCGATTGAGCAGGCTGGCACGATCCTTAAGGAGTTGGAGAAATCGGTAGGACGAGCAGCGGTTTACGGGGGTTTTAGGGTGGGAGGTACATTGGGATCACCCCTTTCTCTAGTCACCTTCAGCAATGTCGCCGTTCATCTTGCTCCATTTCACGGCAGCTACATTCCGCCCGTGCCGTTGACGGAAGACATCAAGGTAATGCTGCGACAGAAGCCGGAAGCCCCGTTTCGTAATGGCGCGGGAGAGATCGTGCCCTTACCCCGCCTCTCTTTAGATACTCCGCTCGAGGATCCCATCTACCAGATCGCAACTCGACATCCCAAACTCCAGCTCGCGGTTTTTGATGGAGAACAAATGATTTACCCTCGTTCGTACGCGACGTCGCCAGTCGGTGTAGATAGCCTGGATAAGCTCACCTCTGCACAAGCTAAACTTCTCCAACTTGCCCGCTCAAGCGCTGCTACGAACCTGGTTCTTGCCCAAAAGCACTATGAAGAACTCCTTGCGACTGATCTCCCGAAAGAGGCTTCACTTAATTTGCAGTTCGAGTTGGCTCAGTGGCTTCTTCGATCCGGCAACAGCACCAAAGCCAACGAAGTCTTCATTCAGGTGGCAGAGAATGCAGGCTGGGTAGAATCGTCCGCTGGTATTCCGTTGGCCAGTCTCGCTCGATTCAAAAGCGCGGAAATTGTCGTGAACTCGCGCGTTGCTGTTGATTCCAGGCGGACCGCCGTTGCTCATGCGTGCGCTGCTGCGGTGTATTACCCGAGTGTTTTGTCGGAAACTTTTCTGCATGGTCTTGGTACGTTCGAATCCTCCTTTGAGTCCAAGGCGCGTCACGTGACAAAAGATTGGTTGAAGGTTTGGGAGACGCATCAACTCTCGCGCGAGTTGGTGACGCACAAGCCGAGTGAGAAATATTCCGGATGGATCGCCCACACAGAACGCTGGCGTTTTGCCCACCTCGCCAAAGGCAACGGGATACATGTCTTTAAAGCGCGGTCCTTCTCTGAACTCAACACTCAGATTGAAACGTTGCTGGGTGAGATGAAGTATCCTCCTTTTTTGGATTACGGAATCGAAGTAGGTGGACACGTTTTCCGCAAGGAACCTGCTGAGCAATTGATCGGCACCACCACTAGGAATGTGAGCACTGGCGGCGAAGCAACGACTATCAAAGTAACTGTTGCAGTGACTCGGCCCGATGTTCTTTTTGCGCACTACCGCAAGCGGCAACTTTGGACGGGTTCTCTCATCGGAGCGGCCGCTTTGACTTCGGTGATCGGCTTTGGCGCTGCCTTTCTTTCCTTCCGCCGACAACAGCGACTCGCTGAAATGAAAAGCAACTTTGTCTCAAGCGTTTCCCATGAATTACGCGCGCCGATTGCTTCGGTGCGATTGATGGCGGAAAGCCTTGAGCGCGACAGGATTACAGAACCGCACAAGCAGAAGGAATATTTTAGGTTTATTGGGCAGGAATGTCGTCGCCTTTCGTCCCTGATTGAAAACGTGCTCGATTTCTCGCGCATCGAGCAAGGGCGCAAGCAGTATGAATTCGAACCGACCGACCTTGTGAAGCTGGTTGGGGAAACGGTCAAGCTCATGGAGCCCTATGCAACGGAAAAGAACGTAACGCTTTGTTGCGAGATGGCTGAGTTGCACGATACCCATACTCAACCGGTGATTGATGGACGTGCTATTCAACAGGCGCTCATCAATTTGATTGATAACGCGATCAAACATTCGCCATCCGGAGCGGCAGTGACGTTACGTGTCGCGGATGCCGATAACGTGCTGCCAGCGTCTCGCTGGCAGAAAAAAGGGGAACCGCCAGCGAGACGCCAGCAGCACGTTGCGTTTTGCATCGAAGATCACGGCCCTGGTATTCCCCAGCATGAGCAGGAGAAAATCTTCGAACGTTTCTATCGGCTCGGTTCAGAGTTGCGTCGCGAGACGCAAGGGATTGGAATCGGTCTCAGCATCGTAAAACACATCGTGGAAGCTCACGGAGGACGTGTGCTGGTGGAGAGCGAAACAGGAAAAGGGAGCCGGTTTACCCTGGAATTACCGGTGAGAAACGCGGAACGGAGTGATGGAGTGATGGAGTGATGGAGTGATGGAGTGATGGAGTGATGGAGTGGCGGCGCGGAGCGCCGGTTGCAATCCCAATACTCCATTACTCCAACACTCCATCACCCCGCTCTCGGAAAACCTTATGTCCCGAATCTTAATCATAGAAGACGAGTTGCCGATGCGCACCGCGCTGGCGGATTGCCTGCAAAGCGAAGGTTATCGCGTGCTCACGGCTGCCGATGGTGAATGCGGCCTCAAACGTGCCCTCGAAGAAAAGCCGGACATGATTCTGCTCGACGTCATGATGCCGCGCTTGGATGGGTTTGCAGTGGCGAAAGAGTTGCGTCGATTGAAACAAGCTGTGCCGATCCTCATGCTCACCGCAAAGGGGATGGTGCAGGATCGGGTGGCAGGCTTGGATGCCGGTGCGGACGATTACCTGGTGAAACCGTTCAGCCTGGATGAATTGCTGGCGCGAGTTCGTGCCATTCTCCGTCGCACCCACAAGGACAAGAATCCTCTTGGCACGATTAACCTTGGTGATCTGGAGATCAATTTTCCGCGGCAGGAAGCCTGGCGCAAGAAGCAGGCAGTTCATTTGACCACCAAAGAATTTGCCATGCTGCGTCTGCTTGCCGAGGCGGAAGGGGAACCGGTTTCGCGCGAAAGTTTCCTGGATGCAGTCTGGGGCTACACCGCCTTTCCCACCACGCGAACCGTGGATAACCACATCGCGAGTTTGCGACAGAAAATCGAAACCGACCCAAACAAACCGAGTTGGATCAAGACGGTTCACGGAGTGGGGTATAAATTGGAATTGCCGAGGGGAGGAGTGGAGTGATGGAGGGATGGAGTGGTGGAGTGGTGGAGTGGTGGAGTGATGGAGTGATGGAGTGATGGAGTGATGGAGGGGCGGCGCGCGGAGCGAGCAATCCCAACACTCCAATACTCCATCACTCCAAAACCCCGTTCGCGGTTTTACAATTCCATGACAAACAACAGGGAACAAAAATGCAAAGTTACCAACAGATGAAAACAAACGGACACAAATTGCGCCTGCCGGTTCACCCGCCCACCCGCTTACCGATCTGGGTGATCGTGTTCGCTATTATTTGCAGCACCGCTCTCCTGTCACAGGCCGCGACAAACGAACTTACCACCCTGCTACAAAAAGGTCTGTTCGAGGAAGAAGCCAATCATAACCTGGAAGCGGCGACACAAGCCTACCAAACCGTCATCACCCAATTCGACAAAGACCGGAAGCTCGCGGCCACCGCCGTTTTCCGCCTGGGCGAAGTTTTTCGAAAACAAGGCAAGACCAACGAAGCCAAAGCACAATATGAACGGGTGCTGCGGGAATTTCCGGATCAGGAGAAGCTTGCGGCGTTAAGCCGGAAGCTAGTGTCCACATCTTCGTGGACACCTCCGGCGCAACCCGATCAGAACTCTTTTAAAATCATGAACGAAGCCCGCACAGACGCCGCCGCTGGCCGATATGCGGACGCTTTGGCCAAGCATGTTTGGTATTTCGAAAATGGTCCGGACGGAACGCGTGCTTTCGCCCTCAATGACTGGGTGGCACTCGCTGCAATCTATCCGCCTGCGCTGCAAAAATTGAAGGCTATTCGTGATGAAATTGAAAGGCGCTTTCGAGAAGGAGAGGCGTGGCGCGATCCTTTTGGACCATTCGCTGAGTTCTCCAGCCTCAATGGTGTATTGCAAGAGTCTCACAAGACGAAAGACCTATTCCTATGGTTGCATAAGGATAGACCTAGCGCAGCCAAGACTGTTTATCCCTTGGTTGAGCCGCTGTTGATTGAGGCAAAAGAATTTGCCTTGTGTGGTGAATATATTGGCGCGAGTTCGTTTGATTCCGCTGTACGAATATACCAAGTCAGCAAAAGCAATTACCCAAGCGGCAATTTGGCCGAACATAACGAGAATTATTTCCGCCAAAAAGCGGGCACATTAGTGGCTTTGCTCGTCCTGAACAAACGAATGGCTGAAGCCGATCAAGTCATCGGCAAGGCATTGAAAGCGGTGGACGATCCGGATTTCAAAGCGATGCTTGAAAACGCACGAAAAGGAGAGTTTCCGCCCCCGAAATATGTAGTTCCTGCGGCATTGCAAGGACCCGCTCCTATCCGCGTTATTCCGACCAGAGATTTGCGGGTACCTCCAAGCGTTGCCGTTTCGCAAGCTCCTTCTGGACTCATTGTCGTAGATGATAAAGACGCAGAGTTTCAGGGCTTGTGGACGGCGGGTAATCCGGAATTGACGGCAGAGCAGTTCGGTAAAATGTATTTTTGGACGATGTCTGGTAAAAGTGAGCCGACCAGCACAGTAATCTTCCGACCGACCATTCCTGCTTTGGCTAATTATTATGTAGAGGTATGGCATTCCTCGGGACCTAATCGCTCTACGAGCACTCAGTGGGAAGTTGTGGCTGCAGGTGGGACGAACCGGTTTTCCGTTAACCAGAGAATTAATGGTGGTCAATGGGTGCGGCTAAGTCGTTATCCGTTCACTTTTTCCAGAGGCAAAGACGGTTACGTTAAGCTCTCGAACATCACCGGCGCTACCGAAAATACCGGCAGTTTTGGGGGAGTTGTTATTGCCGATGCTGTTCGCTTTCTCCCAGTGGAGGCTGATGTGGCGGAGACTGCATTACCCACTTTAGACCCAAGCACCCTCGCTTCGCTTCGCGCGGAAGCGCAAGCTGAACTGTTCAAGTGCGAAACTTTGCTTGCGGACCTCAAGAAAGTGGAGAAACAGGCACTGCCGCAAGTCCTTTCGACTGTATTGACCGAGCCGGACTCAAACTTGATGGAGTTGCTTAAGGCGAAATCGCTCGCGGAGCAAAAATTAACAGAGAAGCGTAGCGAGTTTGCAGAAGGTCACCCGGAGGTTCGACAAGCTGCTGCGCTTGTTACAGCGGTCAGTAGTCAACTGGTTGAGAAAGCCGAAGGGATAATGCTCGGATTGCAACGAAGAGTTTCGACAGCGAAATCGCGCTTGGCACGACTCGATGCACAAGGTAGCGGAGCTCCGCCGGCGTCAAGAGGTGAGGATGGTCCAAAATAACTGCCACTTCGTAGCGCAGACTGGAAAGGCCGCGCTACAAACAAATTCGTCAAAACTCCATCCGACGATGTTCTTCTTCCGGTTTCGGTTGGCGCGCGACGCTCGCGTTGCGGGCGCGGCCTTCGGCCCAACTGCGGAGACGATTGATTTGTTCGTCCATCGTTTTGGAAAGGGGCACCGTTTCACGCAGGGCTTGCAGGACGTGTTCGGTGGTTAATTCCTGTCCGGCATAGAAGGCATCGTAGAGTGCGCTTGTGATGGCTTCTTCGATTTCGGCGCCGCTGAATTCCTTGCTGCAGCTTCCTAATAATTCGAGATCGAAATTTTGTGGGTCACGTTTTCTCCTTTGCAGATGGATGCGGAAGATGTCGGCGCGTTCTTCATCGGCGGGGAGATCTACGAAGAAGATTTCGTCGAGACGCCCTTTGCGCATCAGTTCGGGCGGGAGTTGGGAAATGTCATTGGCAGTGGCGACGACAAACACCGGGGCAGTCTTTTCCGAAAGCCATGTCAGGAAGGTGCCGAAGACGCGGGCGGTGGTGCCGCCGTCGCTGGAGCCGGATCCTTGTGATCCAGCAAAGGCTTTATCAATTTCATCCACCCACAGGATGGCGGGGGCGACTGATTCCGCCACGGCGATGGCGCGGCGGACATTTTCTTCGGAGGAACCAACGAGGCTGCCGAACATTTTGCCCATGTCGAAGCGGAGCAGGGGAAGTTGCCAGAGACTCGAAACGGCTTTGGCGCAAAGGCTCTTGCCGCAACCTTGCACACCGAGCATCAGAATCCCTTTCGGAGCGGGCAGACCGAATTCGCGCGCTTGCTCGCTGAAGGCGATGGCGCGTTTCTCCAGCCACTCCTTGAGGATGCTCAGCCCGCCGACGTTGGAGAAACTTTCGTCGGTGGCGTAGTAATCGAGCAGACCGCTTTTGCGGATGATTTGTTGTTTCTCGGCAAAAACTTCGTTCACGTCATCCCCACTCAAGCGCTCATCTTTCACGATGATTTTTGCGAAGACGTTTTCGGCTTCACCGAGCGTGAGGCCGAGTGCGGCCTGGAGAAGGCGTTCGCGTCCGGTGTCGTCGAGATCGATCTTCACCTGTCGGAATTGCCGGACATCTTCGATGATCCGGTCGAGCAATTCACCGAGGTCTTCCCGGGTCGGCAAGGGAAAGTTGAGGACAGTAATTTCTTTTTCCAGTTCTGTGGGAATCTCCATCGTCGGTGCCACGAGCACGATGGTCTTGAAACTGTTCTTCAGGTGAAGCGCGATTTCCTTGAGCTTGCGGATAACGGCGAAGTTGTTCCGCGTAAGGAACGGATGAAAATCTTTGAAAATGAAAATGGCGGGTTCCACCTGGTCAATGACCTGGTCGAGTGCGGTGAGCGGATCTTTGGTGGCGGCGTTGCGATGTTTCTGGGATTGGATGGAAGTTCCGGCGGGGACGATGCCGGTGGTGTAACTCCATTCGAACACTTTCTTTTGTCGGCGCTGGGCGATGTCCAAAATGGTCTGTTGCACGCGCATCTCTTCACTCGAGACGATGTAGAGAATCGGGTAACGAGCGCGGATCAGGGTTTCGATTTCAGCTTGGAGTTTCATTTAAGGTAGAACAGGCATCCTGCCTGTTTGTTTGTTTGGCTGTTGAATGGGAATGGTCAGGCAGGATGCCTGACCTACTTTTGGCGCGTTCCAACATCCGTTCGTCGCCTGGATTCAATGCGCTTAACACGGCGGCCATTTCGGGCGTGATGTTGTGCGCGAGAATTTGGCCGTTCTCGGTGATGAACAATTCTGCGTGTTGAAACGATTTCTTTGCAGGGTTCATTGGATGAGGTTCAAACCGTATTCATGGGCGATTTGAAATGCGAGTTTGCTTTCCGTATCGGCAACCGGTGTTCGCAATTCAGAATGTTTGCGCGATTGCCAGGCGGGCCAGAAGCCGCTGCGCAGATTTACTTTTGTTGTTGGAAGGTTTTCTGCAATCCAGTTCGCGATCGGTCTCCAACAACATTCGACATGGCCCGGCATAACCAGGTGCCGCACGATCAATTCGCTGTGTTGATTGGCCCAGAGCAGGTTGTCGCGGACGACTTCCGTGTAGTTCGTCACAAGGGCCAGACGTTCGGCGCACCTGTCATCGCCGAATTTGTAGTCGGCAAGCCAGATGTCGAAAAGACCGTCGAGTAACTCGCGCGCTCCCACAGAACCATGGGCGTTGGTTTTCCAGATGAGCTTCGCAGAATCGGGTAACAACGCGACCAGTTCGAGAACATGGGGCAGGTGAATGGTTGGTTCGCCGCCGAGAATCATGATGGAACGAGCGCCGTCTTCGAGGGCAGCAGTGGCGCGTTCGGCTAAAGCGGTGGCATTAAACAATTCGCCCGCATTTGGATTCCAACTTTCCTTTCCCGTAATGCAAAAGGCACAGCGGAGGTCGCATCCACTGAAAGCGATGGCGAAGGTCGGGATGAGTTCGAGTTCATCGGAGACTTCGATCTGTGCGGAAAAGATCCGGGCATCGGTGCCGGTGCGGCAGGGGCCACGGTCGCCGGATGAACGGTTGGCTCCGCAGTGATGGTGGCAGAGATGGCACTTGGTGAAGTGTTTGCGGGCGAGGTTGGCGCGCTCGGAAGCGGACACGGCGCGGGATGTGGGGGGAGGCGGAGTGTTGGAGTGATAGAGTGTTGGAGTAATGCAGGTGTCAGCACTCCAACACTCCACCACTCCATTTCTCCCGTTGTCCACGCCCCTGTTCATTTCAATTCCCCAACAACCGTTTCCACCATGATTTGTTTTGTGGCGGCTCCGCACCTATCGACTGGTTAAGCTTTTCTGCGACGCGTGTCGGGACATTGATTTGCGCGGCGTCGGCGCGAAGCATTTCTTCCACCGAAGAGAACTCTTGCGCTTTCGAGACCTGCTGCTGTTCCTGTTCGGTTTGCGATTCCTGTTTTTGCTGGTGGCGAAGCTTTTCGTTCATAGGTCAGGCCGTCTTTTGGAAATGGTTCTGAAATGCTTTACGGGCGCGATGAAGTTTGCCGCGGACGGCATCGCCGGTCTGGCCGGTTAATTCGCCCATCTCCTCGTAACTCATTTTTTCATCGGCCACGAGCAGGAGCAAAAGTCTGTATTCGTCTGGCAATGCATCGAGGGCAGTTTGAATGCGTTGTCCGAGTTCCTTGGTTTCCAGGACACGGAGCGGATGGTCGTTATGCGAGGTCGTTTCCCAGATCGCCTCATCCGCATTGCTGAAAATGTGGCGTCCATGCCAGCTTTGCTGGAGGTTGCGACAATGGTTGATCGCGATGCGATAAAGCCAGGTGCGGATGTTGGCCTGGCCGCGAAAATCTTTCATTCCACGGAATGCCTTGATGAAAATGTCGTGGGTGGCGTCTTCCGCGGCGCTCGGTTCGCCGAGCATGCGAAGGGTCAGGTAGAAAATTGGCTTGGAATGCTCTTCATAAATAGCGCCGAACTCAGGCGATTGCCAGTTAACGGGTTCTGTTTTGCTCGCCTGTGGTTCCACAATATCAGCGACGGCTTCCATTAGGGATTGGACAGCGTCCGTGGTGAAACGTCACGTGAAATTGTGACAAACCACGGCACACAGGAGGTTTTCCGTGTTCTACCCAGAAAGTTGCTGAAATGGCTAAATCCAGTTCACTCGCTGTTTCGGTCGGATCGCATCGAATCGGCAACGGGCCACTGGGAGACGAACCGCTTTCTCTTTCCGTGGGGTTCAGTCAGCCGGTTGCGGACGCTGTTGGTGTCCGCTGAGTTTGGACGGGCGGATTGCCTCGGTCCGACGCTAAATGGGGTTTTTACCCCGGCGGACAAGGACAGCTTTCCGTGCAAACAACTCTTTGTCCGGCGAACAAGGAGGACTTTGCGGGGAAATAAGTCTTTGTTCGGCGAACAAGGAGGACTTTGCGGGGAAATAAGTCTTTGTTCGGCGAACAAGGAGGACTTTGCGGGGAAATAAGTCTTTGTTCGGCGGACAAGGAGGACTTTGCGGGGAAATAAGTCTTTGTTCGGCGGACAAGGAGAACTTTGCGCGGAAATAAGTCTTTGTCCGCGGTGAAAACAGGTCGTTTTCGAAGAATTGCTGCTTGTAAATCGCTGCTGGAGTGTGGTTGTAGGTTGAGAGTCATGTTATTGTCGTTTTCGGTGGAGAACAGAAGTTCATGACAGGCTCTAAGATTAAGTCGCAACGAAAAAGGGGAAGCACCGCCACATGGGCTGTGCTTCCCCGTAAAAAACTAGGAATCCTTACAGCAACTTGATCTGCGCCTGGTCTTTAGCCAGCGACTCGGAAAGACCTTCGTGACGGGAACGGCGGCGTTCCATGATTTCTTTGTCCACACTGGGATCGTAAGCGACGGGATAATTGCCGTCGTAACACGCCATGCAGAAGGATTCGCGGGGGAGACCCGTTGCTTTTACTAATCCCTCCTGCGACAGGTAATGGAGAGAATCGGCGTTGAGATACTTGCGGATATCGTCAATCGAGCAGTTTGCGGCCATCAATTTACTGCGATCCGGGAAATCAATTCCGTAAACGCACGGGTGCATGTGTGGAGGGCAACTGACCAGGACATGGACTTCTTTCGCGCCGGCTTCCTTGAGATTGTTCACCCGCGCTTTGCAGGTTGTGCCGCGGACAATGGAATCGTCGACGATAACGACCCGTTTACCTTTCACCACTTCTGGAATGAGGTTGAGTTTCACCCGCACATGGAAATCACGGATAAGCTGTGAGGGTTGCAGGAAGCTGCGCCCGATATAATGGTTTCGAACGAACGCCATTTCGTAGGGAATGTTCGTTTGCAATGAATATCCCAGGGCAGCGGAGTTGCCGCTGTCCGGGACCGGGACAATGACATCGGCATCAATGGGAAATTCACGAGCGAGCTCGCGTCCCATTTCGACGCGGACTTTGTAAACATTGCGATTGGCAATGTTGCTGTCGGGGCGGGCGAAATAGACGTATTCGAAAACGCAGAAGGCGCGGCGTTCCTGTTCCGGGAAAGCCTGGATGCTGCGGACGCCATCTTTGTTGATGATGACGATTTCGCCGGGTTCAACATCGCGCACGTACTTCGCATGAATGAGATCGAGCGCGCAGGTTTCGCTGGAGAGAACCCAGCCGTCTTCGAGTTTGCCCAGGCAGAGCGGACGGAAACCGTGCGGATCGCGGACGCCGATCATCTCCTGTTCGGTCATGATGACGAGAGAGTAGGCCCCTTCGATGCGGCGGACTGATTCGATCAGGTTATTATCACGCCCGCCGATGGTTGGCTGCGCCAGCAACATCAGGATGATTTCGCTATCAACGGTGGTTTGGAAAATGAGACCTTTGTCTTCCAGTTCATCGCGCAATTGGGAGGCATTGGTGAGGTTGCCGTTGTGGGCGACCGCTAGTTGGCCGCGTTTGCAATCCACGGTGAGAGGTTGCGCGTTCTTAATATGAGACGAGCCGGTGGTCGAATAGCGGGTGTGGCCAACCGCCATGGTGCCGGGCAATTTGTGGAGGACATCGCTGGAGAAGATCTGGGAGACCAGGCCCATTCCTTTATGCTCGCGGAACTGGCCGTCATCGCAGGTGACAATGCCCGCACTTTCCTGGCCGCGATGTTGCAAAGCGTAAAGTCCGTAGTAGGTAAGTTCCGCGGCGTTAGGGTGACCGTAAATGCCGAAGACACCGCAATAATGTTTTGGATAATGTTCCATGGCTGTGAAATGAGCGGGCAAACGTATTCCACCAAAGTGCCACCAAGTCAATTTTTCGAGCGGGAAAAATTGCGGTGATTTATTCCGGGTGTCGGGTATTGAGAGAGAAAATTCGCGAAAAGATGGGACTGGAACGAAAATCGCTGCTGTGGGAAGCTTGCAACTTAGTACAATCACTGATACACCATAGTCTCCAAGCGTATGCCATCTTACACCTACGTAGCTCGCGACTCCGGATCGGGCCGGGAAATCAGAAATTCAATCGAAGCGTCCACTGAACAGGCAGCAATCGCTGCGCTGCTGAACCGTAATCTCCTGGTCGTTTCCATCCAGGAAAAGGTCGGAAAGAGAGGCAAAACCCAGGGTGGCAGCGTTCCCTTGCAGGATTTGGTCGTGTTCACGCGGCAGCTTGCCACGATGATTGATGCCGGTCTGGCGATGGTCCAGTGCTTGCAGGCGCTGGCCGAGCAGACACAGAACAAGGTCATGCGAGACGTGATCAAGGACGTGTGCAGTCGTATCGAAGGTGGCGACAGCTTTTCAGAAGCGCTGCAAAAGCATCCCAAAGTTTTTAACCGGCTATACTGCAGTATGGTTGGCGCGGGTGAAAAAGGCGGTCTCCTGGCAGAAATTCTGGCTCGATTGGCAACTTACCTGGAGAACGCTGCGCGCCTGCGTAGAAAGGTGAAATCCGCCGTGATGTATCCTACGGTGGTAACCTTCGTCGCACTTGCAATTACCGTTTTCCTGCTCGTGAAAGTGGTGCCGGTTTTCGGTGAAATTTACTCGGGCTTCGGTGCCGCACTGCCGGCGCCCACCCAGGTTTTGATCAATATCAGCGAATTTATTCGTGGTTGGTTTCTCGTCATTATGGGAGCTCTCGTGGCGATAGTTTGGGGATGGCTCTATTTTATCAAAACTCCTCCCGGTCGAGCCTTCTGGGATGACAAGCGCATTAAGATGCCGATCTTCGGGGTTATTGCGCATAAGATTTGTTTGGCTCGATTTGCCCGCACTCTCGCTTCGCTGATTCGTGCCGGTGTGCCGATCCTGGAGGTATTGGCCATTGTGCAGAACACTGTTGGGAATGTGATGATGGAGCGCGCCGTCAAAACGGCTGCATCGGACATTGAAAAAGGGGAAAGCATTTCCGCGGCCCTGGGCAAGCACACGATTTTTCCCACAATGATTATCCGAATGGTCACTGCCGGTGAGCAAACTGGTAAGATCGACTCGATGCTCGAACGTGTCGCAGACTTTTTGGATGAAGAAATTGAGACGACCCTTTCCGGTTTGACCTCGCTGATTGAGCCATTGCTAATTGTGTTTCTTGGAGTCACAGTCGGTGGCATCGCCATTTGTATGTTCCTGCCGATCTTCAAGATGAGCGACATCATTAATCCTCCGAGATAATGTTTTTAAGGAGGCGCAATGATTGCGCCTCTTTTCTAACCGCTTGCAATAGGAGGTGTTTAGTTTAGTTTAGCGCCCTAAAATATGGCAAAAGTATTGCTGATCGACGATGAAGTCACAATGGTCCAGATGGTGACGGAACTACTGCGTAACGAGGGTCACGAAGTATTTCCATTCAGCAACTACTCCGCTGCCCTCGAGGCGTTGGAAACTCAACAGCCTGAATTGGTTATTACCGATCTTTACCTGGATAAGACCCGGCCGCACGGTTTCGACATCCTGCAGAAAGCGCGTTCTCTCAATCCGCCTGCGGTTGTCATTGTGATCACAGGCTTTGCTTCTGTGGAATCAGCGGTGGAGGCAATGAAGAAGGGAGCTTTCAACTACCTGGAGAAACCCTTCAAGATCGACGAGTTTAAACTCTGCGTTCAACGAGCCCTTTCCTATAACGAAGCTGTTTCAGAAAACGTTTATCTCCGCAAACAGCTTAAGAAGAAGTATCAATTCAATCAGTTCGTTGGCTCCTCTCCTCAGATGCAGCAAGTGTTCAGCATGATTGAAAAGGTCGCTGATACCGACAGCACCATTCTCATCCTGGGCGAAAGTGGAACCGGCAAGGAACTCGTGGCGAAAGCGCTGCATTTCAACAGTCGCCGGCAATTTGCACCGTTCATCCCGGTCAACTGTAGCGCTCTCCCGGAGAATCTTTTGGAGTCCGAACTTTTTGGTCATCGCAAAGGGGCCTTTACAGGGGCGGTGAACGATAAGAAGGGTCTCTTTCAGGAAGCGGATGGAGGAACCATTTTCCTGGATGAAATCGGCACGATGCCGCCGATGTTGCAGAGCCGTTTGCTTCGTGTGCTGCAGGAGAGGGAAGTACGGCGTGTCGGTGATAACGTTCCGATCTATGTGAACGTGCGTGTGCTCGCGGCCACCAATGAACCGCTCGAAAAGCGGGTCAAAGAAGGAACATTCCGCGAAGACTTATATTACCGGCTGAATGTTATCCCTATCAATTTGCCGCCGCTCCGCGATCGCCGTGAAGACATTCCGCTGCTGGTCATGCATTTTCTGAAGAACAAGGTTAACAATCAAGGCAAGGCTTACCAGATCACACGCCGTGCTTTGGATGTATTGACGGCGCATAATTGGCCGGGAAATGTGCGTGAACTTGAGAATGCCCTCGAGCGCGCCTGCGCTTTATGTGAAGGCGGGGTCATTCGGATTAATGATCTGCCACCTATTTTGCATCAGCATGCCGGCAAAGAAACTTCTGATGAAATTGCGAAATCTCCGGACACCCAGTTTCTGATGAAGCAAGGAATGCCTTCCGACGGACCGATGCCCGGGAAAGAAGTTCCGGTGGCAACTTCCAGTGAGCCGCTTCGGGCATTGAAAGAGTTCATGCGCCAGCAGGAAGTCGGCTATTTGAATCGCGTCCTGTCCCAGACCGGCGGTGATAAAGAAAAAGCGGCGGACTTGCTCGGTGTCAGTCTTGCCACTCTCTATCGAAAGCTTTCCGAAGAAGAAGCTGTTTAGGAGGGGGCGGATTGGTTCGGCAACTTACAGTCCACATGTGGACTTTGGTTTCGAGGAGCTTCGTTTTCAGCTAAACATTTCAAGTTCCGAGCACCCTTTTCGATTTTGAGAACACCTGCCAAAGCTTTGCGCGTTTCGCGCCAGGAAATTCTCCGCTGGGAAAACGGCCAACTCGTGCCCGCTTCAGACGACCTGGCAGCCGAAGAACCCTTGGAAATCCGCATTGATAACCATTCCATCAGCGTCACGATGCGAACACCGGGGAACGATGAGGAACTTGCCGTAGGATTTCTCGTTTCAGAAGGGTTGATCAAATCCAAACAGGAGGTTCAGAAGATTGAACCGCACCCGCGCAATGCCGCGAAGAACGTCATCAACGTTTTCCTTTCACCAGAAGTGACCGTCAATTTCCAGCAACTAACACGGCATGTTTTCATGTCTTCCAGTTGCGGATTGTGCGGCAAGGCGAGCATCGAATCCGTTCATCAGCATTTTCCACCTGTCAGCAGGCGACTGAACCCGATTTCTGCGGGATTGATTTCCGCGTTACCGGCGAAACTCCGTGCGGTCCAGGAAACCTTTTCCCTTACCGGCGGTTTGCATGGGGCGGCAATTTTCGATGAGAAAGGCAATCTCCTGGCAGCGCGGGAAGATATTGGGCGACACAATGCGGTGGATAAAATCATCGGATGGGGGCTGCTCTCTGGAACGCTTCCATTCGAACAACACGTGCTTCTCGTCAGTGGACGCGCCTCTTTTGAAATCATGCAAAAGGCGCTTTCCGCCCGGATCTCAGTCGTGTGCGCTGTCTCCGCGCCATCGAGTCTGGCAGTGGAATTTGCGAGAGAGAGCGGACAGACGCTGGTTGCTTTTCTTCGTGACGACCGTATGAACGTGTATTCCCATCCCGAAGCCATCAAATTCGACGAAGTTTAAAAAAAGCAGTTAACGCAGAGGCGCGAAAACGCAAAGCCGCGGAGGAAGCGAGAGATTGTGAGATTTTTAGTCTCTATCGGACACTCACCTTTCGGATGATGTAGTCTTACGGTCCAAAAGAGAGACGATCCTTCGCGGCTTTGCGCCCTTGCGTTAATTTTTAACTGCCGTTTTTAGGATTGGTGTTCATTCGTGGTTAACTCCCCCCATTTTTAAAGAGCTACACCTTCGTGGTGGATTCTTGAATTTGCTTTAGGATTGCCGGGGCTACGCCGACTGCCATAAGAATCATCCAGATCACGGCCCAGAACAGGAACATGATGATCAACGCCCGGAAATAATTTTTGCGTGATTCATTCTCCCCTGAGAATGCCCAGATCAAAATCATAACAACATTGATGCAGGGCAGGGCCATCACGATCATGGCAAGCAGCCAAAACCAAATTGAAACATAGTTTTTGTCGTTCGCCATATGCCCTTCACAGAGAGGCGCTCTACTTCTTTTCTTCTTTTGGAGCAACGGCAGTGACTTCGACTCCTTTATGCACTTTTACATCGCTCAGCTTTGTTTGAAGAGCGTTGATGCCTTTGTCGGTTACCTTTGTTTGCCAGACATAGACATTCTGCAATTTAGCGAGTCCTTCCAGATGTTTGAGCCCCGCGTCTGACACTTTGGTATTGAACAGGTTCAGGTAACGAAGATTTTTCAGTTCCTTCAAATGCACGAGGCCGGCATCAGTCACAGCAGTGTGCTCCAGGTGAAGCGTCGTGAGGTTCGTCAGATTCTTTAAAGCAGCTAAACCGGCATCCGTGACCTTTGTTCCGGCAAGATTCAAATCGAGCAGGCCAAGCACATCTTTCAACGGTGCGATCGTGCTGTCCGTTGCGTTGGTGCCCAGGCCGCGGAAGGTGGCTTCTCTCCATTGGATGTTCTGGGCGATGGGACGGATCGAAACACCAGCGGCTTCGAGTTGCGCGATGGCTTTCGTTTCAGCGGGAGTCGGCTTGTAATCGGGCAGCTTCTCAGGCGTTTTTGCTGCGTGGGAATCGGTGCTTCCGGTTTTACCTTCTGCTTTCAGAACGATGCCATCCGGCCAAATCGCACCTTCACTGATCCATTTCTTGATGGCCTCAATCTGTTCTTTGGAAAGCGGTCCGCCTTTCGGAGGCATAATATCGTCATCATCTTTCGGGAGAGAGATGCGCTTCAGTATCTCGCTGTCATCGGCTTTGCCGATGACGATGGTGTCGCCCCCTTTGCCACCCTTCAGTGCCAGGGCTTTTGTATCGAGTCGGAGGCCGCCTTTGTCTTTGTCTGGGCCATGACATTCGACGCAGGATTTTTGGAGAATGGGTGCGACATCTTTCTGAAAATCAATTTTGCCATCCGCAGCAATGGAGACAAAAGCGCAGCCAATCAAAAATGAAAGGGAAAGGGCGAGTTTTTGCATGCGGATTTATGTAGCAGAAGTCGGGCAGAAGCAAAAGCTTTCCTGTGGGGTGGTCAAATTCATTTTTCTGCCTATAGACGATTTCCCCCTCTTGGAGGAAGTTACGGACAGGAGGTTACTATGAAACTATTGCTACTCTTTGCGTTTTCGACTGCGCTGCTGACAGGCTGTTACACAGATCGAACTTACCAATCCGGCGATGTCCTGGTGGAACCCGCCGGTGCTGAGGTTTTGCGTGATATTCCGGGTGAGACATGGAGCGAGGATCCGCGGGACATTCATCAACGCCCTTACAGGCGGCAGTTCGAAACCGAACGCCATCAGCAATTCCAAACCGATCCACCATTCACCCATGACCGGCTGGACTGATTATGGGAAAAGGCCGCGCAGCTTTTTCGCTTCTTGAACCCGCTTGATGCCGAGGCTCAGTGCGGCCATTCGCATGGAGAAATTTTGTTTGCGGCTCATCTGGAGGGTTGCGGTAAAAGCTTGTTCCATGATGCGGAACAGCTTGTCCATGACTTCGGTTTCCGTCCAAAAGAAACTCTGTAGATCCTGGACCCATTCAAAGTAGGAAACGATCACACCGCCCGAATTGCAAAGAATGTCCGGGATAATGAAAATCTCATCGCGCAACTTGAGAATTTCGTCCGCTTCCGGAGTGGTGGGTCCATTCGCGGCTTCGGCTAGAATGCGACACTTTATTTTGGCCGCATTGTCTTTTGTGATCTGCCGTTCCAAAGCAGCAGGCACCAGGATATCGCAGGGCAGTAAGAGGAGGGTGCCATTGGCGATGGGTTCAGCTTCAGAAAAACCGACGACTGTATTCTCTTTGGCAATGTGTTTCTCCAATTCCCAAAGGTCGATTCCCTTGGCGTTATATATCCCGCCATTCACATCGCTGAGCGCGATGGTTTTCACCCCATATTTTGCAAGGGAATAGGCTGTAACAGAGCCGACATTGCCGAAGCCCTGCACCACGGCGGTGGCGTTTCGGGCGGTCAATCCAGTCACATCCATGGCTCGATTGATGAGGTACGCCACACCGCGCCCGGTGGATTCACGTCGTCCGAGTGAACCGTGGAGTGACACTGGTTTGCCTGTTACAATACTTGGAACCGTGTGTCCCATGTGCATGGAATAGGTATCCATCATCCATGCCATGGTTTGTTCGTTCGTGCCGAGATCCGGGGCCATCACGTCAATTTGCGGTCCGATAAACGGAATCATCTCCTGGGTGAAACGTCGGGTGAGTCGTTCCAGTTCACCCACTGACATGTTTCGTGGATCACAGGTGATCCCCCCTTTTGCCCCACCGTATGGCAGGCCGGTGAGTGCGCATTTCCAACTCATCCACATGGCGAGCGCGGCCACTTCACCGAGCGTTACGCTGGGATGATACCGCAAACCCCCTTTGGTCGGGCCCAGGGTGAGATGATGTTGAACCCGATACCCGGTAAAGACTTTGACCATCCCATCATCAAGCCGGATTGGCAGAGCAACCGTCATGGAGCGCTTGGGAAACTTGAGGCGGTCACGTTGGTGCTGTGGAATATCCAGGTAATCGGCCACCAGGTCGAATTGCTCGCAAGCCATATGGAAGGTCGGATGATTGTAGATCTCCATGGGAGGAGCATACCTCATTGGGCAAGGGGTCGCACATCCTTGGGGCACGTGCATCAGCCACATATAGCTGTTGAAACAGTTGTTAGCGCAGATTAGACGGCTCCGACAGCAATTTTGAGTCTCCAAAGGTTTTGGAAGACTGAAATCGCCGATTTTAACGCTCCAAAAAAGTTTGGAGGACTAAAATTGCCGATTTTAACGCTCCAGAATAGTTTGGAGGACTGAAATTGCCGATTTTAGTGCTCCAAAATAGTTTGGAGGACCTCCATCGCGCCTTTTTTTAACCCACTCCATGCTGGAACTCCCTACAGCGAAATGACTTACGA
>JACDHS010000207.1 GCA_013820875.1 Verrucomicrobiota bacterium | reverse complement strand
GAATGTTGCACTCTCAGACGTCCAATCCCTCGAAAAGCTTCATCTTCATCTCCAACATTCACTCCCCTCAATCCTCACCCCAATCAATGCCAGTCAACTTCAAATTAGTTTCCCGCCAGACACTAATGAGAGTGCAAGAGGAGCATACACCGAATATTCAGGACAGTTTCCCTGAACAAAAATAAAAAAAACCTTAAATGACAGAAACGGATTCTCAGCCAAAACATTAGCATGCCCTCCGGTTGTTGGCATCGCTCTCTCCGTTAAATTATTGGTCATATATGGGAGGCAAGCTGATTTACATTCAGAATCCAAAGACCAGGCAATTGTTGGGCAGCGATTTTCATTGGGTGGATTCACCAGACGAGGCCAAAACCTTCAACTCGGCAATCGTGGCCTACGATTTTGCCATCGAAAACGATATTGCCGAAGTGGAGATCGTTTTTCAGAAATCCTCAAAAATCGAGTCGGTCCTCCATGATCTCGCCCGCAATGGACAGGCATCGCCCTGTTGAATGAGAATATCTTTGTATTCCCACACACCTTCTCGCATATCCAGGCGTATTGGAACGAAGACGGTAATACTTCTTGTCAGAGTTTGAACTCGCAGTAGGTCGGCTCGGCTCTCACACCGGCAGCTTTCGCCGCTGGCGACAGAGGTTCACTGGCATCAGAGATGACAATACGATCGGCGGTGCATTGCTTGAGAGCAGTATAAAGCGCCTTCGCAGGCATCTGCCATCCTCTTGGTTTTTGCGTTTCTGGATCCTTTTTGCCCTGTTTTGCGGCTGTCGCCTTGTCAAGCGGAACGAAAGCGACGAGTTTCGGGCTTTTCATCAGTTCCAATCCTCCTTTCTTCAGGGTGGCATTATGACTGGCGTGGTGGCCGACTTTGTAGAACACCGTGCGGCGAAGCAGGTCGTGCGCCGAAAGGTTTTCGTCAGAGCCAGCGAGTTTGAATTCTACGTTCGCCCATGATTGCCAGTTGCCCACCTGCGCATCACCAACGAAGAGCAGCACCTCGCGCGTCTTCACGATTTCAAACGCAAGAACGAGACTGGTATTGTTAGTATCATCAGCGAGCTTGAGCGCGAGTTGGTCAAAGGCACCCAGCCAGTCTTCGTCGATCCGCCGCCATTCCTTGCCAGACTTATCATAAGTTTTGCCGATATAAGACTCAATGGCATCCCACCATATCTCTCCGCGTTTGATTCTGTGCTCACGGGTGAATGGATGGAACTTGTCGGTTTCGCTAGATGAAAAGCTTCCCGGAGCGGCAGGCAGGGCGGCGCGGTTCGCGGCAAGAGAGGCGTCGTTGGCGTGGCGAAGGTGATACACGATCTCTTCTTCCTGGGCTTTCTTCGTGACGTGGCTGGCTAAAAGTAGATCGCCACGAGGTGGCCCGAGGACATAAACTTTTACACCTTCCACGCCATCAAGGGTCAGAGGACCAGTCCCTGGCTCGAAATACTTGATGTGACCCGCTTTTTCACCACGTTGCCGAAGATATTCGAGAGCCTCGGCGATTGTTCTCTTGCCTATGGCATCATCGCCATCGCTCAATTCCATAATGTGGCTGACGTTTGCGAGTGGTCCGTCCCCTTGCGCGGCAGCGAGCCCTAACGGCGTGTCGAGGGCAGCGCGCAGGTGGCTGACGGCTTCCCCACGAGCAGCAGAGAGCCTCTGCGCCTCCTTATCTTCGGGATCTTCCGTCCAACCCATCCAGACTCCGCCAATATCCATCCGATCAAACACCTCACGAGCCTGGTTGAAGCCGGAAAGATGGTCTTTGTGTTCATGCGTTGCGACGACAAGGTCGAGGCGGCTTTTCGCCTGGCCGGAACGCTTGGTGGCCCGCTCAATTTCTTCGGCGAATTGAAGCATGTGTTTTGAATCACGATTCAAGGCCCCGAAATCGATCAGCATGTGAAACGGATCCTTTTTCTTGCGTGGAAAACTCAGCAGGAAGCAGTCGCCGAGGCCATGACGGTACATGCGAACTCGCACGGTGCAATTCTTGAGGCCGGCATCGGCGCTATCAAGCCGTGCTATGGAAACTTTGGCGCGTGGTGTGGTCTTCTTGTTTGTTGCCATGATGTGAAGATGTTGAATTATCTGGCGATTGCAGTTAGTGGCGATGAAGCGCAGCGAAAACTTCATCGGTTTTGCCAAGATAGGTATTGCTCAGCGCCACCGAGGTTTGGCCATTCTCATAGAATTTTATTGTGCGTTTGAGGCGGTCATGATCGCGAAGACCTTTGCGAATGACGTAGGTAATGATCATCTCGTCGAGGTCAATCACAAGCGTGCTGCCGCAACGAATCATATGCTCTTCACCTTCGTGCTCCATTATTTCTTCCTGCAAGATTGTGATAAACGCTTGATTGAGGACTCGTCCATCGTCACGCAGGCGGCGGGCTTCTCGAAAAGCTTTGATCTGGAACACAGGCACACCATCGCGCCGGACGCGGACTCCGGGAGGAGCCTGGTATTCGGCGAGCGCGAGGCCCGTCAGGTGCTGGAGGATTTCTGCTTTCTCGATTTCCGTTCGCACCGCTCCATGAATCGCCTTGCGGGCATCACTCATTTTTTCCCAAACTTCCCGGCGCGTCTTCAGGTATCGCAATTGATCCACATGTTCCCGCATCCGGATACTTTTCATGAATTGAGCCAATGTCTCCTTAACCTCCTCAGCGGGACGGATCGGATCCTCCTCCGGGTGCGACCAGCGCAGACTGTCTTCGGAAAGGGTTCGGACTCGCTCCGGATAAATGCCACGGCGGCGAAACGCTTCGATGATGGCAACGCGATAGCCCAGCGGGTCTTCCGGCATGATATCCATGTCAGCAGTAATGAGCGCGCGGAGATATTCACCAAACGTAAGGTCAACGGGTGGACAATAATCGAGAGCGCGAATGCAGATGTTCAGCAGATGGCCCGCAGCCTTGGAGGCCTCGGAGGCAAGACGGTTAACAAGGTCGGGATGCAATTCCCCTTCTCGAAGCACCCCGCTGCCACCTGTCGCCAACCGGAGCAAATCGCGCGTGCGACTTCGATAAATAGACAGAAACGCCTCAAATACCGCGGCCACGAGAATCGCTCCGCGATCGTGAACTTCGGGGGTGCGATCGAGTTCAGTCGGATCAGGTTCACGTCGGACCCAGTCTTTCGTTTTCTCATCATACTTGCCGATGAAATCGCGCAACGCTCCACGGGAACCGCTGGCATGGCCGAATTGGGTCGCTAATTGTCCCAGCAGATTTTCGCTGGAAAGGTCGCCACGCGTTTTCGCGATCTGGTGCCGGAGTTGCTCGGGAAACGTGAAGTGCTGAAACAAAGCCACGATGTCGGCAAAAGCTTCGTGAAAGGCGAGCACATCATCATTGGTAGGCTCCATGAAATGTTCGTGAAATCCATCGAGCAAGGCATGCGTTGTTTCGTGCGCAATGATGTCGTGCGAAAGGCAGGTGAACACCACGCCGCCGGGAAATTCCTTCGAATTACGATCGGCTGTGGCGGGAAAGTATCCGAACATCAATGCTCCCTTGCTGCGGCTATAATAGGCATTGGCATCACGCATCGCATGCGGATAGATCCGGAGATGTTGGACGAAGTCATCGGGATCGCCTTTGACGCCACTCCAACGATCTGTCCACATGGCTTTGCGCCCCAGGGCACGTTCGAATCGATCGATGGTGGTCATCGCAACGGCATAGACCATTTGTTGATGGAATTGCGGGTTGCCATCGGAGGGCGCCAGACCGTTCTGCGCCAGGATGTGCGGATGATCCAGGTTGACCGGGGCATAGAAGCATCCGCTCGGCGGGTCAAAATCCACCACCTCAATGTACTCACCACGCGGGCCGTCCGGCATTGCTTCCCAGGGAACCTTGTAAAGAATCTCGCTCACCTGCGCAGTGTCCAGTTGGCCTGCAAGACTTGGATCAAAAGCATAGCCGCGCAAAAGCCGATGTGTTGGTGCCTGAGGCTGCGACGCCCGGTGAATAGCGCTCATATCGGTACTCATGATGCAATCGATTTTTCGAAATTAAACTCCGCCAGGGAACGGGAAGCCAGCGGGCTTGGGCAAAGCAGGGTTGACATGCTTCCGAAGGGCCGCGTCGCATACAGCGTAGCCCCAGTTAATGAGACGTTCCTGGCAGGCGGGTTCAAATCGCTTCAAACGCGTTGGAATGTTCGCCAGTTCCGTCGTCCGATCCAGCGGACACGATAACGCATCGGGCACCTGATAGTTCGCTATGTCGGTGCGAATACCCCAATAAGCGCCATCATGCTCGTCGTCTTTATTCTCAAATGCTGCAATAGCCTGACGGACTCTCAAGCTCCGAACCTGGTTATCAATCACATTCAGCACGCGATAAGAATGGCGCGCCCAATCTTTCTTCGGTTCAGGCTCGGGCTTCATTTTTCCACCGCCATCACTGATTAGAATGGTTTTATATCTTTTCCAGGCAGTCTCAAGGCCGAGATTGTCATAGACACCACCATCGCTGAGGACAGCCTCTCTGGTGTAAGGATCGAAGTCGAGAGGACCGCGGTTCTTTGGATCCAGGTGGAATGAACTCAAGTCGATCACTGCCGGGGAGAGAACCGGAGGGAAGGCCGAAGATGCGGCGACGGCGATGGACAGCCGAAGATCGGGATTAATGAATTTGCCGACAAGATAATCTGCCATGTATGGCTTCGAAAACCGCCAGAGAGCGCCGGTCTGGATATTGGTGGCGTTGATGACGAAGCGCGGACCTTCATTGTCAGACGGAAGATCCTGAAGGGTGGCGTTGCCGAAAAGATTCCTTTCGTAAGCTTTGATTATTTTGTCATTGATCGTGTCGCCGCTAAAAATGCCGCCGAAGATCGCTTCGGCATCGATTGTTTTTCCGGCGAGATCCCGGATCGGATTGATGACCAGATTGTCAAAATTGGAAGCGACATCATTAGCATCGAAAGAGAGTTGCTTCCAGCGCAGCCCCAAAACACCCGCCGCGATGGAGCCACCAGACACGCTGGAGACGCGTTTCAGCTTTCTGAGCAACCCCGTTTCATTCAGCCGTTTTAATGTGCCGAGATGAAAAACCATGGCCCGATAACCACCGCCGGAAAGGCAAAGCGCCATGCCGGGTTCGATATTTTTGTCTTCAGAAACCGTTTGAGTAACAGGGGAAGCGGCCGATTGAGGTTGAGCGACTTTGTGAGTTGATTCGTCAGAAATTGGCATAATGTTCCTTTTGATTCCGTGTGGCTTTTCATTGGTCCCGTCCATCCCACAGGTGAGGTGAATCCCTCTCGGCGCGGCACCTTCCAAATTGTGTGACAGATTTCTTGTTTACATCAAGCTCTGTTTTTTGAGTCACAAACCGTCAGGTGTGATTTTAAGCGGGTGAGATTGCGCAAATTTCGGAGCGTGGCTGTGTGCGAAGCATCAGCCGTAGCGGCCAGGGCTGAAACCATAGCTTCAGGACTACCAACGTCGATCGCATCGCCGTACCCGCTACGTGTTGCCGTGCGCAGCACGGACGATTTTTCTGAGCGAAATCTAAAATGGTGGTGCTTCTTAGAGAAACTCAGAACTTATTTTGAGGAAAATGAAGCAGATTAGGGTATCCCCACACCCTTCCCCGCGTAGGGGAAGGGCTGCATGAGCAGGATGGCTTTGAAAACAAAGGCGTGCGCCGCTGTTTGCTGTGACTCTACCACCCCCGAATTCGCTCGGTTTCCGACTGCTGTGTGTGCTCACGCAGTTGATCGGAAACCTCGCTTCGGGTGGGTGAGTTCAAGTTTGCGAACTTCAGGGAGACCAGAAACCTTGTTGGAGGACCAGTAAAAGATGCTTAGGTAGCAGCCTCCGTTATTGGCGGTTCACCACCGCACCCTCACGTGCCGCAGAAGGTCTGGTAAACGGGCGCGTCGGGTGCGGGCGGGGTACTAAAATCCGGCAACTGCCGGTCGTAGGCAAAGGGCTGCGCGATTACGTCGAGGAGTTTCTCCAGTTCACTCAGGTCGCCGTGAAATGTCGCGGCGGCGAGGGCTTCCTCGACTTTGTGGTTGCGTGGGATGAACGCGGGGTTGTGCTGGCGCATCAGGGCGCGGGCTTTGTCGCGGTTCTGCGGCTGACGACCGAGCCGTTCCTGCCAGCGGGTGTGCCACGCTCGAAACTCCGCGTGGGCCGCGAGTTCGATGTTCGTCATCACTTCGCCGGAGAGGTCGCGGAAGGTGTTGGTGAAATCGGCTCCCTGCTCTTGCATGACAGCGAGAAGGCTCTCGGCTAGTTCGGCATCGCCGGGTTCTTCGTTGAAGAGTCCGAGCTTGGCGCGCTGGCCGACCAGGCAGTGCTTGTGGAAGATTTCCGGAAACGTTTCCAGAACGCTGTTGGCCACGGCGACGGCTTCTTCCTTGTTGGTGTGCAGCAACGGCAGCATGGCGGAGGCGAGGCGCGAAATATTCCAGTGCGCGATTTTCGGCTGGTTGGCGTAGGCGTAACGGCCGTGTTGGTCTATGGAGCTGAAGGCGGTCGCAGGATGATAGGCATCCATGAACGCGCATGGACCGTAGTCGATGGTCTCGCCGGACAGCGCCATGTTGTCGGTGTTCATAACGCCATGCACGAAGCCGACGTGCTGCCAGCGTGCGATGAGTACGGCTTGGCGTTCCAAGACAGCTTTCAGCAAGGCGACGTAAGGCTGATCCACGTTCGTCAACGTGGGGTAGTGGCGTTGCAAGGTGTAATCAGTGAGCGCTCGTAAGTTCTCATTCTCGCCCGTGGACGCGGCCCATTCGACCGTTCCGACGCGGAGGTGGCTGGCCGCGATGCGTGTGAGGATGGCACCAGGCAGCGTCGTCTCGCGAAAGACGGGTTCGCCGGTGGCGACCACGGCCAAACTGCGCGTAGTGGGAATGTTCAGCGCATGCA
>JACDHS010000001.1 GCA_013820875.1 Verrucomicrobiota bacterium | reverse complement strand
ACACCAGTCTTTCCGGTCTGATTGCAGGTGAAACAGCCACCAAACAAGCCAAAGCGGAGTTGCGGGAGTGTCTGCAGGCGTTCAGGACAGCCAAGGCGACTGGGCGCGATTATATGTTCGTGGCGCGTGACGTTTTAAAACCGCATTTGGGCAAACAATATACCTCCGCCTGGGATGAAACCGGGTTTGTCCATTCTCTGAGCGTGCCGCGTAATGAAGACAAGCTGTCGGCGGGATTGCTGTCGTTAAAAGCTTATCTCACGGCGCATCCCGAGCATGAAAACACGCCGTTGAAGGCGACGGCAGCACGCGCCGCGACGGTTCACAACGAGTTGATCGCCGCGCGCAATGCGGTGAATCGCCAGAAGACGATCTGGGAATTAGCAATGACGGCACGCGATCTCCGGGCGGCTCAGGTTCGCAAGCAGTTGCGGGCGTTGATTAAGGAATTGAGTGTTCGACTCACCCCGCTGGATGAGCGTTGGGCGGCGTTTGGTTTCAACAAGCCGGGCGCAAAGGTGCGTCCGGAAGCGCCGACGAATGTCACGGTGGTTTCGGTCGCGGAGAATGCGGTGGCGGTGCAGTGGGATAAATCGCCGGGCGCGGAGTATTATCGTGTGAGCATCAAAGTGGTGGGAGTGGATGAAGAACCGAGAGTGGTGGGCACGCCTGCGGATACGGATTTCATGTTTGAAGAGTTGCCAGCGAATGCGGAGGTGGAGGTGATGGTTTCAGCGGTGAGCAAGGGCGGGGAGAGTCCGTGGAGTGAAGTGGTGACGGTGAATGTTGGTAATGTTGGAGTTGTTGGTTTTGGAATAGCCGATAGTCAACTTAAATCCGGCAGTTGAAAGACAAAGGAAGAAGAGAAACCACAGATGGACACAGATATTTCAGCAGAAAAGCATTCACCTGTAGGGTGATCTCCATTTTCTTCACAAGCCCTTCTTATCTGTGTTCATTTGTGGTTTCAACTGCTTTTTCTAGGGTCAATCTTCGATAGCCAGATAGGCGTTTGGGAGTCTCTTCCCATGCAACTGTGCAACGATTCAAGCATGCAACGCATTTTGAAACCTTGCCGTGAGTCTCGCGGGGATTATGTTCCTGCGGTGTTCGCTTTCGCGCAATGTTGCGCAGGAAGTGAATCACACAACATTTCAGGGAGCCAACATGTCCACGAACATTGCCGCATCGCAGCACACGAATCGTCTCGCGAAAGAGAAGTCGCCGTACCTTTTGCAACATCAACATAACCCGGTCGATTGGTTTGGCTGGGGGGAGGAAGCGTTTCAAAAAGCGCGTGAAGAGAATAAACCAATTTTTCTCAGTATCGGTTATTCCACCTGCCACTGGTGTCATGTGATGGAACGGGAGTCGTTCGAGATTGAGCAGATCGGCGAGTTCCTGAACAAACATTTCGTCTGCATCAAAGTGGATCGCGAAGAGCGGCCGGATGTGGATAAGATTTATATGACATTCGTCCAGGCGACGACCGGGCAGGGGGGATGGCCGCTAAATGTTTTCATCACACCGGACAGGAAACCTTTTTATGGCGGGACCTATTGGCCGCCGGAAAGCAAGTATGGTCGTCCGAGCTTTCTCCAGGTGGTGCAACAAATCGCGCAGGCATGGGAGACGCGTCGCGATGACATCACAGTTTCTGCCGAGAATTTTGCTGATCAATTGCGCGGATTCACGACGCAACAGGCGGACCAGGCGCTGATGTTGTCACCGGCGGTTCTGCACACTGCGCTTGCGCATTTCAAAGAAGAATACGATCCGCGCAACGGCGGTTTCGGTGGCGCGCCGAAATTTCCGCGTCCCAGCCAGCCGCTGTTTGTGCTGCGCCAGGGAAAGCGCTTTGGCGACAGCGATGCCGTGGAGATGGTTCTGCACACTTGCGAGCGCATGGCGGCGGGCGGCATTTATGATCAACTCGGTGGCGGCTTTGCCCGTTACTCCGTGGATGCGCAATGGCTTGTGCCGCATTTCGAGAAGATGCTCTATGACAACGCGCAGTTGGTTCATCTTTATCTCGATGCCTCCCTGGTGAGTGGGGAAGAAAAATTTGCTGCCGTGGCGCGCGACATCATTCGTTATGTGCTGCGTGACATGACTCACCCGGAAGGTGGATTTTATTCCGCGGAAGATGCTGATAGCGAAGGGAAGGAAGGAAAATTTTACAGTTGGACGCATGCTGAACTTTCCGGCCTGCTCACGAATGAAGAGTTCAATGTGGCCGTGCGTTATTTCGGCATAACAGAGGAGGGGAACTTCGTGGATCATAGCGATCCCGACCCGTTGCCGAACCAGAATGTGCTGAGCATTGTGAATCCTGAAGTGGCAGCAGTGGATCGGCCACTGCTGGAATCGGCGAAGAAGAAAATGCTTGAGGCTCGCAGTAAACGGGTGCGCCCGCACCTGGATGACAAGGTGCTGGCGTCGTGGAACGGCATGATGCTCGGTGCGATTGCTCGGGCGTATGCTGTTCTTGGCGAGGAGAAGTATAAAGCTGCGGCGGAAAAGAATCTTTCGTTCCTGCAAAGCAAATTGTGGGATGCGAAAACAAAGACGTTGTATCATCGCTGGCGAGATGGGGAACGCGATTCGGTGCAATTGCTCGATGCTTATGCCGATCTGCTCGGCGGTGTGGTGGATCTCTACGAGGCCACCTTAAATCCGCGGCACCTTGAGTTCGCAGTCGAGTTGGCGGACGCGATGATGGAGCGGTTTTACGATAAGGAAGCTGGCGGCTTCTGGCAGAGCGCGGCGGATTCGAGCGATCTTATTCTGCGGATAAAAGAAGATTACGATGGCGCGGAGCCGTCCGCAAATTCAGTGGCAATGATTGCTTTACTGAAACTCGCTGCGATTTGTGATCGGAAAGACTTCAAGGAAGCTGCGGAGAAAACGTTGCGTCTGTTTTCCGAGCGGATGCAGAAACTGCCGCAGGCGGTTCCGCACATGCTGATCGCGTTGGATTTCTGGCTCGAAGAACCGCGGCGCGCGGTGATTGTCGGGCATCCGGAAGAAGCGGGCACCCGGCAGTTGCTTGACGCGGCACACTCGGTTTATCAACCGAACAAAGTTGTCATGGGAGCAACGGGACCGGTGGAGGAATTTGTAAAGACGTTGCCCGTGACCAATGCGCCGCTGGTATTTCTTTGCACCGGCACTGCCTGTCAGCCGCCGACAAAGGACGTTGCTGAGATTCAGGGGTTGCTCCGGTAACAAACAAGGCGACCTTTGCGACGCTAACAACGTGCTGCCAGCATCTCGCTGGCAGAAAGCACCGAAAGTAGCGCTACAAGTGAGTGTCAAAGAGCACAATCTGCCAGCGAGATGCTGGCGGAACGTTGCGTCTCGCAAAATAAAAGTTGCGCAGTCATTCGTTTTGCACTTACTTTGCCGTGTCGCAAGGGTCTAACCGACTGGGCATTCAGGGATTTTCAAGTTCAGCCGGTTCTCCAAATTCAAAATTCAATATTCGGGGATTCATTTCCTGGAAGACCTGCGGCACCACACAATTATGAGCAATGATGTTCAAGGCAACGGCGCGTCAGACTACGGTTCTGGCTATCTTGAAATTTCCGAAAAAGGGTTTGGTTTTTTACGAACCCGCGAGAGTCACTTTCAGCCCAAGCCTACTGATATTTTCGTCACCCCTGACACTATTAAGCGCAATTTCCTTCGGGAAGGCTGCTTGATTGAAGGAGCAACCCAGCCGCCGCATCGTGGGACCAGCCCACAGTTGAAAAGCGTTGAGAAGGTCAATGAGAGGCCATTCGATGACTACATTAAGCAGGTGCGTTTTGAGAACCTCACCACGATTGATCCGATCGAAAAGATCAACCTCGAAACTACGCCTGACCTGATCGATACCCGCATCATTGATTTGGTGACCCCAATCGGCAAAGGCACCCGCGGCTTGATTGTCGCTCCGCCTCGCACAGGTAAGACCACGATTCTTAAACAGATCGCCAATGCAGTGACGGCGAACCATCCGGAAGTTCACGTGATGGTGCTGCTCATTGATGAGCGCCCGGAAGAAGTCACCGATTTTCATCGGTCCGTGAAAGCGGAAGTGATTGCTTCCTCGAACGATCAGGACTTGGAAACACACGTTCGCCTGTCCCGATTCATCATCGAACGCGGCCGACGGATGGTTGAAAGTGGTCGCGATGTATTCGTGTTGCTTGATTCCATTACCCGCGTGGCCCGCGCTTACAACAGCGTGCATGGTGGCAGCGGACGCACCATGACCGGTGGTGTTGATGCCCGCGCTCTTGAGATTCCGCGCAAGATGTTCGCGTCAGCCCGAAAAATCGAAGAAGGCGGTTCGTTGACCATTATTGCGACCGCGCTGGTCGATACCGGTTCACGCATGGATGAATTGATTTTCCAGGAGTTCAAAGGCACCGGTAACATGGAACTGATCCTTGATCGGAAATTGGCCGAGCGCCGTTTGTATCCAGCTCTCGACATTCCAAAGAGCGGCACTCGTAAAGAAGAGAAATTATTTGATGTGAAGCAGATCCAGGCCATCCACAAGCTTCGCCGCATGATGGTGGATCTGAATCCGATCGAAGCGATGGAAACGATGATTGCCGCAATGAAGAAGTACAAGACGAACGAGGAATTACTTTCCAAGATGGCTTAGTGCCCCGGTTGAACGGGAGGAATCCGTTTCAGCATTTTGATCCCAAACAACCCGTTCCGCAGTGGTTCATAGCCAATGCGATGAACGGGTTTGTAATTTTCATTGATCCAGTTCATCAGGTCCAGTCCGTAAACCTTGTCCTTTCCAAAATAGTTCCAGCCATATTCAGCCGTCTCACGGTGCATGAGCACGATAAAGTCAGGGGGATTCTTTTGGTACGCGATAGTCATGTTCTGCATCCCATACACTTCCACCTCAGCCATCAACACCAGGTACGGTGTGGGGTTTGATCGGCGCGATAGATAATTCAGCATCGCGCCTTCCGGGAGCACAGCGAGCGTTTCCTTCTCGGAAACATTTGTTTCAATCCATTCCAGCGCCTCGGCAACTTCTGCTGACACCGATGTTTTCTCATTCCAGGTGACGATACGATCGCCTCCCGTGCCGATCGCAAAATCACGCTTGGCGTAAATGGCTGCGGATTGCGCGGCCAACCGGGTGAATGCAATCAGAAGGAGAAAGAGAATACTTCGCCGAAACCATAGCTGGTTAACGGAATCGTGAATGAACCTGTGCGGCAGCAGGTGAACCAACAAGTAGATCGCCCAGACGAATGCGGGCATGGCGAGGAGGAATCCGTAATGCCAGATACGACTATGAAATCCCATTTTCGCCAGGAGCACTAAAGAGAAAATTCCCCAGAGGACCGGAAACAGTGCCTTGCTCGGATGCGAGAAGAACCATTTGCGTTGCCAAAAGATCAACGTCAGCCCCCCGAGAGTGATTAGCGGCAGGGCACGTCCGGAGTCCGTCCAATCAAACAAAACGGTTCCCACTGCAATGATGGCGATCAGCAAGATGGTAATGAGACGGGCGCGTGAGGTTGCGTGGGAACGACGAAAGCGCAGGAGGAGGACAACCACGATGCCAGTGAACACTGCAAAATGCAGCAGCATCAATTTCACGTTTCGCAGCGGAGCGTCCAGCCCCAGGCACCAGCGATAAAAAGGATTGTCCGAAACATCACTGGTGAATAACGGAATCCAGGCCCATGAGACACTTTTCAAACTGCTTTGCAGGGAATCAAACTGTAGAAAATAGCAGAGAAAACCCAGGGATGGCAGGACACCGACGCCTGCGAAGATGACGAGGGATTGGACAAAAAGCGGTTTGCTTCGAGAAAAAACGAAACCGGCCATGATAGCGCAAGTCACGGCTAAAAACATCTCCGGCTTCGTCAAGAACACTGTTCCAAAGCAGAGGGCTGCACAAACCAAAGAACCTCGTTTCCCGGTCAGCACCCAATTGCTCAGGAAGCCGATCGTTAGAATCCCCAGGACGAACCCGTGAAACGCTTCGTGCGAATAGGGAGTGATGAAATTGTAATTGCCCATTTCAAACGGTTGCGAGAAGGCAAAGGCGAGGATGATACCCAATACGATCAATGTGGCAGTTAAGGTGTCCGAGGCTTTGCGGAACCAGCGATATGTTGCAAACAGCAGCGTCGATGTCAGTGCTGCATTTGCGATCGCGAGGGTCATCATTGACGTGCCGAAGAGCTTGAACAAACCTGCATTCAGATACTGCGAGAATGGACCACCAGGCAGATAAGCAATGTCACGGTAGAGCACGTTGCCGGTCGAAAGTTGCCACGGGATATAAAGTTGCAACCCGAAATCCACCAGAACCTCCGGCCATTTCCTCCAACTGATGGCGACCATCAGCAGGGCGGCAGTTATTACAAGCAAGACTGAGGCAACTTGCTGAAGGCGTGCTTTATTATCGAATATTTGAACGAGGCGAGGCACAGAAGGTGGGAGTCGTTAATTCTGTCGCCGAAAGAGTTTATGCACCGCTGCCTGATCGGTTGGTTTGATAATCATCTCGTCAATATTCACATGCGGAGGACGGCTGGCCACCCAAAGCACTGTTTCGGCAATGTCCTCCGCACTGAGCGGTTCGGTTCCTTCATAGACTTTGCTCGCGCGAGCGGTATCGCCTTTGAAACGGACAATTGAGAACTCAGTTTCAGCGAGGCCCGGATTAATTGATCCCACCCGAATGCCGGTGCCGTTCAGTTCCAAACGAAGTGCTTGCGTGATTTTCCGTTCGCCCGCTTTCGCAGCGCAATAGGTCGCACCACCCTCGTAAGCGGTATGTCCGGCGATGGACCCGATATTGATGATGTAACTCCCGGCATGATGCGGCATGAGCGGGAGAGTGGCGCGAGTCATGCGCAATACGCCGAGCACATTGGTTTGCAGCATGTTTTCCCAATCTTCATCCTTTCCCTCTGCAACGGTATCGACGCCATGTGCGCCGCCTGCATTATTGATTAAAAAATGAATCCCGCCGGTTCTAGTTTTCGCCCAGTCCACGAAACCGTTGACACTCTCGGTCTTCGTTACATCCAAAAAATGATAATCGGCTGCTGCCGCGCCGCGCTGGATGCACTCGGAGGCGATCTCCTCCAATCGTTCCTCCCGACGGGCACCGAGCAGGAGTTTGGCGCCTTCCGCAGCGAAAGTCTTTGCGATTGCCGCGCCAAAGCCCGAAGAAGCACCTGTGATCAGCACCCACCTGTCTTTCAGTCTGGACAACATTCCTCCAGCTTTCAAAAGCTGGCGACTGGATGCGAGCCAAAACTCCTGCACGCTCGCTTCCCGGCAGGCGTCGCCAACCAAACCTTCTGAACACTTGCGTAAAAATCAAATTCCAGCTAAACAATTTCCGGAATGTTTCACCCAGTCCTCTCTTTCATGGTGCGTGTTTGCGCAGGAATTGTTTTTTGTTTCTTTACAGTTTGTTTCAGCAATGGCCACGGAACCCTGGATGGAAGCGAAGAATATCGGGCTTTTTGGATAGATGCCTTCAATAGCAGTTACAAAACCTCAGCGGAGATTACTTCCATTGTTAACGCGGCGCGTGCCGCCAATTTGAATGCCATCATCATCCAGGTCCGTAAACGGGGAGATGCCTTTTATGATTCCAATTTTGAGCCCAAAGCTGTGGGTGTGGCAGCGGATTTCGATCCTCTGGCGGACATCATTGCCAAGGCACACGACACGAATGCCGGGCCGCGAATCGAAGTGCATGCATGGATAGTCGCCTATCACGTTTGGAACAGCCAAAGCGCACCCTCACAACCCACTCACCCATATACTCTCCATCCGGATTGGCTTAGTAAAAATGAAAGTGGTGCAACCTGGGACGGCGGAAACTACACCTTTGACCAGGGACACCCTGAAGCGCAACAGCACACCTTCAATGTCGCGATGGATATCATTTCCCGTTATGACGTGGATGGACTGAATTTCGATTACATCCGTTATTCAAGCCCAGCCTGGGGCTACAATGATGTCACGGTAGCCCGGTTTAACGAACGATTTGCCAGAACGGGCCAACCGCAAGCGGCAGATGCAGATTGGAAACAATTCCGTCGCGACCAGATTACGGAACTGATGCGTAAAGTCTATTTGCACACGATGGCCACCAAGCCGCATGTGAAAATTTCCGTAGATGCTATTACATTTGCGCCGGGAATCACGTCGCTCGCGAGTTGGTACAATTCTTCCGCCTGGACCAGTGTGTTGCAGGATTGGCGTGGTTGGATGGAAGAAGGGATGATTGATCTTGCCATTCCCATGGCGTATTTCCGGCATCATGAACCTGCGCGGGCCCTGGACTACGAAAATTGGGCAAATTTTACGAAGGATCATCAATACAATCGGCATGCGATTCTCGGGCCTGGCATCTATTTGAATCACGCTACCAACGCCATGCTGCAGATGCGCATGAGCCGCGATCCGAGTGCCAACGGTAATCATGTGAAAGGTGTGGCTGGTTACTCATGGGCGGTGCCAACAGCGGGAGACATCACGCGTTCAACTTTCTTTTCCGCATTAACACAGCCTGGAATTACTTATCCTGATGGCACACCCATTGATCCCAACCCAACCCCGATCTTTGCCCAGCCAGCGACCATTCCACCAATGCCATGGAAGGTGACGCCGACAAAGGGGCACATAAAAGGTTTTGTCTACGGTGGTGCGCAGATTTTCGATGGAGCGGTCGTGACTCTGAATGGGGCTATCAGCAAGACAATGACGAACGATGCGACTGGGTTCTATGGCTACGTTGACTTGCCGCCGGGGAATTACACTTTGAAGGCGACGGCACCTGGGTATGGAATGATGCAGACCAGCGTTTCAGTATTCGCAGGTGTTGTGACCACCCTGGATTTGCATTTGAAGTTGCCGGACAACATCGCTCCCAAACTGTGGGATGTGCGTGCTACCCCGTCGGACTTTTCAGCGAACATCACCTGGCGCACGGATGAGCGGAGCGATAGCACAGTTGAGTTCGGGACCGGTTCAGACTTCGGAACAGTGGTGTTCGACTCAACTTTGACCAAGATACATTCGGTCGGCTTGAGGAATTTGGAGCAACGCACCGGCTATTTATTCCGAGTGAAATCAAAAGATGCTGCCGGTAATGAGACGGTTTCCGAGACTTATAGTTTCATGACTTACCATGAAGGATTTGTGCCGGACATCATTGTTGATAATCCAGAAGCCACGGTGTCAGGTTCATGGAGCACTGGCACGTTCGCCACGGATAAGTATGGCGACAATTACAGGTTCAAGGGCGCCGGGAGCGGAGGGGCGTCTCTCGAATACCGACCGACCCTTATTACTAACGGAACTTACGCTGTTTACGCCTGGTATCCTCAGGGATCAAATCGCGCCATGGATGCCCCTTACGTCATTAATTTCGATGGAGGAAGTACCATCGTGCGTGTGAACCAGCAAACGAATGGCGGGATGTGGAACCTTCTTGGGGAGTTCAACTTTCAGGCCGGAACCAGTGGTTACGTCAAAATCACCGACGCTTTCACCGGCACAGGCGGGCTTCAGATCATGGCCGATGCAATCAAATTTGCTTCCGTGCCGCCGCCGGTTGATCTGATCGTGGACAACACGCAGGCTGTGATCGAGGGGAATTGGAACACCAGCACCTCTGGTGATAAATATGGATTCGATTACAACTATGCCCCGTCGAGTTCTGTTGGCAATCCGACGAGCATCGCCACTTTCTCTCCAGCGATTGCTGTGCCTGGAAAATATAATATCTATGCCTTTTTTCCCGGAAACGCCACTCGGACCAGCAGAGCGTCGTTGGTGATCTCCTACCATGGCGGAACAATCGTAACGAACCTGAACCAGACCTCCAGTTCTGGTGGTTGGCGCAAGATTGCTTCGGAATTAGATTTTGCCATTGGCACTTCGGGTTACGTGCAGATGGCCAATGACACAGGTGAAAATGTCATTATCAACAAGGCTGTAGTTGCTGATGCCTTTCGTTTTTCCCTGGCTGAACCGCCGAGCATTATCCTCAACCCTGGAAATCAAATAGTAACCAATGGTGGCACCGCCCGGTTTTCAATCGAGGTGTTTGGCGGTGGTCCGTTGCGATACCAGTGGAAATGCAACGGGACCGACATCGCGGGGGGAACCAATCGCACACTGACCATGCCAAACTTAACTATGTCGGATGGCGGTCAGATCTGGGTGGATGTGTCCAATGACAGCGGGTCAGCCACCAGTTTGTCGGCGTCGTTGCTGATGAAATTTGCGGTGCATCCACAGTTTAGCCTGATCAGCCGGTTGCCGGATGGCCGGTTTGAACTCAAAGGCGAGGGCGATAACGGAACCTACCACATTGATGTCAGCACCAATCTGATTCACTGGGAGATAGTCAGTGAAGTGGCGAACACGAACGGCACTTTCTCGTTTTCTGACTCTCTGACCAATCTTCCAGCCCGCTATTATCGCATGCGGTGGCAGCAATAAATTTCTGGAGATCAGAATTTTTAATGGCGCTTTGTTACGATTCTGTTACCACAAAGCGCCATTATGTTTTCGTTGCAGCGAATTTTCGGAAAAGGTGACAAGTTTTTTGATCTTCTCGAAGCCAGCGCAGAAGAAGTCAAAGGAAGCGTACAAGCACTCGTTAAAATCATCCAAACCCCGGAGCCATCCATCTCTCTGGAGGACTTTGCCGATGCCCGGCGCAAGGACAAGCGGATTACAGAAGAAATCAGCGAACAGTTGGTCAAAACGTTTGTGACCGGGTTGGAACGCGAAGATATCGAAGCGCTCTCCATCGCCCTTTATAAAATCACCAAGACGACTGAAAAATTCGCGGAACGTTACAAGATTGTTGCGTCCCAGATGGACGGCGCCGAGTTCATGCGGCAAACGGAGTTGATCATCACAGCCAGCGATACCCTTGTCCTGATGGTAAAGCATCTCCGGAAGATTCCGCCGCTCGAAAAAATCAAAGAATTGAACGATCGCCTGCAGCATGCGGAAGGTGAAGCTGACAAGATCATGCTTGAGTTACTCAAAGACCTTTACCACGGCAAACACGAACCGTTGAAAGCATTGATCGTGCATGATCTTTACGAATTGTTGGAGAAGGTGGTTGATCGTTGTCGCGATGCCGGCAACGTCGTTTCACACATCGTTCTGAAAAACTCCTGATTAAGGCGGCATGACACTGATCCTTTGCGTCATTCTCGTTGCACTCATATTCGAGTACATCAATGGCTTCCATGATACCGCCAATTCCATCGCGACGGTGGTTTCCACCAAAGTACTGGCACCGCGCCAGGCTGTCGCGTTGGCCGCAACATTCAATTTGTTGGGGGCATTATCGGGCACAGCGGTGGCTAGTACGATTGGACAAGGTTTGGTGGACATCAATTATGTGACCACAACGACCATTCTCTTTGGCCTGCTCTCCGGCATCATTTGGAATCTGATCACGTGGTATTTCGGTCTTCCTTCCAGTTCAAGTCATGCATTGATTGGTGGAATCGTGGGATCCACCTTTGCTGCAGCGCACGCCAACTGGTCCGTCATCAAGTTCACAAACATACAAACGAGAACCGTTGAGATCATTGATCCTGTGACGCAGCAGATGGTGGAAACGACGATCACACAAAAAGGGGGGCTGCTCTACAAAGTGATCATTCCGATGTTCACTTCGCCAGCCTTAGGTTTGGTGATCGGCTTTATATTAATGGGCTTTCTCTATTTTGCCCTGCGAACCTGGCGGCCTGTCTGGGTCAACAGAATCTTTGGAAAGCTGCAGTTGGCCAGCAGTGCATGGATGGGGTATAGCCATGGCTTGAATGATGCGCAAAAAACAATGGGCATCATTGCGCTATCGCTGGTGGCAGCGACAAAAGCTGGAACTTTTGAGGATCTGCCGGATTTTCTTAAATTTCTTTACACACCAGAACCTGGGGCCGGAGAAAGATTGGAGATCGCGGTTTGGATCAAGATTACCTGTGCAGTCACCATGGCTGCCGGCACGTGGGCCGGCGGTTGGAAAATCATCAGGACTTTGGGCCATAAAATGGTGAAGTTGCAACCGGTCCACGGATTCGCAGCAGAAACAACGGCGGCCGGGATCATCCAAATTGCGAGCTATTGGGGTATTCCGCTTTCAACGACGCATGTTATTTCGACTGCCATTATGGGGGTAGGTGCTGCAAAACGCTTCAATGCGGTGAAATGGGGCGTGGTTGAACGGATGATTTGGGCGTGGGTCTTGACGATCCCAATTTGCGCCGGACTCGCTTATTTCTTCGTTCGTTTTGCCCAGGTGGTCGGTTGGATACAGTAGTGGTGCTGGTTTATGCTGTTTTGCGGTCGATGTCGTCCAAAGCGCGTTTTGCTATGCGACCCAGGAAAACCACCAGAATGATTGCCACGACTAATCCGCCTGCAATCAAGGCATACTGCAATGTTGTGTGCGTGTCGCCGTTACCGAAAAACGCATACCCCGCGTAGCCGGCGTAGGTGTAAAGAAATGTTCCAGGCAAAATACCCGTCGCAGTCGCGGTGATGTAAGTCCAAAAGCGCACATTCGAAAGTCCGAGCGAATAATTAACCGGACCAAATGGAACGACAGGCGCCAGGCGAAATAAGAATACAACTTTCCATTCGTGTTCCGAAATAGCGCGATCGAGAGCTTTCAATCTGCGATTTCGATTGAGCCAATGCTGTGCCGGAGCGTGGGCGCAGCACCGGGAAATAACAAAAGCGATGGCGGCTCCAAAGGTGGCGCTAACGAGAGAAAGAAGCGTTCCTCCCAACAAGCCGTATGTCACACCCGCGCTCATTGTGAACACGGAGGAAGGAAGCAACAGCAGCACCGCAAGGATATAGATTGCGGAAAACACCAGCACGCCGACAGCCCCTCGGTCGCTCGTCCACCGGTTCAGAAGCCCAAGCCACTCGCCCAACGGCAAAAAGCGTCCTGCAGCAATAAAACCGATGATGACAAGCGCCGCGACGATTCCGATCCGGATATTCTCCTTTCGCCCGGTTGTCATGGTTTGAAGGGCTTCATTCCCTCCTGTTCAAACTAATGCCACGCAGGATGAAAACAAAGGGCTTGCCAAAAAGATTGAGGCGCGCGGCAGTTTTCCTTTCGGAAACTCTTCGCATGACGTATGAAAACAGCGAACAAAGCTGCATTTGCAAGCATGTCGCTGCTCTCAATCAACAATCTTAAGCTCGAATTCGGCACTGGCGAAAACGCGGTGCGCGTGGTGGATGGCGTTTCATTTTCCATCGAGGCGGGTGAGACCGTCTGCGTTGTTGGTGAGAGCGGTTGCGGAAAAAGTGTAACGGCCCTCTCAATCGCCAAACTAATCTCCACACCTCCCGCAAATTATGTCGGCGGAGAAATCTTACTGAATGGGCGTGATGTTCTGAAAATGTCCAAACGCGAATTGCGAGAAATTCGTGGTGGTGTGGTGAGTTACATCTTCCAGGAGCCAGGCGCTTCGCTGAACCCGGTTTTTCGCGTGGGACGACAAATCAAGGAATCCTTGAAGCTGCACCGGCCTGATGCGGCAACTGACGATGAAGTGATTCGCTTATTGAAACTGGTCGGAATTCCGGCTCCTGAATCGCGCATTCACAATTACCCGTTCGAGATGTCCGGCGGTATGCAGCAACGCATCATGATCGCGATGGCTTTGGCGTCGCAACCAAAACTCCTGATCGCCGACGAACCGACCACGGCCCTTGATGTCACCATCCAGGCGCAAATTCTCGATCTACTCAAAGATTTGAAACAACGGTTTGGCATGAGTATTCTGTTGATCACCCACAATCTCGGGATCGTTGGAGACATCGCGGACAAAGTGGTCGTAATGTATGCAGGGCAGATCGTCGAAATGGCGCCTGCGCGTGATCTGCTGAAACGTCCTTTACATCCTTACACCAGGGCGTTGATGAATTCTGTTCCGAAATTGACGGGCGGTGACCAGCGTTTGCAGGCAATCGCCGGCAATGTGCCGTCGCCTGGCGATTACTCCACAGGATGCCGTTTTTTTTCCCGCTGCCCGAGCGCTCATCCTGAATGTGAAAATACGATGCCGGAATTGAAAGAGGTGGAACCGGGACGATGGGTAAGAAGTTTGTACGCCAATGAATTGATGGGAGGGACACGTTGAAAATCCTGGAGGTTAAAAATCTCAAGGTTCATTTCCCGGTCAAGCGCGGGATGTTCAGTCGCGTCAACGCACACGTCAAAGCGGTTGATGGTGTAAGTTTCACGATTGAGCCGGGAGAAACCGTTGGATTGGTGGGGGAGAGCGGTTGTGGAAAAAGCACATTGGGCAGGGCGATCGTCAAATTGGTGAAGCCAACCGAAGGCAGCATTGTTTTTGAAAACAGGGACATTGCCCATTTAAGCGGTTCAACGTTGCGTGCGGTGCGTCGTGGGCTGCAAATGATTTTTCAGGATCCCATCGGGTCGTTGGATCCCCGGATGACGGTTGAGGAGGCGGTGGGTGAAGCGATCGATATTCACAAGTTAGCGGATAACTCTTTGGCCCGGCGCAAGCGGATTCGTGAACTATTGAAAGCGGTTGGATTGAATGAAGCTTACGCGGAACGGTACCCGCACGAATTCTCCGGCGGTCAACGGCAACGCATCGGTATCGCTCGGGCGCTGGCGGTTGAACCGAAGTTAATCGTTTGCGACGAACCCGTCTCTGCCCTCGATGTCTCAGTGCAGGCTCAGATCATCAACTTGCTGCAAGACCTGCAACAGGAAAGGAACCTGGCCTATCTGTTCATCGCACACGATTTGGCAGTGGTGAACCACATCAGCCGTCGGGTGATTGTCATGTATTTGGGTAAAATAGTGGAAATGGGAACGGCTAAGAATGTCGTTGGGGAACCAAAACATCCCTATACCCAGGCACTCATTTCTGCAGTGCCAGTGGTGGACCCGGATTCCAAGCGGCAGCGGATTATCCTCGGCGGCGACGTCCCATCGCCAATCCACCCTCCCTCCGGTTGTCCATTTCATCCCCGTTGTCCAATCGCCCAGGAACAGTGCAGGGTGGACATTCCGCCATTGCGTGAGATCGTTGCAGGACATTGGGCGGCGTGTCATTTTGCCAAATAAAAATGAATCGGCCGGATTGGTATTGACGTCCAACCAACCAGTGATCTGGTGCATGGTTATGAATAGAAATCGGAGCAAAAGAGGTTTTACCCTGATCGAGCTACTCGTGGTGATCGCAATCATTGCGATCCTGGCAGGAATGCTTTTGCCAAGCTTAAGCAAGGCAAAGGAAGCGGGTCGCCGCGTTTCATGTAATAACAATCAGCGTCAAATCATTCTTTCAATGGCAATGTACATTGATGACAACACCGGCACTTTGCCGACTCCATCGAATACCAATCGTTGGACACCTCTGTTGCAATCCGGTTACCGGAATTTCAATGTCCTGAAGTGCCCCAGCGACATTCCCACACCGTATTCGTTGGGAATGGATGAACCGAATGCCGTTCCAGCGGATAAAGCGCCGCGTAGTTATATTATCAATGCAATGGATGATTTTTTTCATCCATCTGGAACCATTAGCGGTCAAAGCATGCTGGTTCTTAAGGAAACCGGGATTTATGCTCCTTCCGATACTGTGTTCTTCGGCGAAAAAGAAAGCGGCGAGTTGGGAGATTCCGAGGCTCAATGGAAAAGCCATGGCCATTTTTATATGAACGAGAGTTCACGCTCCCGCGAGGATATCAATCAGCTCGATGAGAATCGGCACTCGGGCAGCACAGGCTCCAATTACGCGTTTGGAGATGGATCTGTTCGATTCTATAGATTTGGGGAAACGTTCGGAGGGTTTATCAATGGGGTAGTTAAACCAAATATGTGGCGTGTGACACGGGAAGCACGGGAGAGTTTGTAAGTAATTGTGTAACGTAACTGAACTGCGAAGGCGTCTCTTCTAAGTATGAAAGGCAAAATAAAAGCATTCACCCTGATTGAACTGCTCGTGGTGATAGCCATTATCGCTATTCTCGCTGGTATGCTTTTGCCTGCGCTCGGCAAAGCGAAGGAAACAGCCCGGCGCATTTCTTGTCTGAACAACGAGAAACAACTCGGTCTTTCGCTAGTCATGTATGCGGATGAAAATGATGGACGGTTAACTCCGAGGGGAGCCTCGCCGCGCTGGCCGAATCTTCTGAAGAGTGGTTTTCGGGATGTCAAAGTCCTGAGGTGTCCCACAGATATCGACCCTAAGACACTGGGAACAGACCAGGGATTGCCGGAGCATGTGGATGCTGACATTGCGCCTCGCACTTACATCATCAATGGGTGGAACGAATACTTCAGGGCGACGATAGGGGGAGACTTCTCCAACTATATGTCCGACAAAAACACAATTCGAGACAATCAAATTCGCCGACCATCCGATACTATTTTCTTCGGGGAAAAAGACCAGACCTCCGGTCACTTTTACATGGATTGGGACCAGAAGGATGACTACCAGCAACTTGATGAAAGCAAGCACATGGGTGGTGTGAAGAAGAGCAATGGCGATGGCGGCGGAGGTTCCAATTATGCCTTTGCTGATGGCAGTTCCCGTTTTCTACGCTTCGAAAAATCTATTCTCCCCGTTAATCTCTGGTTTGTGTTCGATACAAACCGTCTTTACCAGGCTACGCCGTAGACGTAAAAGCACCTGCTCGATCGAAACCCCCATGCCGGACGACTTAACAAAGGCCCTTGCAACTATTGTTGACCGTTTTCCGGCCCTCAATTTGTTTCAGAAGGGGGCGCTTGGTTTCAAAGGCCCCCTTTCCAGAGCTGCCGGTTTTCGGGCAGGGAGGATGAAAGAACGCGAACGTCCCGTTTTTCGGCAACACGGCTGGTTGTGCTTTGTGTGAACTGAATTTTCTTCCGAAAAGGCGGGTTCTAAGCGCTGCAACGATGGCTAAACATTTTTCGTCTTTGCTGCAACTTTTACAACGGCTGCCAAGCCAGTTTTGACCACCGATGCAGCTCTTACGGGGAACCAAAAATCTTTTTGGCCATCGATGTAACTCTTACAAGGGGGACCAAAATTGTTTTTGGGCATCGTTGTAACTCTTACATCGGTGGCCAAAATGAATTCTGAGCATCGTTGCAGCTCTTCCCGAGTGGGCTAAAAGTTTTTTGACGTCGATGTAAGACTTACCGAGGCGTCAAAAAGTTTTTTGGGGTCAATGTAAGACTTACATGGGTGGTCAAAAAGTTTTCAGACCACTCGGTAAGTCTTACATTGAGGCCTAAATTGGGCTTTCCAAGTGGGGTTTTTCGCTGTTTGCAGTGGAAAAGAAGTGGGGCTCTGGTGTCAGAATGGCACATTTTGATTGCTTCTTAGGGACATGTAGGTCAATTCCCCCAGCTCGACGTCCTTTGTGCAATCTAACGATGACACACCCATTTCAAGCCCTTAGAAATTTCTGATTGCGCTTTGAGTCTTCCGGCTTTCAAATCCGCAGACCGAAATCGTCAATTATTGAATCTTAGATCGCTTATGCCAAATCCATGGACCGGAAAAGGTAATCCTTACACCCGCAAAGAAGTTGTTGAACGCCTTCGTGCCACATTGAAGAAGGGGCAACCCATTATCGCTGCCGGAGCCGGTACCGGAATCTCGGCCAAATTTATCGAGAAGGGCGGCGCTGACTTAATCATCATTTACAACTCCGGACGCTTTCGCATGGCCGGACATGGTTCGACCTGCGGTCTGATGGCGTATGGGGATGCCAATGCGATTGCAATGGAGATCGGTGAGCATGAGGTGCTGCCGATTGTGGAAGATGTTCCTGTGATTTGCGGTGTGCATGCGACTGATCCACGGCGGCGCATGTGGCACTGGTTGCTCAAGGTGAAAGACATGGGATTCAGTGGAGTGAACAACTTTCCGACTCACACGATTGTTGACGGCAATTTCCGCCAGGTGCTGGAAGAAACCGGAATGAGCGTGAAGAAAGAATTTGAGATGGTGGCGATCGCTCGAAAGATGGATTTGTTCACCTGCGTTTACGTTGCAACAGCGGATGAAGCAAAAGCCATGGCCGAGGCGGGGGCGGATTGTATCATTGCGCACGTCGGAACAACGATCGGCGGTTCCATCGGCGTGACTGGCGCAGTTTGCACGATGGATGATGCGGTGAAGCGCACCCAGTCAATCATCGAAGGCGCCAAGAAGGTTCGGAAAGACATCGTGTTTCTTTCTCACGGTGGCCCCATCGCCACCCCGGAAGATGCGGCTTACATCAATGAACATACCGATTGTGTTGGTTTCGTGGGTGCATCCAGCCTGGAACGACTCGGGGTCGAGCAATCACTTGTCGAACTGACCAGGAAATTTAAAAAAATTCCGGTCACGACCAAAGCATTGAAACCGTTCAAAAAGAAGTGAATCTTCTGTTGAACTAAATGGCAGCACCAACTTCATCCGCGCCGGCTCCAAGCAAAGCGCAAATTTTCGTCAAACGCCTGTCGAGTACTGTCGTGCTCTGGGTGATTGTCCTCGGCGGCCTTTTCTCCGGGAATAAAATATTGTCGGACTATCTCTTCCTGCTCTCAATGTTGTTACTCGCAGGAATTGGTCTCTGGGAATTCTATGGTCTCGTCGAAAAGAAAAATTTCGTTTCCTTCAAGTGGTGCGGACTCATCGGTGGATTGTTGCTGATGCTGGGAACGTTTTTTCATTTCCAGCATTACCTGGGAATAGCGGATGTGCCGTCGCGGGTGAATGATTTCGAAACCAGTTTCCTGATCCTGTTCGTGCTCGGACTTTGTATTCGGCAATTCGTCTCGAAGAGCAGCACAACAGGTATTCTCGCCATCTCCGCCACACTGTTCGGTCTGATGTATGTGCCGTGGCTTTTGAATTTTGTTCAGAAGATAAATTACTTTCCTGACGTGCGTGGTAACGAGGTTCACGGCAACTGGTATGTGCTTTATTTCATTTTGGTGACCAAGTTCAGCGATGTGGGGGCTTACGTGACCGGATCGCTTATTGGAAAACACAAAATGATCCCGCGCATCAGCCCCGGGAAAACATGGGAGGGATTTGGCGGTGCGATCGTGGTTTCCACCGGCATCAGCCTGGCGTTCGCGCATTTAGCGGGGGACAAGTTGTTTGGGATGACCTGGTATCACGCTGCGATTCTTGGGGTTCTTTTGAGCGTCTCGGCTGTGGTCGGTGATTTGATCGAATCCATCTTCAAGCGTGAGGCTGGTGTGAAGGATTCTGGAAGTTTTTTCCCGGGCATCGGCGGCATCCTGGATCTGCTTGATAGTTTGCTCTTCAACGCCCCGCTCATGTATCTCTATTTGCGTCACGTGCTGACGCACTAAATGCATTTGCGTAAATGAAGAACGTCGTATTGCTCGGATCAACTGGTTCCATTGGTACCAGCACTATTAAAGTTGTCGAAGATATTCCCGGTCATCTGCGCCTGGTTGGTTTGGCGGCGGGAAATAATTCTGAACTGCTCCTCCAGCAAACGCTTCAGCATCAGCCGGAAGTCATTTCAATCTTTGATCCGGTAAAAGCTGCCGAACTGCAGAAGAACGTTAAGCCGGGGACAAAGGTTTACTCAGGGAATGATGGGCTCCTTCATTTGGCAACGCTTCCTTCCGCCGACATCGTTTTGATCGCCATCGTTGGAACAGCCGGTTTACAACCCGCGCTGGCCGCGATCCGCGCTGGTAAAGACATTGCGGTTGCTTCCAAGGAAATTCTCGTCATGGCAGGCGAAATCGTGATGAGCGAGGCGCGCAAACATGGGGTCCGAGTTCTCGCCGTGGATAGCGAACATTCCGCTATTTTCCAATGTCTTGATGACAAGCCAGGCAGTTCAGTTCGTAACCTCTGGCTCACCGCTTCCGGTGGTCCTTTTCGTCAGACTCCCAGGGAAGAGTTTGCCAATATAACGGTCGAAAAAGCACTTAAACATCCGTCATGGGTGATGGGCCAGAAGATCACGATCGATTCCGCGACGCTCTTCAACAAAGGGCTGGAAATGATCGAAGCGCGTTGGCTCTTTGACGTGGAGATGGCGCGGGTGCAAGTGGTCGTGCATCCGCAAAGTGTGATTCATTCGATGGTTGAATTTGTGGATGGCTCAATGATTGCCCAGCTTTCCACCCCAGACATGTGTTTGCCCATCCAATATGCGCTTACCTACCCGGAACGGATCGGCAGCAATCGTGTGCAAACCAATCTCGCGAAGATCGGACAGTTCACTTTCGAAGAACCCGATACCGAACGGTTTCCTGCCATCAACCTTGCGCGCAGAGCAGGGGAGGTTGGGGGGACATTGCCAGCGGTTCTGAATGCAGCGAATGAAGTGGCAGTGGATTTGTTTGTAAAACGCAAACGAACCTTCCTCGAGATTTCGCAATCGGTGGCACGCGTCATGGATTGTCACAAGGTGATTGAACGTCCGACACTCGATCAAATTTTAGAAGCCGACGCGTGGGCACGGCTTGAAGCCGCGCTCTAGCCGACTCGGCATTTCACTGAAACCAAGACGGGATTCTCCTTGGGTGTTGCATTTGTGACAGGCTGTTAAATTGCAGCATTGCAGTATGGAAGAACGGCATGTTGGAAAGCCTGCTTCACGCTGGTCGGATCGCAACAGAAACCGCTGCTCCATTTAATTCCACCTCGTCCAACTATCGAGAGTTTGCAAAAAACCGATAATTAGTAACTAGTGGAAATCGTAGGAAGCGCTCCCCGCTAAATTTTCATGCACTAATCGTTCAATCTTCTCAGCGCGAATGTGGATCACGTTTTCTGCATTCTGCAATTTACCTTCGATCAACAGGTAAGGCTCCTGGGTGATCAATAAGCGGAGTTCTTCAAATAATTTGGAAGAGACAATGGCATTGCTCATCCCGGTTTCATCTTCGAGCGTGATAAAGACACAACCTTTGGCCGTTCCGGGACGTTGTCGGCAAATGACATTGCCTGCAATGCGAATGGTTTCCCCGGGGTTGGCCTGCGGCAAATCACTGGCGCGCCAGACATGGAGCGTGTCACATTGTGCACGCAGTAAAGCCATTGGGTGCGGGCCGGTCGTTAATTCCATTCCAGTGTAATCAGCGCGCAGACGTTCTGGAAAAGTCATCGCTTCGAGCGGAGAATCCGTCGCAGAACCATCGGGTTCGGTGGTGGCGTTTGACATTGCAGCCCACGAAAACAAATCATCCTCCGGAATTTCTTTTTCAACCTGCCACATGGCATCGCGACGGTGTTTGGCTAATCCGTTCAGCGCCCCGATCTCCGCCAGCGTGCGGAGTTCCTCCTTGTTAAACGAAGTGTGCGTCTTGAAATGTTCTATAGATGAGAACGGTTCACGGTTGCGCTGATCCAACATGCGCTGCGCATTCTTTTCATTCACACCGCGAACGATGCAGAATCCCAATCGAATTGAGGCATCGCTTTCAATCGTGCAAAGCCATTCTGATTTTTCAACCGATACGGGGCGAAACTTCAAGCCATGTCGTTTGCCATCTTTGATGATGGTTGCCGCCGAATAGAATCCCATCGGCTGATTATTAAGGAGACTGGCGTAAAACTCAGGCGCACGATGGGCTTTTAAATAGGCTGTGGCATATGCCAGATGCGCGAAGCTGATGGCGTGCGATTCTGGAAAGCCGTAGAGAGCAAAGGAAGTTACCGCTCCAGCAACCTTTTCTATCACCTGTTCGGTGTAGCCTTTTCGTTGCAGTGCCTCGCGCAGTTTCTTTTCGACCTTCTTCATTTTTTCGTCAGACCGATGAAAGCTAAGAGCGCGCCGGAGTTCTTCAGCTTCAGTGGCGTTGAAGTCGGTCATCTTCATCGCCATTTCCAGCATCTGTTCCTGGAAAAGCGGCACGCCGAGCGTTCGTTTAAGAATGGGTTCCAGGTCAGGATGGAAAACGGTGGCGGGCTCTTTTCCAGCGCGACGGAGCAGGTAGGGATGCGTCAGGTTCCCCTGGATTGGGCCGGGGCGAATGATGGCGACTTCAATGCACAGATCGTAAAAATTAACCGGCTTCATTCGTGGCAAGGTTGCCATCTGCGCGCGGCTTTCGATTTGAAACACGCCAACGGTGTCTGCAGCGCGAATCATCTCAAAGGTTTTCGGATCGTTCTCTGGAAGATTGCCCAGGTCCACCGGATTCCCGCGCTTTCCGCAAAGCTCAACACTATCCTGAATCACCGCCATCATCCCAAGGCCAAGGAAATCAATTTTGATGATCCCCATGTCTTCGCAATCATCCTTGTCCCACTGCGCCACGACGCGTCCCGGCATCGAAGCGTTTTCCAGCGGCATTACGGAGTTCAGCTTATCCTGGCAAACAATCATCCCGCCGGAGTGTTGCCCAAGATGACGCGGTAAATAACGCATCTGGTTGTAAAGAGCAGCAAACGCGGCGGCACGTGGATGCTGTGCGGGCAAACCGGCTTTTTCCATTTGCGCAGAGAAATCGAGCGTGTGCGGAAAATCGCCATTGGCGAACAGGGCGGAGAAACGATCCACCACATCATTCGATATATTCAGCGCCTTGCCGATCTCCCGGGATGCGCTACGTCCACGATAGGAAATGACATTGGCAGTCATGGCGGCGCCATGTTTGCCGTAACGTTTATAGACTTCCTGGATGACGCGTTCACGGCGTTCCCCGCTCGGGAGATCGATATCAATGTCCGGCCACGAGTTCTTGCGTCCTTCGCTGAGGAAACGTTCGAAGAGGGTGTGGAACTTCAGCGGATCCACGTTGGTAATTCCGAGGCAAAAACAGACTGAGCTGTTGGCGGCACTGCCACGTCCCTGCGCCAGGATGTTTTCCTGGACGCAGAATTCGACGATGTCCCAGACTATTAAAAAATATCCGGACACACCCAACTTGCTGATGAGCGCAAGTTCCCGTTCCAATTGTTGCCGAACCTTCTCCGGCACTTCACCGCGATACCGCTTTCGCGCACCGTCAAAACTTTGCTCGCGCAGAAAGGAATCCATGCTGTGGCCGGGAGGCACCTTGTATTGAGGAAATTCGTAACCGAGATCTTCGAGGGAAAATTGGAGGCGTTCAGCGAGACGCGCTGTGTTTTCAATTGCTTCCGGCAGGTCGCGAAACAGGGATCGCATCTGCTTATCGTTCTTCAGAAAACGTTCGCTGTTTTGTGCGAGCAATTTTCCAGCAGCATCGAGATGAGTGTGATTTCGGATGCACGTAAAGACATCGAGAACCTGTCGGCCAGCGGGTGTAGCGTGGAGAACGCCGTTGGTGGCCAATAATGGCAGTTTGTAGTGAGCACCAAGCTGCACGAGGGCGGTGTTGATCCGTTCCTCACCGCGAACCATGTGGCGCTGGATTTCAACGAAGACATTTTGTTGCCCGAAAATATGGATGAGTTTTTCGAGCGCAGGAGGGGTGGAGTAATGGAGTGTTGGAGTATTGGGGAGAAGCGGAATAATGTTTTCCAACACTCCATCGCTCCAACACTCCGTTGATCGTCTGCCTTGCTTGCTGCGAATGTCTCTGATGACCGGTCCCTCTTCATCCCCCGTCAGCGCCACCAATCCTTCTGCAAACTGCGGCAATTCATCCCAGCGCACTTTGCTTTTAGCTTTCTCCGAGCGGAGATGCGCATCGGTCAGGAGACGACATAGATTCTGGTACCCCGTTCTGTTTTCGACGAGGACCGGGAGAATGGTTCCATCCTCCATCGTCAGTTCCGCACCGACAATCGGTCGAATACCGGACTCTTTCGCTTTACCGAAAAACCGTGGCGCTCCGTAAACGCCATCACGATCGCACACCGCCATGGACGGCAAATCCAATTGTGCAGCGACTTCCGCCATTTGCTCCGGGAGTGAAGATCCCCGCAGAAAACTAAAGGCGCTACGAGCATGGAGTTCGGAATATTTCAATCGTAGATCCCCTCGATGAACCAATCATCATTGGCGTGGTAGATGCGATACATGGTGCCATCTGCGGTTTCGATGTCCCACTCGTCGCGTTGCCACAATCTCGCTTGTTCCCACCAATCACCCGACGTTCGGAACGGGCCGGAAATGCTCTTGATCGGGCTGCTGACTTTTAGCGATGCGATAAAACTCGGATGACCGCTCTTCACTTCGACGTCAGCATGAATTGGAGGACGAAAACGGCGCAGGCAAAGTGCTGCCGACAACTTGTCTGTAGATTGTTGCTGATTCGCTGAGGCTGCATCGAACTGTGGCGATCCCATCCGAAATGCATCCGGACGAAATGTGTTTTCCATCACGGCAGAACCGACTTTTCCATCCCCGCAAAGAGCGTTCAAGCGCGCGAGGGTCTCGGCGAATTGATTCGGATCGCGCAAGGAAGCTTCGAATAAACCAAACTGAAAGTTTTCGCCGCGCGCAGGCCTGGCAGAAAGTTCGATGGCGATGATCGTCGAATCGGTGCGCACACTTTCCAAATGCGTTTGCAGCATGCTGAAAAGGATATCCACGTTCGCGGTAGGCGAGGGGACTTTGAAGAGCGATTCGTAGATGTCACCCGAAGAAAGTTTCAGATGAAGGCGCAGATCCGAAACAACGAGGTGTAAGGCATCAATGCGCCGCGATAACTGTTCGAGGAAGCGACGCAAAATAAATAGCAACGGTTGCAATGATTCGATCTCAGACTCAAGTTCCATTGCTTCGGAAAAATGTTCCGCTGGAGTAACAAGGTTCAGGGGGCGTGTTTCGACCGCAGAGGCGCGGTCGAATAGTTCCAGCGCTTCCGTTCCCAGTCGTTCGGCGATTTTGTCTTTCCCGAGCGCGGTGAATTCCCCGGCAGTGCGAATACCCCAACGGCGCAAAATATCGAAAATCTGTGGAGTTGGTTCGAGGCTTTCCACGGGCAGTGCGGAGATGAAATCGGTGGAGTTCTCAACCAACAAGAGCGGGTTGGCGCAACGCGCTGCGTGCAAAGCCAAGTTGGGAGTTTCGGCGATGCCAATTTGAGCGTGAAGATTTAACGATTTTAAGACGGCAAAGATTTTTTCAGCCCAATGTGCTGCTGGCATTCTACCGGCAGAATCCGCAAGATCTTTCTGCCGGCAAGATGCTGGCAGCGCAATACCAAGCCCTTGCAAATCCATGGTGCAGATGCCATCGGCGGTGGCTTCGATACGTGGAGAAAAGGCGTAAGCAGTTTGCAGCAGGATTTGGGTTGTCGTTTTCTCGTGCGGCGCAGAGCGGGATTTGATCAGCACAGTTCCACAACGCGCCATGGCTTGAGTGGGAGTTAATCCCTCGCAAACACCCGCTTCCCGCGCAGGCCTGGTAAGCTGGAAAATAGTGGCGTTCTTTTCTACACCATTGATCAACGCCACGGGACGCAGAAACAAATCCGGCTCATCGCGGAGAACCGATTGCAGCGAAAAATCTGGAATGTAAATGACGGAAAACATTTTGGCTCAGTTTAAGCCGTACTTAGCAAAATAGATTTTAAACCATGGATGGATAACCGCGAATGGGAGAGCAGTAGGCGATTCCCTTTTACAGCGAAGAATCGACAAGTCCGTTGTAACTGCTCTGCACACAACATCGGTGAAATTATGCATTTGAAATCGAGTAATCCCGAGAAAATACCATTTTGCATGCTCGCAGAGGACTTATCCGGCGTCATGCAAGGGTGCATCTGAGATGACAGCCTCCGACAATCAGCTTTGGGCTCTTGGAGTTCCATTACAGTTCAGACCGGGCAAAACTGGCTTGTTGGCATGGATGGATAGGGGCTCGCAAAGCAACGAGTTCTTTTTGAAACTTTCCCTCTGGACTTTCAGTTGTTGCTTTGCAAATTTGAAGTCGCTCCTTTTTGAAAGGATACTATTGGTGTGCCTCGGTAGCTCAGTTGGTAGAGCAGTTGACTCTTAATCAATTGGTCCACGGTTCGAGTCCGTGCCGGGGCACCATCTTTTCGCTACACAAAGAATTCTCCATTTGAAGAGAGAATTTTGATCCACTCGATTTCACGGTGCAAACGGGCCTTTGCCAACACCGGCGCCATCTATTACCAGGGTCGGCACCGAGGATGCATCATCGGGAGCGTAACCATACGGTGGAGGATTCAATACTGAGCCAAGAATGTCGGTGCCGGGAATCTGAATGCTCTTGGGATCAGTGGTTGACCAGGAGGGGTTGATATGGATGTTGTTGGTTGCATAAACCTTTCCGTCAACGCCCGTGGTGCGGTACAGTTCCCACGCATTCTTCACGTTTTCAAAATAGTTATTTTCAACGAGCACTTCGGAATCGCGCGCGGCACGGAAGCAATAGTTGTTGCCTGGCGAATTGAAATAATTGTTATAACTGTGGATCCGACCAAAACGCACCCGGGGCATCCGCTCGATACACAATTCTCCCCACCAATTGTGGTGGAAGGTCACGCGTAATCGGCCGGAGTCCTCACTGGAGTTGCTGTCGCTGTGCCCGACCAAATTGACGAAATTGTGGCCGCTGTTGAAGGTGTAATAAAACTTACACCACGAAACCGTCACCCAATCGGAGCCGTGAGTGATGTCCATCGATCCGTCGCCGCAATCAACGAATGTGCAATGATCGATCCACATGTTGCGGGCGTTGTCCAACGTGAAGCCGTCGCCGTCACCAACTTTGTTCGGATTGGTGAACGTGATGTTTTGCACAATGATGTTGGTCACGCCAAAGGCTTTCAAATTTCCGAAGAGAGTCGCATTCGTGCCAAGTCCCACGATGGTTTTGTTTGATGTGACGCGGGCGTTGGAAGTGCCGAGATTAATCGTGCCTTGGACTTGAATGATGTAAGGGCCGGGTCGGACTCTCGCGTAATCGTCAAACTGCGCAAAGTTGGTCACCGTGACGATGGGCCCGCCTGCTCCGCCGGTGGTGTTTCCGTTGAGCGCTGCGAAACCCGATGGCGCACCGCCAACGGGAGGAGGAGTCACTGTCAATGTCGCGACAGCGCTGGTTGCGGAACCGACATCATTGGTGACGATCACGAAGTAATTTCCGGCGTTACTCGCTTGCGCGTTGGTGATGACCAGGGAATTACCAGAAGATGCCAGCAACGTGTTGGTGTTGAAATACCATCTGTAGGAAAGAGGCGCAGTTCCGCTCGCTCCAACACTGAAGGTTGCATTCTGTCCGGTGAGAACTGTTTGGCTCAGTGGCTGCGTGAGGATCGTCGGAGCGACAGGTGTGGAAGGCGGGGCGCCTTCCACTGACACGATATAGAATTTTTTGGCATCTGACGGCGAAACTGAATTGGTGAAAGCAAAATCTCCGTTTTCGTCGAAAAAATTGGTGGCGACGACAGACCATTCCGCGAAAGGCAAATTCACATCATGGGAACTCAGCACCAGGAACGAGCCGCCCGGCACGCCGTTCGTTCCACTTAAAATGATTTCTCCCGCAGTCACAACCGCTTGAGTGATGTGCGGTTGGCTTGGCAGGGTAACCTCGCCAATGGGTGTGACACCGGACCAGGTTGTGGCGATACGCACTTCATCCATCCAAAATGTTCCTGAGGCATCGGTTTTTTGGGAAATGAAAAAGGCATTCAACGTCGAAACATCTGAGCCATCGGTTGTTGAAATTGTCGGCTCGGGTACGCCGGATTCATCTGCGCCGAGCGAAATCGGATTCAGCCACAGGGAAACTTCCTCATCGCTTGAGGTTGCGCTGGTCCACTTGTAGCGCATTACCACCAGATGAGTGCCTGGATTGAGCGCGGGAGAAGTATCTGCAGCGGGCGTTGTTCCGCTTTTCACAAGCTGCAATTGACTGGAGGAATTGATGTAAATTCCGGCGCTTGGAGTTCCCGAACTGGTGGAATTCCGAAAATACGCCAATCCCCTGGTTGCGGAGCTCGGAGTTTGAACATTCAATAAAAAGGAAACGTAAAGAGTGGGACTTGCCGCGCCAATCGGCTGCGCCGGGCTGAACGTGACGCCGCGGTCGCGATTGCTGCTGGGCGTTCCGGTCAAAAGAATTCCTCGCGAACTGCTGGAAGTTGCCAGGCCGCTGTAACTCAGTGCGGCATTGATCGTATTGGTGGCGCTTCCTGTGCCAGTTCCATTACCCGTGTCCCAATTTGCACCGCTTGTCGCACCGCCGAGCCTTTCGCCTTCCGCGTAAGTGGTCGGAAAAGATTCGTAAAATGGCAGCGTCGCCGCCTGTGTACTTTGAATCAGAAACAGAACACAACCGGCAACTAATACACTTTTAATCATTATAAATTCGTCTCACCGTAACGCAGGTTTTCGAAACCTGCTGTGGCTTAAAACTGCCGTGGCTCATTTGGAAATTACAACGCCGTTGTCCACGACGGTTGCGCTTTTTTCAGGTTGCCCGTTCAAATCCAAATACCGATCCGCATTGGTGTAGCAAATATTCCGAATCAACGGACCGAGAAGCATTTCGTCGTCAGGGATTTCTCCGTTTTCCACGTCGCGCCCGATGAGATTGCACAGCACGCGACGAAAGTATTCGTGACGCGGATACGACATGAACGAGCGGGAATCGGTGACCATCCCAACAAAACGCGAGAGCAGGCCGAGAGCGGACAGCGTATTGAGTTGCCATTCGATCCCTTCTTTCTGGTCGAGGAACCACCAGCTTGCGCCGAGTTGAAGCTTGCCTGGGATACTGCCGTCCTGAAAATTTCCGAGCATTGTTCCGAAAACGTAATTATCCACCGGGTTGTTATTGTAGAGAATTATTTTGGGCAAAGAATTTTCGCTGTCCAGACGGTCAAGGTAAGCCGCGAGCAATTTCGCTTGCGGCAAATCGCCGATGGAATCAAAGCCGGTATCGGGACCAAGCGTTCGCATCAATCGCGTGTTGTTGTTTCGCAACGCGCCAAGATGCAATTGTTTGGTCCAGCCCTTTTCCGCGTCGAGCTGTCCAAAATAAATCATCATGAACGCGGCGAATTGTCCCTGCTCCCCTGGAGAAACGGATTGGCCAATGAAAACTTTGTCAAAGATGGACGAGGCAACGTTTTCAGAACAGAACTCCGCGTAGCATTGGTCGATTCCATGATCGGAAATCCGACAACCATTGGCGTGAAAGAAATCGTGACGCTGCTTTAGCGCTTCCAGGAATTGCGGCAGATTGTTGATTTCCAAATTCGCCGCCGCGCCAAGTTGTTCCACCCAGTGCTTGAATTTTTCCGGCACGTTGATTGCAAGCGCTTTGTCAGGACGGAAAGCGGGCAAGACCCGGGTTTGCAGACCGCTACTCGCAATCGCGCGATGATAGCACAAATCGTCCACAGGATCATCGGTCGTGCAGAGCAGAGTGACCTTAAACCTTTTTAAGATCCCATGCGTGGAAAGCTCTGGAGTGGCAAGTTGTTCGTTAGCCTGGTTCCAAATACGCGCGGCGCTGGCTTCGTCAAGAAGCTCGTTGATTCCGAAATAGCGTTTCAGTTCGAGATGCGTCCAGTGAAATAACGGATTGCGCACTGTGTGAGGTACTGTTGCGGCCCAAGCCTGGAATTTTGCGAACGGTTCCTCACCGCCGGTGCAGTATCGCTCCGCCACACCGTTGGTCCGCATTGCCCGCCATTTGTAGTGGTCGCCTTCCAGCCAGATTTCAAAAAGATTTTTGAATTGTCGGTTTTCAGCGATGTCCCGCGGGGAGAGATGACAATGAAAATCGAGGATCGGCTCAGGTTCCGCAAACTGATGATACAACCGCCGCGCTGTCGCGGTCATCAGCAGAAAATCTTCGTGAATGAAACTCATGTGGGACTTGGGCTTTTGTTATTGGATTATGAGAGAATACTTTGTCGCGCGCTGGAAACCATTGCTCGTTTTTGCAGGATGACGTGAGATTCCTGCACCCACGGCGCGCCCGGGTTCACCTGATGATCCTATTCAGTGAATGAAACTTTTAAATCATCCACTGCCAAACCATGATCGCTCTGACCAAGATCATCCACATCCTCCCAGCGCAAAAATAATTCCTCGCCTGGTTTCAATTTCACTCCGGCAAGTTCAACATTTGTGAATTCCTTGCGATTGGCTTTCGCGTTTCCGTCCAATGGACCGGCATCACCGCCGTAGTTCAAACGAGTGAAGTCGAGGGCTTTTACCGGCGTCCAGTTTTCTGTGATTCCCGGTTCCGCATTCGTTAGCGTCGATGAAGCAGTGCGAAAAGCAAAAGTCAGCGTTTGATCGGCGCCATTGTCCGTTGAGTTGCGCCACTGCTCGCCGTTGTAGGAAACGAGGACTTTCGTCATCGTTTTGTCAGTGTCATTCTTGAAACGCACCCCGAACGCGATAACTTCCGGAGTTCCCGACGCTATGGAACCAAACGCACGATCCGAAATGGCGTTTGCAGCGTTCGTGCCAAAACTATAAATCCATCCATTGTTCATTTCGCCGCCGCTCACACGATAGCTTTTGTAATCGCCCTTCGCTTTTGAACTGGCGTACCAGCCTTTCAACGCCGTGTTGTTCGTCCACGCAACGGTTGTGTTTGTTCCGACGGAACTCGCGAGTGAATCAAAATTCTGCTGATACGTTGCTCCACCGCTCAACAACACCTGCGAGTGTGCCGACACAATTGCGATGCTGAGCGCGAAGCCGATGGTTAAAATGTTTTTCATAGGTTTGATAGCGGACCTGATTTATGAACGGTAAAGCTTAAGAGGCGTTCCCTGCATTGTCATCATGGCGGGTTTGCAAACTGGTTTGAATTCTATGCACTTGGTTCTGCCGGCGGAACGCCGGTTTGCATTCGACACCTGACGCGCAATGAGGTGCAAAAGTCTCGTTGCAAACCCTCACCCTGATTCGAAGCAGGGTGCTCAATTTTCAATCAGGAATACAAAAATGGGGGATGACGTTTCACGGCGGGAACCCGGATACTACGAGCAAGTGCCGTTGAATCTGATGAATCGTTTTCCTCTTTTTACATTTCTCGCGGCGTTGTTCGCACACGTTCTGTCCGGCCATGCAACCGTTCTACTCGATGACACATGGCTCGACGGGACGCGCACGGAAACAAATCTGCCCGAAGAATCGGCGTGGTTCGCTTCAACGGCTTCATCGCTGGCGGCGGCGACGAATCTGATGACGGGAACAATTCCTACGACAAGCTCTCGTCATTGGTGGACTTATTTTACGAGTAGCGGCAATAGTCCCGCGACGTTGAACATTGGGGAGACTCTCCGGGTGACGCTGCAGTTTGTTCCGTCTGGCGTCGCGCCGTTGAATAACAACACGAGTTTGCGCTTTGGCCTTTTCAATTCCAGCGGCGGAACACGGAGCGCAGCCGATGGAAGCAATCCGGCTGGAACTGGTTACACAGGTTACGCGTTGTTCATGAATTTTGGCAGCACGCTTCGGGGCAATCCCCTGTTAATCACGGAACGAACGAATGTCAGCAGCGCAGGTCTGATTTCCAATTTGCCGGATTTTCTCACGCTGGGCAGCGGCGGTGGAATTGCCGGCGCGCCGGGATTCACCAATGGGGTGGCTTACACTCTTCAATTGTCCGCACTGCGCAACGCGGATTCGATCGTCGTCTCGACAAGAATCTCGGACACCAACGGTTGGACAATCGCGCAAGACGGCGCGGATATTGGCGGACTGACCACCGCGTTCGACACATTCGTAATTTTTTCGCCGCGCGGCAACGAATCCGCAACCACGTTTCAATTTACACGAATGAAAGTGGAAAAGCTCAGTGCTTCCGTCGGAGTGGATCCAACAAGCCATTCGCAATTTGTAGCTGTTTCCAACGCGTCTGCGCTCGTGATGTTTCAAGCCGCGCCAGATTCTCCTGTCGAAGTGCAGCGTTCGCTTGATTTGTTGGGTTGGGTTTCGCTGATGAGCACCAATATGTCCGGGGCAGGTTTGTTGGAATTTGTTGATGATTTCGCCGATCTTGGCAGTACGCCAGCACGAGCATTCTATCGACTCAAAAGTCTCACTCCCGTCGCGCCTTCGATTCTCGCGCAACCAGGAAACGCCGGCGTCCCGGCGGGTGGCGAGGTCGCGTTAACGGTTGTCGCCGCTGGCAGCGAGCCGCTGACCTATCGATGGTATTTTAAATCAGTTCCAATCGCGAACGCGACTAATGCCACACTGTTGCTGACAAATGTTCAGCCGGCCAACGCGGGAAATTATGCGGTGTTCGTCGCGAATGACGGCGGCTCCGTGGTCAGCGACACTGCGCTTTTGAGCGTCTTCACTTCCCCGGAAATCACCGTGCAGCCGCAGAGTCTTTCTGCAACGGAAACCCAAACCGTCCTGTTTAACGTGACCGCAATTGGCGCGGCGTCGATGAGTTATCAATGGTTTTTTAACACCAACACACCGCTGGCAAATGCGACCAATTCATCGCTGGTCTTCACTAATGTTCAAATGAATGCGGCTGGAGCTTATTCGGTTGTCGTGACGAATTCGCTCGGCGCAGTCACAAGCGTTGTCGCAATGCTGACAGTGAATCCAACCAACATGCCGCCGGATTTCGGTCTGCTCGGTTTCGCGACGATCAACGGGAACGTCACCGGTGGAGCGGCTGGGCCAACGGTCACGGTGAGCAACGCCGCGGATTTAAATTTTTATCTCACGCAAACCGCGCCATACACCGTGCGCGTACAAGGAACAATCAGTTTCAATTCCATCTCCGTTCGTTCGAGCAAAACGATTGTCGGGAACGGCACCAATGCGACGTTGATCGGAAGCCTTCGGATGTCCGGTGTGACAAACATAGTCGTGCGGAATTTGTTTTTAACTAACCCAAACGGTGTCGGATCGGGCGACGGAATAACAATTGATAACGGCGCACGCCATATCTGGATTGACCACTGCACGTTCTATGATTGTGCTGACGGCGCATTGGACATCACACAAGCTTCTGATTTTGTGACGGTGTCGTGGTGCAGGTTTTTTTACACTGCTAACACAGGTCATAATTTCGTGAACCTCATCGGCGCGGACGATTCGAACACTGGCGATCGCGGAAAATTGCGCGTCACATTTCATCATAATTGGTGGAGCACGATGTGCGTCGAACGAATGCCGCGAGTGCGGTTTGGGCAAGTCCATGTTTACAATAACCTTTTCAATTCACCCGGAAACAACTATTGCGTGCGGGCAGCCCTTGAGTCGCAGTTATTGATAGAGAACAATCGTTTCCAAGGCGTGAAAAGCCCCTACGTGAAATACATCACGACAGGCATGGCAGGAAAAATCAAAGCGTCGGGAAACAGTTTCGTGAGCACGAGCGGCACGATGGATCCCGGAACCGACACAGTTTTCACACCGCCGTATTCGCTGACAATGGATGCGCCCGAAAATCTTCCAAACCTGATCACGAATTATGCTGGCGCGGGAAAAGTCAGCTTTTGATCTGCGCAACCGCGAGCCTTTATTTCACGGATTGGCTGTCTATAACGGTTCCGACAGCAATTTTGAGTCTCCAAAATGTTTTGGAAGACTGAAATTGCCGATTTTAACGCTCCAAAATAGTTTGGAGGACTAAAATTGCCGATTTTAACGCTCCAAAATAGTTTGGAGGACTGAAATTGCCGATTTTAGCGCTCCAAAATAGTTTGGAGGACTAAAATTGCCGATTTTAGCGCTCCATAATAGTTTGGAGGACTGAAATTGCCGATTTTAACGCTCCAGAATAGTTTGGAGGACTAAAATTGCCGATTTTAGCGCTCCAGAATAGTTTGGAGGACCTCCATCGCGCCTTTTTTAACCCACTCCATGCTGGAACTCCCTCCAGCGAAATGACTTACGACTTTTTGACTCGGATTTTACCCTTTTTCCACGTTAAGCCGGAACGATTCAGTTGAAATTGCAACGGAACGCCGGATTCATCCGGCAGGAACGTGAATCTGTTCCGAACGCGGCAGTTCTGGGCACCGTTTTGGGGTTCGGGAGTCTGCTGCCGCATAAATGCGGCGTTCCGTGCATCCTTGCCACATCTCCTGATTCCCAAAGGGATTCCGTGACAAAGCCCAGCCCCGATCCGATGGGGGCTACGCAACGAGTACACGTTATTTTATGCCTTCGTGTAATCAATGAACTCTGTGGGATTCGTTCCGTTGAGATATTCTTCGAGATTTGTGTAGCCATCGCCATCCTTGTCCTGTGCGCCATCGGATGGATCGTTTGGATTCAGACCGAATTGTTTTTCCCAATAGTCGGGCATGCCGTCACCGTCGCTGTCGAGCGGAGGCGTTGTGGATTTCAATTCCGGCCAACCGCCAACGGTTTTCTGCGAATTGATGATGCCGTTACCGCCGCCACGATAGGTTTCGCCAAATTTAGCTGTACCACCGCGCACCTCTTCGATGACGCGAGAATCCACCGAATCGCGGCGAGGCAAGGTCGCGCCCACGTTCTCCAGCACGAGTTGATACGCGCGTTCGGCGGATTGCGTTTCAATCGGTGCAAAAGGAAACGGCGCTTCGGCGCGAAGTTCGGCGATGGGTGAATGAGGATTATGCACCCCGCCGTTCCAATTGTTTGCAGAAATCCCTGGGAAACCCGCAACGTAATTTCCTGAAATGAACCAGCGACTCCCTTCCATGCCTGCATCGACAATGCGATTTAAACATTTTTTCTCTGTCGCAGGTCCAGATTTGAAGAAATTGTTAATCAGATTAATGGTCGAACGTTCGCCACCGTAAATGCTGTTAAAACCCCAGTTGTAAATGACGTTATTGCGAAAATCCACGTTCTGCCCGTCGCGGGAGAAGCGCGGATTGCGACTTGAATGATGCGCGATCAGATTATGGTGCCATGAGGCATTTGTGCCGCCCCAAATTCCCGCATAGCCATGGTTTCCTTTGCGGTGCGCGGAAGCCCAGAGACTTTCGCTCACGAGACACCATTGGACGGTCAAATTTCTGACACGATAGAGTGACAGGCATTCATCGATGCCCCAGCTCATCGAGCAATGGTCCAAAATAATGTCTTCAGAATCACTCCCGCTGACCGCATCTATTTCCTGTTGGGTCAGGTCGCCCAAACGAAATCGCAGATGACGCACGATTACATTTGTGACGTTCGAAATCTCAAAATTATAATTCTTCAAGCAGATGCCGTCGCCGGGCGCGGTTTGTCCGGCGATTGTCACGTCGCCATTTTTCACTTCGAGGGCTGACTGCAACGGAATGGTTCCTGAAACATTGAAAATGATTGTGCGCGGCCCCTTTTGCTTTAGCGCATCGCGCAAGCTGCCCGGCCCGTTATCGTTCAAATTTGTCACGGTAATCACGCGCCCACCGCGACCTCCGGTGATATTTGCGGCAAAACCTTCCGCACCGGGGAATGCGGGAATTTGTCGCGTCGCATGTTTTTTGGTGAATTTTTCACCCCAATCGCCGAGAACATGCGCGGTATCTCGCATCTGAGCAGCTTTCTCACTCGTGGAGATTGGAGGAGCAGAATCGAATGCGATTTGCAGCGGCGTATCAATGCAGACGTTCGTGGCAAGGTTGGCGGGCGAGAGCGCGGCGTCCCTGAGCGATCCATGCGCGCAGAAAATAGAGACGTGGAGTAATAGAGCGCAAACGTGGTGCCGGGTGACTTTCATTATTTTCAATCGACGTGAAAAATACAGCCAGCTCCGGTTGCATTGTTGTCCGCCGTTGTTGCGCTGGTTCTCTTTCTATCCTAGCAAAAGGCGGGCATTCGTTCGCTGAAGCTTTTTTGCAAACAAAAGTGAAAATTCGGCACGCGCGAGACCTTGGAAGCGAGTGGTCGAAGCGCAGTCGTCCAAGTCGCGCTTGGGATTAACGAACCATGGTGTCGCGGTATGCCTTGGGGGACATGCCTGTCGTGTTTTTGAATGAGACGCAGAAACTGTTGGCGCTTTGATACCCGCACATTCCAGCGAGGACCTCCATTTTGTGGTCCGTTTCGCTCAGCAACCTTTTTGCCCGTTCAATTCGCACCCGCTGCAACTCGTCGCCCGGTGTGCGTCCCAGGTTTTCGAGAAAGGCTTTGTGCAATCCACGCCGGGACATCGCAGCCACATCCACGAGATTCTTGACGCAGATTGGTTCGTGGCAATGTTCCCAGATGAAGCGGAGACTTTTTGCGACCCCTTTGTGAGTGACTGCCATGAGATCGCTGCTTTTTCGCGTGACAATTCCGGCTGCTGGGACGCGAATTGGAGTAACAGGCGGGGCTTTGCCGTTCATTAATTGATTGAGCAATTCCGCCCCGCGATACCCCAGGCTTTCCAGGTTGGTATCAACGCTGGAGATCGGCGTGTGCATCACGTCTGGGGCAAGCAGGTAATTTTCGGCGCCAACAATGGCGACTTGTTCAGGAACCGTAATGCCTGCGATCTCGCAGGATTCGAGAATGTCCAGCGCTTGATCGTCATTCGCGGCGAAGACGGCGAGTGGTTTCGGCGCTTTTTTAAGTTCTGCAACCAGCCAGTCGCGTTTGCCCTTCCATTGTTTTTTATCTTTGCGGAATGAAACCGGTTCCATCCTGGGCATCAACCACCGGACGTAAGCCTCCGATTGATGCCAGCGCAGCCATTGCGCAACATGGCCTGCATCTTTCAGAGCCTGAACGAATGCGGTCCCGCGCTCCTCGTAAGACCAGTTGTCTGTGTCGCTGTAAAACATGAAGTTTTTGAAGCCGCGCGAGAGAAAATGATCTGCCACAAGATACGCAGCGTGCGCGTGATCTTCGAGAACACGAGGAAAACCCAATTGTTGCCTGCGGAAACTGAAGTCCACGGTTGGCTTGTTTGAATGCACGACGAAATCAGCGAGATCTTCTCCAGCCCCGAGCCACGCCAATATGCCGTCGCCTTCCCATCCCCATGGCAGTACCTTTTCCCTCGCCAGATTGGTGTAAAGGTACCAACCGCTTTCCTGCGCGTACTTTTCGATACCCCGATGCAGGCGGTAATCGTACCATCCAAGCGCGAGCAAAACCCGCTTCTGCTTTTTTATCATGGTATTCAACAGGTTGTCGAAGGTGTGCAATCTTTTCAACTCCTTTTGCAGAAGTTGCTCTTTCTCATGACGCAACTTACGATAAACTCCCCCTTATGTTCGCTTCAAAATATTTGCCGGATGATCGCTCGAATTTCAAAGCAGGCTGTAAACCGGCGCTCCATTTCAGGCAGTGTAACATCCTGGTTGCCGCTTTTGTTGCGCTGTTTCTGATTTCTTCAGGTGTAGCGGCGGAAAATAAGCCAGCGGAGAGCGATGAAGTTGCTACTCAAGCCGCCGAACGAGCGTGGGCGAAAGTTCCCGAAATCCTGGCGCGCATCGTTGCGCCCAAATTCCCGGATCGCGAGTTTGTGATCACGACATTCGGGGCGGTGGCCGATGGCGAAACCGATTCCACCGACGCTTTCAGAAAAGCAATTGATGCGTGCAATAAAGCCGGCGGCGGAAAAGTGGTTGTCCCAAAAGGAACCTTTTTGACTGGCGCAATTCATCTCAAGAGCAATGTCAATTTGCACATTGTCAAAGACGCGACGATTCGTTTCAGCACCAACACCGCGAACTTTTTACCTGTGGTTTTCGCACGGTATGAAAGCACTGAAGTGATGAATTATTCCCCATTTATTTATGCTTTTGAGCAGGAAAATATTGCGATCACTGGCGAAGGCACACTCGACGGTCAAGGTTCCAAATCCGTTTGGCACCAATGGAAACAAAGCGGGAAACCCGATGAAAAACGCTTGGTGGAAATGGGTGACAAGAATGTTCCAGTAAAGGAACGGGTTTTTGGCGAAGGCCACATGCTGCGTCCGAATTTTGTTCAGCCCATTCGCTGTCGGAATGTTTTGATCGAGGGCATTCGCCTGATCGACGCGCCCATGTGGGCGTTGAATCCGGTATATTGCACGAATGTGACCGTGCGCGGCGTGACGATTGATACAAAAGGAAAGAACGGCAAAGCGCCCAATACCGACGGGTGCAATCCTGAATCCAGCACCGACGTCTTGATCGAGGATTGTGTGTTCAACACCGATGACGATTGCATCGCGATCAAAGCCGGGCGCGATACTGATGGCCGTCGCGTAAATATTCCGAGCCAGAACATAATCATTCGGAATTGCAAATTCTCCGCCGGACATGGGGGAGTGACGGCGGGCAGTGAAACAGCGGGTGGAGTCAGGAATGTTTTTGCTGAGAATTGCCATTTCGACAGCCCGGATCTGAAAATGGCAATTCGGCTTAAAACAAATCCGAAACGCGGCGGATTTATTGAAGATTTCTACGTCAGGAATTGCACGGTGAAGAAGGCGATCACAGGCATTCACATGACGATGCGATACGACAAAATTGTGGAAGGCGCCGCGATCCCGTTCGTTCGCAATATCGATATTCGCAACGTGACGTTTGACGACCTGAAGCAGGCGATCGTGATCGAAGGAATTTCCGATGATGCAAAAATCACTGACGTGACGATTGCCAATTGTGAATTCAAGAACACCCAGCAGAAGAGTGTGGTGACGTTCGCGGATAGAGTGAACTTCATCAATACGTCAGGCACTGGGTTGGAATGATTGTTTGAATGAACTTAGCAGTTTGCGATGTGCAATATTTTCAAACAGTTATGCACAAACCGCTATTTCGCCAGAGACCAGTTTTTTAATAAACTCAGTAAATCCAAAAACCAGGCCAGCGACAGGATTCAACCAATAACCTGAAAACTGAAACACACATTTATATGAAGCGAGCCAATCACAAAACATTCACTCCCAGGGGCGCCTTCGGTCGTTCCGCATTCCATCTGTGCATAATCGCAAGCAGCTTTCTGCTTTCGCAAAGCGCGCGGGCGACCTTGTTCATGGAGGATGCGTTCAATTATAACGCGGGGACACTCAGCTCTTCTACTGCACCAGCCTGGACGACTGGCAGCGGCGGCTCACAAATAGCAATTCAAGCGGGCAGTCTGGAATTGAGCGGTATGGCCGAACCAGCGAATCCGGGGAACAAAGTCCAGATCGGAAATACTTCAAATCAATCCATCGGCAGGACCTTCAATGTCACTGGCGTCAGCAGTGGCAGCGTTTACATCTCCTTCCTGTTGAAACAGACCGCGATCCCAACGACTGCCGGCGCTACAATCATTGGTTTGGATGATGATGGCGCTTTCAGTTTCAGTTCGGGCAACGCGAGTTCTGCTCTCCACATCAACGTCAAACAAATCACAACAACGACTTATCAGGTGGGGGTGAGGAAAGGACAAGGATCCGGGAGCGGCGGTACGGGCGTTGCGTTTGCGCCGACCAATCTCAATCTGGATGATACGGTCCTCGTTGTCGCGAAATACGACTTCCTTGAAGGTTCAGATACTGTGACGCTTTGGGTCAATCCGAGCAGCGGCACATTTGGGGGGGCTGAGCCTGCCGCAGATGTGGCAGCCACCAATACCGGAGTGACGGCCGATCCTACCGGTATTCAATATCTTTTCCTGCGGGCCTGGTCGGGCGCGGCCAACGGGATTAGCCAGATCGACAATGTTCGCATTGGTTCGAGTTGGACCGACGTGACGCCGGCTTCTTCGGCATGCAACCCAGCGGGTGTCGCTGCCGATCCGTCAGACACTTCAAGAATCATCGGGCAAACGGCTACTTTTTCTATCGACGCGAGTGGCAGCACCCCAACTTATCAGTGGCAAATCAGCGTGAACAGCGGGAGCACCTGGGACAACGTGAGCGAAGGAAGTGGCGAAAATTCCACGAGTTACATCACCCCGGTTTTGTCGCTCGCGGACAATGGCAATCAGTATCGCTGCATTGTCAACGTTTCCTGCGACAGCTCCACTGTGGAGTCCGCTGCGGCGATACTCACGGTAAATTCCGCTCCTACAATCGGCGGTGTCATCGTGCGAGACACCTGGACAGACGGCACCTTATCCGATCCCGCGCCGCCAGTGTATTCTGAAACTGGCGTGGACAGCGATGAGGACGGTGATATTGAATCAGCCTGGTTTGCCGGTGGATCGACATCCACCCCCGGGCTTTCCAGCAGCGCTGGTTCCCTGATCGGCACTCCACAATCCGGTTCACGAACCTGGCTGACACATTTTACTTCCAGCGATTACGTTCATTTGAATCCGGGCGAAACGATCAAGGCAACACTGGTATTCATTCCGCAAGGTGTGACTGACAACACCAGCGCGGCCTTGCGCTTTGGATTGTTTAATTACTCAGCCCCAGGGGCAAACCGGCTGACGGCAAATGTCAGCTCCGGCAATGTTCAAGGTGAAAATGTCACGGGGTACATGATGGATGTGAACTTCAGCACCGTGTTCCATACGAACGCGTTCAACCCACCACCACTTCGGTTTCGCACTCGCACAAATCTTGGAGCGGCGGGCTTGATGGTTTCGGCTGACACTGATTTCACCAGCCTCGGTTCGGGTGGCGCATCGGACGGCGCTCCTGGATTTCAAGATGGCAACACCTATACAAATGAGATTTCGATCACACACGCTCATGGCGGCGCTGTAAGCATCAGCGCGCGGATCACCGGGCCAAACGGTTTTGAAGTTGCGCACAGCGAGACCGACACAACTGGCAGCAACTACATTGGATTCGATACATTCGCAATGCGTCCAGCGAACAACACTCAAACCGCGACAAGTTTTGATATCAAACTTTTCAAGGTTGAAAAAACTTCCGGAGCGCCTTCGTTCGCAATCACCACGGTGGAGCGACTCAGCGCAGATTCGGTTAAGCTGACCTGGGATTCAGTTGCCGGACAAGATTACCAGGTGCAATCCAGGGACGCGCTCAATGGCGGCGGTTGGACAACTCATGGAACAGTGACTGCGACGGATTCTTCAACATCGTTTACCAACTCCGGATTGAGCGCAGTGCCACAACGGTTCTATCGCGTTGTGCTCGCGGAATAAAAATTCAGGAAACTAACATTAGGCAACGCATCGGTTTGAATGAACGAATCGGTGCGTTGCCCGTTTTACGCTGGCCTTTTAAATTGCGGCTCACGCACTTTGTGGGAAAATGAACGGCGTGTCTGTGAGCAACTCGGCACTACAAACTGTCCGTGAATAAAACAATTTCATTTTTTGTCGTCGGCTTGCTCGTTGGGATCGTGGGCGCTTCGGTGATGTTCTCCTTCGTGGCGCGGAATTCGACTAGAACAGTGGATCGTTCCACGCGCGTGCTGCGTGTCGCTCATGTTCTCCCCACGTCGCATCCGGTTCATCGCGGCATCGAATTGATGGCCCGACGCGCCGAGGAACTATCGGGTGGTCGCCTGAAACTGGAAATCTTTCCAAGCGAACAACTCGGCAGCGAGGTTCAATGTCTCGAGCAAGTCCAGGCTGGCACACTCGCCATCACCAAAGTCGGCGCAGGCGCAATCGGCAATTTTGTTGCGACCTACAAAGTGTTTGGGCTGCCTTATCTTTTTCGCGATGCGGAACATTGCTGGAAAGTTTTGGACGGGCCGTTCGCGCAAGAGCTATTAACCTTGCTCGGCACTGCCGATGACGGGCAATCCAGCGGCTTGCGGGGACTTTGCTTCTACGACGCGGGCAGCCGGAGTTTTTACACAAAAGAACCGGTGCGTTCCCCCCAGGATCTCAAAGGTAAGAAGATTCGCACCAACAACGATCCGGTCGCCATGGAACTCGTGCAGGCGCTTGGCGGGTCGTCCACGCCGATTCCATGGGGCGAACTCTATACGGCGTTGCAACAGCGCGTGGTCGATGGCGCAGAAAACAATCCACCGAGCTACCTCTCCAGTCGCCATTACGAGGTTTGCAAATATTTCACGCTCAATCATCACACGCGCGTTCCCGATGTGCTTATCGTGAGTTCAAAAATTTGGGAGCGCCTTTCTCCTGAAGAACAAGGCTGGTTGCAACAGGCGGCCGATGAATCGAGCGATTTTCAACGCAAACTTTGGGCCGAGGAAAGCGACAAGGCATTAGCCGAATTGAAAAAGGCAGGCGTGGAAATTTTCGAAGTTGATGCGGAACCATTTCGCAAAGCGACGGAACCGGTTCTCGCAAAGTACAGCCAGGGAAAAATCGGAGAACTCGTGCGACGCATTCAACAGACTCGTTAAATGAATGTTTTCATGAACGATTCAATGCAAGCAAACCTGGCGAGCGACTCTGAAAGCAGGAAAGGGAGAACGTGGAAAAGTAAGCAATCAAGGATGTTCCCTTCCGCTTTCTCAATAGCCCATTTACTCACTTTCCCCTTCCTGCGATGACTGGGCTCATCAAACATTTCGCAGCGCGCTTGCTCGGTTATCTTTGTGTTCTGATTTTTTCCCTGCTCGTCATCGATGTTCTCTGGGGTGTCGCCACGCGATACATCCTGGGGCATCAAGCTTATTGGACAGAGGAACTCGCGAGATTCCTTCTGGTCTGGCTGGCGATGATTGGCGCTGCGCTCGCCTACATTGACAATAAACATCTCGGTATGGACATCGTCACAAGATCGCTTGATCCGCATGCGCGACGAATGGCGAATTTTGTCACACACCTTGCCGTGCTTGGTTTCGCAGCGGGCGTGATGGTCTATGGCGGCACCGCATTGTTTGTGGACCGTTGGAATTCCGGACAGACGATGTCCGCGCTGGAGATCAAGAAGGCGTGGTTTTATTTATCGCTACCGGTTAGTGGTTTGTTGATTTCCCTTTTTTCATTGGACGCCGCGATTGCGACAGCACTCGGACGTATGACTGATACCGGAAGTTCACCTGACACAGAAGCTGAATGAGCCCTGGCATTCTCATCCTCGTTGTCGTCTTCGCTGCATTGTTGCTGCTCCAAACGCCCATTGCATTCGTGATTGGAATTGCTGCCGTGCTTGCAGCCTTTGCACTTGGATACGATTCAGTTTTACTGAGTGTCGCGCGTGACCTCGGCAATGGCCTCGACAGTTTTGCTTTGCTTGCGATTCCATTTTTCATTCTCGCCGGTGACTTGATGGGCGCCGGAGGTTTGGCGCGGCGATTAATCGATTTCGCCGCCGCATTGGTCGGTCGCACAAGAGGAGGATTGGCCCTGGTGAACACGCTCACATGCATGTTTTTCGGCGCAATTTCCGGTTCAGCGGCGGCGGCGGTTTCATCCATCGGCAGCACGCTCATTCCCGAAATGAACCGCAACGGCTATCCAAAAAACTTCAACATTGCCGTCACCGTGAGCGCGGCGACGACCGGCCTGTTGATTCCGCCCAGCAACGTGATGATCGTTTACGCAGTCGTGGCAACGAACATTTCGATTGGCGCATTGTTCATGGCTGGAATTGTGCCCGGCATTCTCATTGGTTTTTTAATTATGGTGGTTTGCGTGATTTTGAGTGGGTCGAATAATTACGGCTCGGCGCTTGGAACCGTTCCGCCGTTGTTCCGTTCCGCCGTGCGCGCGTTTCCGAGCTTGTTGCTCATCGTTTTTGTGCTGGGCGGAATTCTCGGGGGAATTTTTACGGCGACCGAGGCATCAGCGGTTGCCGTGCTCTGGGCCTTTTTACTGGGGGTTATTTTCTATCGCGAAATTCCGTTGAAAGCTTTGCCGCAGGTTTTGCTTAAATCTGGCCGCACGACCGGGATCGTTCTCTTGCTCGTGGCGGCGAGCCTGGCGATGAGCCGAATTCTTACTCAGGAACAAGTGCCGCAAATGGTCAGCAACGCGCTGCTCGGACTTTCGAATAACCCGCTCCTGATTCTGCTGACGATCAATCTCATCCTGCTGGTGGTGGGAACATTCATGGACATGACGCCGGCGATCCTTGTTTTTACTCCGATCTTTTTGCCCGTAGCAATCCAACTCGGCATCGATCCTGTTCATTTCGGCATCATTTTGATTGCAAATCTTTGCATCGGATTATGCACGCCGCCGGTGGGCACCTGTCTTTTTCTGGGTTGCAGCGTGGGGCGCTCGAACATCATGTCCGTCTCTCGCGCGATGCTCCCGTTTTACGGTGCGATGGTGGTAGGGCTGCTGCTCATCACTTTCATTCCGTGGTTGTCGCTCTGGCTGCCGAAGTTGCTCGGACTGTTGAAGTGATGCTGCGAAGCGACGAATAGGTCTTCATCTCCCAGTGAGCAGGCATTCCCACCAGGAACCCACTGGCTTCTATGGCAAATGTCTCACCTTCAACGCTCAACACATAACTACACTTCGGCGGGATAACGGCATCAGAGCCAATCAATCTCCAGAATCGCAAATAAACAACGGCACGATATGACGGTCGAACAAATTCTGCGTCACGTTCCGGGCGATTGCGCCGTTGCTTCGTTGCACGGTGCTCAGGTACTCGCTGCCCATTTTCGCGGCGACTTTGTAGCCGACGTGAAGCAGTTGCCGCAGATGCGGATTGAAAGCTTTGCAAGTTTGATCGTGCCGTAGAGCAGAGACATATTCCTGGGCAGACCATTTCGCAACGACATCCGCCCCCGGCAATTTCGCGCGATCAATTTCAATCACCGTAGCGTAAGGAGCGCACAGATCATCCATGTGCTCGAGCGATTCTGTATAAACCTTCTTCGCGAGTGCCAATCCTTCTTCGCTTCCTTCGGCCAGGCCAATCAACTCTTCGAGCCAGGTTGTTCCGGCAGTCTTCACATGCAATCCGGCGCCATGTTTTCGGAGCGCGCGCCGTATCGCGGGATAAATGGAAAATTTATCGCTGCCAGAATGGACGCTCAGTTTCAAATTGTTCGGAAGTCCATAGCGCTCCACCCCCATACGGATTACAGCCAGATCATCGTTAAATTCCTGTTCGAATTTCGCGACGTCGCCCACGTAATCGACTCCCTTGTTGAACCGTCCCGTAAATTTTGGGGCGATAGTTTGCAATGGAATCTTTTCGTCGGCGAGCGCGGCCAGAATGACGAGCAATTCCAGCGGTGTTTGCGGTTGATCCGTCTCGTCCATCGAAACTTCAGTAATGAAACATCCTTCACCTTTGTTTTTTGCGATATGACGATAAATCGTGCCGACCTCCTGGACGGCAAATAAATATTTCGCCGCGATCGCCTCCAGTTCCGCGCGTGTCGCATGAAAACTATCTTCGATTCCGGGTACTTCAATTGTTCCCAACAGTTCGAGATGGCGATTGGCAAACGATTGAATGGCTTCATCCGACAGCCGCTTGCCGATGGAATCCGCGACATCGATTGTGTAGAAGTCGGCGTGCGGGAGAAAACGGTCCACAGAATCGAGACGGATGTGGTCGGCATCGACGTGCCATTGCAAACGCCAGTCCAATTCGCAAACCGCCGTTGCCGCGGCCGAGCGCACCGTGCAGGGATCAGAACCGACGATCAGATGTTCGCGATTCGATTTATTCCAAACGGGAGTGACTTCAACACCTTGCTGCGACGCAAGGACACAGGCCCGCAATTGCGCCTGAGCCTGTTGTGCAAAGCGATCTCCGACACCAATGGAATATTTTCCTAACTGCAAATGGCCTGTCATAAAGTTACTTTAAAACTAGCAGAACAGGCATTGCGGTAACGGATGATTGTTTGCAATTGGCTTTGATAATTCTGCATTTCCCGTCCTGAAAGTGGGTGCAACTTTTGCATTTCGATTTCCTGGGGTTTGATTCGAATTGGCGGTCAGAGTCCATGACCTAGCGGAATCTTCATGCACACCCCCCAGAGTTCCAGACCTAAATTGCCCACCACTTGGAATCACACCGCTTGTTCAGGTTCCGACTTGTATTTACACCGGCGCATAAATTTGAGAAACTATGACAGTATCGAAAAGTGTCACCAACCAATTGGCTTGGTGCGTTTTTTTCAAGTGATATTGCAAAAGGAGAGGGATGACGTTGATGTGCCGTTTATTTAATCTGATAGCACAACACAGCCCTTATGTTAATGCGTTCAGCCAATTCATTGTTTCGGACCGACAGCGAGAATTCGCAAGGTTCTCAAGCGCGAGTTATATCGAGTGGGCAACGTGTGTCATCGTTTATGCACTTCAAAAAACAACATCATAAGTTATCCGCTTTTACGCTCATCGAACTGCTCGTAGTTATTGCAATTATCGCGATTCTCGCCGGGATGCTGTTGCCAGCGTTAGCGAAGGCAAAAGAGAAAGCGAATCGGATCAAGTGTATTTCCAATTTCAAACAAATGGCGACGGCCCTTCGGATGTATACCGATGACTATAACGACTGGTTGCCGCCTGGAGCGGGAGCAAATCCCATCGGTCTCGATCAATTGCAATCGCCAGCCTATAACAATGGGGTGGGCACATCGAATTATAAGAAATATCTGGCCTACTATCTCGCTCCCTATATTGGAGCGCCGAAGCCAGGTAGTCTGCCGGACGGCACCCTTCACGTTGCGCGAGTCCTGGTCTGTCCGAGTTATGATCTCGGGATGCCCAGGCTCTCTGATGCTGGCTATGTGCCAAAATCAGACGACTACGCCAATGCGTATTCCTACTGCTCGTTACGTAATCAATCGAATGCAAGTTATCAACTGAGCTTTTTACCCTTCGGCAAGTCCAGCGCGAGTGAGCCCGCCAGCAAAATGAGCAGCATACCTAATCCAAGTTTGGTGATGGTTCTGGCTGACTTCGATCAAAAGGCTGTAAACAATCCATCCGGGTTGGGCAGTGGCAATAATGGCAGGAATAAAGTGGACGGAGTTGCAAAAATTCCTGTCCACGGTTCTGTCCGCAACTTCTTTTATTTCGATGGCCACGCCGCAGCTAAGAAAGTCACCACTTACCAGGACTATTACTAACTCTCTGTCATTTTAAATTCCGCAGGAAAGCCATCAGATCCTGTAATTGTTCCTGTGTTAGTGAATCGGCGAGGCCTTGTGGCATGGTGGAAAGGGAGGATTCGGTCATGCTCTTGATCTGTTTTTGTTCCACTTTGGTTTCCACGAGGTCAGTGCCCCGGATCCACACCGCGTCGGGCGTTTGTCGAGTGATGATGCCGCTATAAACGAAATCATTCTCCGTTTCAATCGTGTAGGGATGGTAGCCCTGAACAATGCTGGCGCTGGGATAAATAATGGATTCCAACAGATCCCGTTCATTGCGAATTTTTCCGATCTGGCTCAGGTTCGGTCCGGCGAGTCCACCCTGGCCGCTGACGCGATGGCAGGCTGAGCAGGCGGCTTGTTTGCCAAAGAAAACAGTTTTACCCCGGCTGAAATCCCCACCGCTCATTCCCGCCAGCAACTGTTCGATATGTTTTTCCTGTTCCTCGAGGTCAGCGCCGAGCTTTTTGAGCAGAGATTGTGCGGCGAATACAACCGTCGAAGAAAATTTGTTGAAAATGCGGGCCAGTTCGTCGCTGGAAAGGTTTGCGGCTGCAGGAGCCTTTTCAAGACCGGATATGAGCGCGAGTCCAACGAGATCGTTGGTGTTCCGTGCAAAAGATTGGAGCAATGTCGGCAGCGCGAGCGGATCCACTTGGGACAAGGCGCCGGCCAGTGTGGTGAGTTGTTGCTCGGAGAGCTTCAAGCTTGTCATCGTCCTCGCCGCATCCAGGCGGAGCAGGGGACTGGCTTCACCTTGAACGTTGGCCATGAGCAAACTGAAAGACTCTTCGTCCACAGGGGATAGACGAGGCGCCAGGATTGAGATGAATGCGATGCGCAGTTTCGGCCTCTTTTCAGTTTTGACGAGTTGCTTGAGCAGGTTGTCGAATTGGTTCAACCCGCGATCCCGCACGACTGCCACCGCTGCCAGGCGCGATTCAAGAGTCCCTTTGTGCAAACGATGTTCCACTGCCTTGCTCCATGGTTGCGGGAACTGTTTTGCTTTTGGGTTATGACGACGGATGGACTCGAGCAAAGTGAGCAGAACTGGTTCGGGAGTGGCATCGTTCAAAAGCGTTTCGGAAACGACTCGTTGGACTGAATCATCCGCGGCTTGCGAGCTAATGGCTTCGCCCAGGAAGGAAAGCTCATCTTCGGTGGAAGCTTGCTGTATCCAATCATGGATTGCGGAGGCGATGTCGCCGCTCCACTCAGGGTTTTTGACAGCAATTTGAAAGGCTGCTTTCCGCAATTCGAAATCGCGGGAGGAGAGCATGGGAGCAATCTGTTCCCGGCTGAGTTGCGCGCCATCCATCTGGTTCAAAGCAATCAATGCGCCTCGACGCACCCTGTCGTTGGAATCGGCGAGCCCTGCTTCCGTCTTTTTTGGTTCTCCGATTTGGATCAATGCGTAAATAAGAGAATGTTCGAGAAACCGGTCGTTCTGACTGCGCAATGCTTTCAGTAAATGAGGAACGGCTTCTGCCTTTCCGGTTCGTCCCAGTGCGGTGGCTGCTTCCCGGCGGATTGAGGCTTCTGCATCTTCCACCACGATCTTGCTTAATGCGGCAACGGATTCTCCATCGCGCAACATTCCAAGCGCGTGAACCGCGGACTGTCGCACACTGCTGTTTGTATCATTCAGTGCCCTGCGAATCACGGCAGTCGCCGGTGCGGCATTCATCCGTGACAAACTCCACACTGCATTGCGTCGCGCCTGAACGGATTTGCTGCTGCTCAAAATGTTCTTTAGCTCGGAAACGGCTTTCTTACCTCGATCTGCCAATGTGGAGATCGCCCGTTCTTCCACTACGAGGCGCGAATCAGTCAGCAAGTCGCAAAGCTCACGCTCCTTGAGCTTTGCCCAGTTGATCTTCAGTCCACGCGCGTCTTCCACCGGCTTACTATCGGTGCGGCGAATGCGATAGATTCCGCCTTTCACTTCCGGCTTGGCGATCTGGGAAGTTGGACATCCATGACGAAACCAACCACCAGTGTTGATAACCAGGAGACTTCCATCGGCATCTTCCAGGACATCAGTGAAATGAACATCCACATTATCAGCGACCAGGAAATCCTCGTCCTGGGATTTGAAGGTGGCGCCGTGCCGCTCAATCTGAGTCCGTACTACTTTAAAGGTGTTGAATTGTGCCCAGAAAATATTGTTGCGAAACTCATCACCCCATTGCGTTCCCCGGTAGCTCGTCAGCCCGGCAGGAGCCACTTGTCCGACATGGCTGAGGGGCGGCAGGTAGTCGCCAGTGCGCTTGAGGGGATTCTTATCGTTGGCATTCACATTGTAGGTGCCGCCATACACCCAGTGCATGAGCGCATCATGTCGCGCCCCCTCTGGGCGATCGAGAATATCAACCGTACCGAACACCTCACCTTCCGGGCTGAACGTCACTTCGACCGGGTTTGCGAGACCTCCAACAGAAAAAACTTCATGCTCGCTTCCATCCGTTCGCAAGGTGAACACGCCGGGAGTAATGCGGTAATTGGGCGCAGTTCCATCTTTATCCAGTGCATAACCACTTTGGCCACCGCACCAGAATAAGACTCCGGTTGGGCCAAGCACCGGGCCGTGCAGCGTGGAAGACATGCCGTTGGACTTCACTTTTCCCGCAATATGTTCGCGCACATCGGCTACGCCATCATCGTTCGTATCTGTGTAACGCCAGATGCCGGGCGGTTCAGCGACATAGAGCGAGCCCTTGTGCCAGAGGGCGCCGTTCGGAATCTGCAATTTGTCTGCGAAAATTGTGCTTTTGTCGAATTTGCCGTCGCCATTGGTGTCTTCCAGCATCCGGATAAAGTTCGGCTGCAACCGTTCGAGCACATCCATCGTGCCGTTCGTGCCGGCCGCTTCGGCGATGAACAAACGACCGCGCTCATCGAAACATGCCATCATCGGATACCCGACCAGCGGCGGTTCCGCAGCCGTTTCGATCGTGAATCCATCCGGTACCGTGAAATTCACATTGTTTAAAGTAAACTCCGCGGCGGACGCACAGGATCCTGCGAATAAAAGAGCGGCGATGGCGAGGAGCGGACGGTTGCTGAAACCCATTCAACAAAATGCACTCAAATGCTGCTTGAAAGTCAATTGTTTTGCCGGTTCCGTGCTGAATGTCAGCAATCCCCTGTTTACCCTTATGATTGATATAGGACTTCCCGGATTGTTTTTCCTGTCCCAATTTGCTACACATCTGCCCAAGTCCCACACAATTTATGAGCAGAGAACCTTCCTGTACTCGTTCGAAGAGCCGTAACAAGCTGGCCTTCCGTTGGATATTGATGACTATCATTCTTGTGCTGGTTGTCGGCTTTTTCCTGAATCGTCGCCATGCACATGAGAACCATTCTGAAGGGCACGATCACGCGGCTCACGCTGCTGAAACAGACCCCCGTTTGCGCACGGCACGTCAATTGGCAGAATCGTTTCGACCCGATGGTGAACCGATGGGCAACTACCTGTATCTGTTCGACAAAGCGGCCAATGCAAATCGTTTCCTTCTTTCCAAAGCTTCCAGCAAAAATTTTGTTCCAGATTCGGACGCTGCAGCCGGGTGGGATTTATGGATCCAGGATGAGTCCGGCAAGGAACGATTGATTTCGGATGACGTTTTTCGCGCGCAATTTTCACCGGACGGGAAAAAGATAGCCTACACCACTGCGGACTGTGTGTTGCATGTGGAAGACCTGGCGGGAGACAAGGTAGCGAGCGTCGAGCGGGCTTATGAACCCAACTGGCGTTCGGATAGCGCGGCTCTTGTCTTTGCGCAGGTGGCCGAAGATCGTCCAGTCCACATGCCTGAGGTGTTGGGACTTTCGGTATTCGATTTGAATTCAGGGGAAATCAAAAAGCTCACCGACGGCAAGTGGGACGATGTTCGCCCGCACTTCGATCCCTCTGATGAGTGGATTCTTTTCGTCAGCGGAGCACGATCCGGCCTGGCTTCGTTCTGGAAAGTTTCTGCTGATGGCGGACAACCCGAGCAGGTGACCAATCTTGGTATGGAACAGGTCAACGACCTCTTCGTTCCCACACCGTATGATCGAACCCTCTGGTCGGATGACAAACGATGGTTCATTTACGATTTCAAAAACGGAGAGCAGGAAGAGATCTGGGGCTTGGAATTCGACGCCAAAGGAAATTTCAAGGGCGCGAAAAAATTGGGAGAGGGCGTTGATCCACGCTGGGCAGCAGACGGTCGGACCATTGTTTCACTGCGACAAAACGGAGGCCGGGTTGAGCCGGTTGAATACACATTACCCTGAATAACACCAACGAAACTCATCAAAAAACAAATGAAAATAATCAAACTAAGTATAGTCGGTGGCCTTTTATGCGCCACATTCATGTTGGCGTCTTCAGCGGAGGCCCAGCCGAAGTTCCGCCTTCCGTTGTCCTCAGACACTTCAGTTCATTACTATTACGACAACAACTCCTCTTCCGGGATTTCCGATTGGAAATGTGGCACCGAAACCTATAATGGCCATCGCGGCACCGACTACTCCGGAGGCCCTCGCGGTCGCGCCATTTTTGCCGGCGCCGTTGGCACATTGAGCTATAAGATTGATGGGTTCGGCGATGGCTACCGCGGCAGTCCTGATGGTGGTGGCTTTGGAAATTATGTTCGCCTCGCCCACTCGAGTGGCTACATGTCTTACTATGCGCATATGACCAAAGGTTCTGTCACCACGAAGGCAGTTGGATCGAGCATTGCTTGCGGCGAGCAGATCGGCGGTGTGGGCACGTCCGGCAGTTCGACTGGATTTCATCTCCACTTCGAAGTGCGTGTGAACGGCACGGCTGATGATCCTTACAGCGGCGCCTGTGGCGGACCAATAAGCTTCTGGGTAAACCAGGGCAGTGGGAGCCCATCGACCACCTGCCAGGGTGGCACCAGCAAAACCGCTCGTACGGTCGATAACAACGCCAGTGGTTTCAGTGTTATTGGAACCTGGTCCACAGGTACTTCTGCCACTGATAAACATGGCGCAGATTATCGCTTCAAGAGCACCGCTCCTGTCAGCGAACCTGCCACTTGGGTTACGTCTCTCAATACTAGTGCTTCATGGACCGTGAGAGCATGGTGGCCGGCTGGCTCGAATCGTTCGTCCTCCGCTCCCTATATCGTTAGTCATGGTGGTGGAACAACGACCGTCAACAAGAACCAACAAGTCAATGGTGGTTCATGGCAGACTCTCGGCACCTGGAGCATGGGTGGTTCCCAAAACGTCAAACTGTCCTGCTGGACAACGACCGGTTACGTTGTGATGGCTGATGCCATTCGCTGGGAATAATAGACTCGGTTCGAGTCTGATTGCTAAAAGTTAAATTCTGCAAAGGCTGGGAACTTGTGTTCCCAGCCTCTTTTTTTGCCTTGAAGTCAGGGGGCAGAACTTGTGTTGTTTCCATAGCTTATGCGTATTCTCCTTTCCGCACTCTTTGCCATTTCTTTTTCCGCGACCGGGTTTGCCCAGGATAAGCCGCCAGCGATTGATCCTGCCAGGGATTTGCCGAGCTTTCCGGCCGTGGAAGTGGCGGATGCCGTCGGAACCTTTCAAATCAAACCAGGCTTTCGTCTCGAACTGATCGCATCCGAACCGTTGGTAGTGGATCCCATCGCGCTTTCATTTGATGAAGATGGCCGGTTGTTTGTCATCGAAATGCGGGATTACTCGGAGCGCCGCGATGAACGGCTCGGACGCGTGAAAATGTTGGAGGATACCAATGGCGATGGCCGCTTCGACAAGAGCACCGTTTACGCCGAGGGGTTGCCGTGGCCCACGGCGATCATTTGTTACGGAGGAGGCGTGTTTGTCGGTTCCACGCCTGATGTATTCTATTTCAAGGATACCAACGGCGATGGCAAAGCGGACATCCGGCAATTGATTTATAACGGGTTCGGAAACACCAAGAGCCGCTTGAACGTGCAGGCGTTGTTGAACAGTTTCAATTGGTCATTGGATAACCGGATTCACGGTTTGTCCGCTTCGAACGGGGGGATTGTCACGAACATGATTCGCAAGACGGATAAACCGCTCGATCTGAACAATCGCAATTTTTCCTTTGACCCGCGCACCTTCGAAATGATCGCGGAGAGCGGGGGTGGCCAATACGGCATGAGCTTCGATTCGCGGGGCCGAAAATTTAGTTCCAGCAACAGCGAACATTTGATGGCCTGGATGTACGAGGGGCGTTATGGGGATCGGAATCCTTACTATGCGATGCCGAAAGCCCTGGTCTCTATTGCCGTGGATGGCGGTGCGGCGGAAGTGTATCGGATAAGCCCGGAAGAACCGTGGCGTGTCATCCGAACCAAGTGGCGCAAGGAAGGAGTCGTGAAAGGAGTGGTGGAAGGGGGCGGTCGTGCCTCCGGTTATTTCACGGGAGCGACGGGCGCCACGATCTATCGCGGGAACACATTTCCGCCGGAGTTCATGGACAACGCCTTCACCGCTGACTCTGGAGGCAACCTGATGCATCGCAAAATTGTTTCGCAGGAAGGCCTGGATTTGAAAGCGGCGCGTCCGAAAGATGAGCAGGACTTTGAATTTCTCGCGTCACGCGACACGTGGTTTCGTCCCACGCAATTTGCCAACGGACCGGATGGTTGTTTTTACGTGATCGATATGTATCGCGAGATCATCGAGCACCCGTGGTCGCTGCCGGAAGAAATCAAACAGTACCTGGATTTGAATAACGGGAACGATCGCGGACGCATTTATCGAATCGTGCCGAATGGTTTTAAACAGCCGAAGATTCCGCGCCTCAGCAAAGCGAAAACTGCGCAACTCGTATCCACACTGGAGCACGCCAACGGATGGTATCGCGACACATCGGCCCGGTTGCTATTCGAACGCCAGGATAAAATGGCAAGCCACGCGCTTGGAAAGATGGTTGAGAAGTCCAAATCGCCCTACGCTCGCATGCATGCTTTATACGCTTTGGCCGGGTTGGAAATGCTGCGGGAAGGTCATGTTCTGACTGCTTTGAAAGATGAGAACGAACTGGTGCGCCAACACGCAGTGCGTCTTGCGGAGAAAGTGTTGAGCAATGGAACGCCTTCATCCGCGTTGTGGGCGCAGCTTCGACAGATGCCGGCGGATGTTTCGATCAATGTGGTTTATCAACTGGCGTTCACGCTGGGAGAGCTCCAGCACGCAGAGCGGAATGCGGCACTGGCGGAATGCCTGGCTCGGGATTTCGGGAGCCAATGGATGCGCGCGGCGGTGCTGAGCTCGCTTGCCAATGGGGCAGGGGAGATGTTCAGCATTGTGTCGGTGGATCCAAAGTTTGTTTCTGACGCGAAGGGACGACAATTCCTTTCCGAACTCGCGAAAATGATCGGGGCAAAGAATGACAAAGAGGAAGTGAACCGGGTAGGGGCATTCCTCGGGCAGTCAGTCGAACCGATGCTGGCGTTTTCGCTTGTGCGCGCGATCGGAGAAGGATTGGAGCGCGCCAAGAGTTCCCTCGCGCAATTGCCACAAACTGGTTTGAAAAATTTGTCTCAAATCGCGGTCCAAACCGTGAAAGATCCTTCCGCTGCCGCCCCGGTGCGCCTGGAAGCCATCGCGTTACTTGGTCTGTTGCCAGAGGATTTTTCCGGTGTGCTCATTTCTTTGCTGGAGCTGAATCAACCTCAGGTGATTCAACTGGCTGCCGTCAATGCGTTGGGACGCTTTGACCAGGCGCGTGTGGCGGATCAAATGGTTCAACGCTGGGGCAACTTTACGCCGCGCGTTCGCGATGAAGCGGTCACGATGTTACTGGCGCGACCTGCCCGGGCTGGTGTGCTCCTTGATGCGGTTCAGCGTGGCACGATTGCGAGGAGTCAGTTGAACAGCACCCAGGAAAAGTTTTTGCGAACGCATCGTGACAAGACAATTCAGGCGAAGGCGAACGCGGTGCTGGTGGAAGTAACGTCGCAACGACAGGATGTTATCGATACCTACATGCCGTCAGTGGAACTCAAAGGTGATCTGCTGAACGGACAGGTGATTTACATGGAGCGGTGTGCTGCGTGCCATCAGTTTGCCGGGCAAGGTTTCACACTTGGGCCGGATCTCATCACTGTTCAAAGCACAGGCAAGGACAAGTTGTTGTTAAGTATCCTGGATCCGAATGCGGAAGTTGCCCCTCAATTCCAGGCGTATGAAGTGGAAACTGCGGACGGCGAAAGTTTGATCGGTATGATTGTGAACGAAACCGCCAACAGCGTGACCATTCGCGCGGCTTACGGCAAAGAAGATGTCGTGCCTCGTTCCAATATCAAGAAGATGCAGAGCCAACAACAATCGCTCATGCCCGAAGGTCTCGAAGGAGGACTGACACCGGAACAAATGGCGGACCTGTTGGATTACATTACGACGGCCAAAGTGCAGAAGTAGTGATCCGAATTTCAACCGCGGTGGCACGCGCGGCAAGGTCGCAATAAAGTAATGTGGTCAGAGGGAACAACGTGCCGAGTCCTCCAATCGTAAATCATTGTATTTACCGCTGTTACAAACCGGGAACAGCCCCGAACCGGCATTTTTACCGGCGGACAAAGTCTCCGTCAGCTTCTGATTACGTTTTTTACCGGCGGGAAAAATCGTTGTCAGCTTCTGATCAGAACTTTTCCGCCGGAAAAAATGCCGATCTGGCCCTGAATCGGACCTTTTTTTCCGGGTTCAGAGCCGCCAAAATGCAGAGGGGAAAAGTGTCCGCGAACCGGAAAGTAATACGCAGCGACAACCGGTTTGTTTCCCTGTAAAAATCTCTTCCAACAACCCGATGTCCAACAAACCCGCAAAACATTGGCTGGGCAAACTGACGAAGCTGAACCCAAACATCGCCTCTGCATCACCGCTAGGTGATGCTCCAAAAAAACGGTGGGGTTTTCCTGTGTGAAAACCCTAATTTCTGCCTTCCGCAAATCCTCACCAAGCCTGGTACGTGCGTGTTGCTATTTCAGAGCGAATGATTACCAACTCCCTCGCATCCGAATATCTCAAACGAACAACACGCACACACCAAACTTCACGTGGTGTGGAAGGCAAAAGTCAGGGCGTCCAAGGTAAAAACTATAGAATCGCTGCCCGGCTGTGCGGGCTGCAGGAACGCCCCACCGATTCTTGAATACTTCGCCACTGTGAGCACCATCGTTCCTGCGCCAGCATTCAAAACCCCGGTGGGGTTTTGCGCAACCGCGTGAGCGGTTCGTCTGGTTTCTAGTTCTGTTTTGTCAAAACCCTAATTTCTGCCTTCTCAATCCTAATCAAGCATGGTACCTGCGTGTTGGTATTTCAAAGCTAATGAAAACCAACTCCGCCCACCCATATATCTTAAAACAAAACACGCACGTACCAGGCTTGGTGAGGAATTGCGGAAGGCAGAAGTCAGGGTTTTGTCTCAGCAAAACCCCACCGGGTTTGGAGGTGCTTCCGCACCGAAACACAACCTATCGCGCTCTGACTTACCATTGATAATAAAGGCCCGAAAACCAGAACGACGACATCACCAACGGCCTCGCCCTATCGCCAGTTGCACGGGTGCGGCTCCACTCGATCGGCCAGATCGATCTGGCAGCTCGCCTGCGCTGTCCACCTTTTTGTTTGCGGCTTTGCCGCTCTGTGCCTTTGTGGTGAACCCCGCCCCAGATGATTCTGTTCTTACAGCATCTTGACACTTCCGAAGGCAAACTTCATTTTCGTGTGCCTGCCGGAGGGTCTTTCGGTGGAGATAAATTTATGAACGCTCACAATTCATTCGATTCCCTACAAACATTCGATCGCGGTAATGGTCAACAAGCTCACTTCTATTCTCTGCCGGCCCTGGAAAAAGCTGGGCTCGGCAAAATTTCGCGCCTGCCGGTTTCCATCCGGATTGTTCTCGAGTCCATTCTGCGTAATTGCGACGGCAAGAAGGTCACCGAACAAAGCGTGCGCACTCTGGCCTCGTGGGATGCAATGGCGGCGCGCACGGATGAAATTCCTTTTGTTGTCGCGCGCATCGTTTTGCAGGACTTTACGGGCGTGCCGTTGCTGGTCGATTTGGCCGCAATGCGTTCCGCAGTCTCACGCATGGGCAAGAATCCGAAGATGATCGAGCCGCTCGTCCCTGTGGACCTGGTGGTCGATCATTCCGTGCAAGTGGATTTCGCGGGAACCCCGGAAGCTTACCAGCAGAATTTGGAAATCGAGTTTAAACGCAATCGTGAGCGTTACCAATTGCTGAAATGGGGGATGCAGGCATTTGAAACTTTCAAGGTGGTGCCGCCCGGCATCGGTATCGTTCACCAGGTCAATCTTGAGTACCTGGCGAAGGGCGTTCTGTTCGATCAACGCGGTGTTTATTATCCCGACACACTCGTTGGAACCGATTCGCACACGACCATGATCAACGGTTTGGGTGTCGTCGGTTGGGGTGTTGGCGGAATTGAAGCGGAAGCCGGGATGCTCGGGCAACCTGTTTATTTCCTGACGCCGGATGTGGTGGGCGTTCATCTCACGGGCGCGTTGCAGGAAGGGGTTACTGCGACTGATTTGGCGCTGACGATTACTCAACTGCTGCGCAAAGCGAAAGTCGTTGGTAAGTTCGTTGAGTTCTATGGTCCTGGTGCGACTGCTCTGCCGGTGGTTGATCGCGCCACGATTGCCAACATGGCTCCGGAATATGGAGCGACGATGGGCTTCTTCCCGGTGGACCACGAAACAGTTTCCTACCTGCGCGCCACGGGCCGCACGGAGGAACAATGTGTTGCGTTCGAGAATTATTACAAAGCACAGAACCTCTTCGGCATTCCGCAGAAGGGCCAGATTGATTACTCGGTAAACCTCGAATTGGATCTTTCAACAGTCACTCCGAGTGTGGCCGGTCCGAAGCGTCCGCAAGACCGGATTGAATTGCCCAAGCTCAAAGAAGAGTTCGTAAAGGCATTTTCAAAACCGCCGTCCGAAAGCGGCTTTGGCAAAGCTGCCAGCGATCTGGATCTTGTTTTCCCAGTCAACTGCAATGGAAATGCAATCCCGGGCGGCGGTAGCCAGGAACCGGTCTCGCTGCATCGCTCCATGGAGCAGAACACCAACGCAACGACTGAGTTGGAAATGGCAAACAATCGTCCGACGCCAGACCGCGTGCAGGCCCCCTCTGAAGTCTGCGAAGGTGATATCCGTCACGGCAGTGTTTTGATTGCCGCAATTACGAGTTGCACAAATACGAGCAATCCATCGGTGATGCTCGCTGCCGGGTTGTTGGCCAAGAAAGCCGTTGAAAAAGGACTTACTCCAAATCCGCTGGTGAAGTCTTCGCTCGCTCCTGGATCGCGGGTGGTGAGTGATTACCTGGATAGAACGGGTTTGCAACCGTACCTGGACCAGCTTGGTTTCAACTTAGTTGGCTACGGTTGCACAACGTGCATCGGAAATTCTGGCCCGCTGGATTCACAGATTGAAGATGCGGTCGTCAGAAATGACGTCGTGGCTGCCTCAGTGCTTTCCGGAAACCGGAATTTCGAAGCCCGCGTGCATCAGAGCATCAAAGCGAATTTCCTGATGTCGCCTCCGTTGGTTGTGGCATTCGCATTGGCTGGCCGGGTGAACATTGACATGTCCAATGATCCAATTGGAAAAGGCAAAGATGGACAAGATGTTTACCTGAAGGACATTTGGCCGAGCATCCAGGAAGTTCGCGATGTCATGCACTCCGCGCTTAAACCTGAAGTGTTCCGCACGCTTTACAAAGATTTCGAAAAACTGAATCCGAAATGGAACGAGATTCCTTCCAGCACCGGCAACGTTTACGAATGGGATGCGAAGAGCACCTATATCCAGGAGCCGCCGTTCTTTGTGAACTTCGGAATGCAAGCTGGCCAAATCACCGAGATCAAGGGCGCACGTCCGCTCGGCATCTTCGGCGACAGCGTCACGACTGATCACATTTCACCTGCCGGAAGTATCAAGAAAACTTCCCCCGCCGGACAGTACCTGATGGATGAAGCCGTTAATTATGTTGATTTCAATAGCTACGGCGCGCGCCGTGGGAATGATCGCGTGATGACCCGCGGCACTTTTGCCAATGTTCGTATCAAGAACCTGATGGTGCCTGGTGTGGAAGGCGGCGTTACCACGTTCCAGCCAACGGGCGAGGAGATGTCCATCTTTGATGCAGCTATGAAGTATGCCGAAAAGGGTACGCCGCTTGTGGTTGTCGCCGGTCACGAATACGGCACAGGCAGTTCCCGTGATTGGGCTGCAAAAGGCACAAAGCTTCTCGGTGTTCGCGCAGTGGTTGCCCAGAGCTTCGAGCGTATTCATCGTTCCAACCTTGTTGGAATGGGCGTTCTCCCGTTGCAATTCAAAGATGAGACATCCTCTTCAAGCCTTGCTCTCGACGGTTCGGAGACTTACGACATCGTTGGTTTGGATGCCACTTTGAAGCCGCAACAGGATCTCACGTTACGGATCACCCGTGCGAATGGCCAGGTGCAGGATGTGCCGGTCGCGTGTCGCATTGATACAGCGATTGAAATCGACTATTATCAACATGGCGGAATTCTGCCTTATGTCTTGCGGCAATTAGTCGCCCAAGCCTAAGTATTGATCCAGCTCCAAAGGCGCAAAGTGCATCTTTGCGCCTTCATTTTTTATGAACGAAGTTTTTTTTAAAGTTGCGACTGCGGTAATTGAAAAGTCAGATGCGAATCATCCTGCGGATGCTGTGTTGCGCGATGAATTGCGCAAGCAACGCGGGTTGACCCGCGATGATGGTTGGGAGATCAGCAAGGCAATCTTCGCGTATTTTCGCTGGCTCGGTTGGATGAATGCGAAAGAACCGCTGCCGTCGAGAATGGAAAAAGCTTTGCGACTCACCGAAAAGTTTCGGGAGTATCCGGACAGCTTCTTTGATGATCACATGGTGGCAAAAGCTGTCCCCGACTGGATTCGCGAGCAGGTGGATGTCACGCCTGCGTTCGCCCGGGCATTGCAAAAGGAACCGAAGCTTTGGCTCCGCACCAAGCACGGCATGCGCGAGGCAGTGGAAAGGGAATTGCGCTACTGTTCTGTTCCCGAAAATGCCAACCTGCCCGACGCACTTGAATACGAGGGTTCGATTGATCTTTTCCGCACGCCACAGTTTCACGAAGGCTTATTCGAACTCCAGGATATTGCCTCTCAAGCCGTAAGTGTCATCTGTGATCCGAAGCCGGGTGAAACGTGGTGGGATGCCTGCGCGGGTGAAGGTGGCAAGACCTTGCACTTGTCCGAACTGATGCAGAACAAAGGCCTGATCTGGGCGAGTGATCGTGCTGAATGGCGTTTAAAAAGATTGAAGCAACGTGCGGCTCGCGCGAAAGCGTTCAACTATCGCGCTGTCAGTTGGGATGGCAGTGAGAAACTTCCGACGAAAACCAAATTCGACGGCGTCCTCGTGGATGCGCCTTGCAGCGGGGTTGGAACCTGGCAGCGCAATCCGCACGCGCGTTGGACGACAACCGCACAGGACGTCAGCGAGTTGGCTGAAGTGCAATCGCGTCTCCTGGGAAATGTGGCGGGATCCGTTAAACCCGGCGGAAAACTGGTCTATTCAGTTTGCACGCTGACTCGTGCGGAGACGACCGATGTGGTGACAGCTTTTCAAAAAGCTTTTCCTGATTTCGAGCCTGTTGACTTTCCAAATCCACTGCAGCCAAAAACAATCAAACGTGATTTGTTCATGTGGCCACAGGAATTTGGTGGCAATGGGATGTTCGTCGCTTCCTGGAAAAGAAAATAAGCACGGACGATCAGGCGCAAGGCGCGCAGGTGCTCTTGCGAATGACTAATTCCGCAGGCAGACGCCTCGATGCAGGTCGTTCTCCACGAATGATTTTCATCATGGACTCCATTGCCGCGATGCCCAGACGTGCTTTGGGCTGTCGGACTGTGGTGAGTGGAACACGAAAATGTTCGGAGGTTAGAATGTTTCCGAATCCTACCATCGATATTTGTTTGGGGATCTTTACCCCCTGATTGAGCAGGATGTTGCTGGCACCGATCGCCACGAGGTCGTTGAAGGATTGAATGGCAGTTGCATTCGCATTTTCATTGAGAAACTGTAATGCCGCTTTTCCGCCTTCGTCTATGGTGGTTCCCGCGTTGAAAATTAATTTTTCATCCGGCTCAATTTTAAATTCGCGCAACGCCCTCCGATAGCCTTCATAGCGTTCTTGCGCAAACGGCGAAGCTACCGGGCCGGAGAAATAGGCGATGCGACGGTGGCCAATCTGCAGGAGATGTTTCGTAGCATTGAAGCTGCCTTGTATATCATCCGTTTCGACGTTTGGGAAATGGCTGCAAAATGCTGCCAGGTGACCGAGGATAACAACAGGGCTCCCCCTGCGTTTCAATTCTTCGTAGATCGGCGCGGTTGGCGCAAGGCGATACACAGGAGAAATGAAGATGCCATCCACGCGCCGCGACAACAAACGACGAATCTGAACATCCTCGCGTTCCGGCGTGTTCCGGGTGTGCGCCAAAATCATCTCGTAGCCGAGTTCGTAAGCCTGATCCTCGAGAGCCATCACCATGCGGGCGTAAACCGGGTTTGTCGTCGAAGAGATTACCACCCCCAGCAGCTTAGTCGTTTTGTTCCGCAATCCCTGTGCGATGGAGTCGGGCACATAGCCAAGTTCCTGAGCGAGTTGTTTGATGCGGGTTTTGGTTGTAGCGGAAATGTCCGTTTCGTCACGCAGCGCTTTGGACACTGTCATGACGGAAACACCTGCGCGCAGGGCGATATCTTTGAGGCGAACCATATTAAACGTTTGAACCACTCCAGTGCAACTTGCGGCGCACGGTATCGAAGAAGGATGTGCCAGCGAGGTGAAGCAGGCGCACTGAACGACGGTTCCTCTGGATTGTAATCACGTCGCCGGCATCCAAGTCAATCTGCACCTGCCCATCCGCGCTGATGGTTGTGTCCACTTTCTCGCTGACAACCTTCACCTGGATCTTCGATTCCAATCCGACGATCACCGAACGATTGGACAGGGTGTGGGGGCAAATTGGGGTGATGGCGAAAACATTCGCGTCCGGGCTGATGATTGCGCCACCCGCGGAAAGGGAATAGGCGGTTGAACCCGTCGGTGAACTCACAATCAGTCCGTCACAACGGTAACGCGTTACAATTTCGCCATTGATGCTGACTTCCAGTTCAATCATGCGTGGGATGGCGCCGCGACTGATGACCAGGTCATTCAAAGCTGACTGCTGAATTTTTACTCCTCTTGCGAATCCCGTTGCTTCAATGAGCGGGCGGCTTTCAATCGAATACTCGCCAGAAAAAATCTTGGCAAACGCTTCTCGTATCTGTTGTGAAGGAACGGCAGTGAGAAAGCCGAGACGACCGACGTTGATGCCAAAAAGAGGAGTGGTTGCGCCGTGCATTTCGCGAACCACGCGGAGCATCGTTCCATCTCCGCCGCAAACTACCAGCAATTGCACGTTGCGTGCGAGCGAGGATGGTTTCGTGAAGGTTTCCGCTTCCACGTCCGCGAGGCGGGCAGTTTCGGCATCGCAAACCACGACACCTCCGTGTTTGCGGATCAATTGAACAGCCTGTCGAACCACGCTTCGGCTCGAAGCTTTCTCCGAGTTGGCAATGATTCCAATACGATTGATTTTCTCAGGCCTCTTTTTCAAGCAACACCAAAAATTCCTTGTTACCCGCGGGACCGAGCAGGGGAGACTCTGTCTGGCCGATCCATCTCAGTTTTAGTTCCTCTTCACTGAACTGTTTCAGCTCCGCAAGCACCCGTGCATGAATTTTCGGGTCTCTAATCACGCCAGCACCACGGTCAGCTTCTTCTTTTCCTGCTTCAAACTGCGGTTTAACTAGTGCGGCGATTTTACCCCCGGAGCGCAGCAAAGCAATCGCAGGCGGAAGAATTTTTTTCAGCGATATAAAAGAGCAGTCAGCAACAATCAGATCGGCGGGAGCAAAAGGTTGGGGGAACTGGGATGGCGTGAGTTGTCGTGCATTCGTTCGTTCCATCACCACCACGCGTGGATCCGTGCGTAATTTCCACGCCAATTGGCCATGCCCCACATCCACCGCATAGACTTTTGCGGCGCCGCGTTGCAGCAGGCAGTCGGTGAACCCGCCCGTGGAGGCGCCAAGATCAATCGTGGTCAGATTTGAAACGTCGATTTTGAAGAAGTCGAGCGCGTGCTCAATCTTGTGTCCCCCGCGGCTGACGAATTTTTCCTGGGCTTCAAGCGTGATTTCGTCATTTGGCTTGACCGCATCACTGGCTTTGCGGGCGACCTGTTGATTGACGCGCACCTGTCCTGCTAGAATCGCTCGTTTTGCCTTCTCTCGGCTGTCCGAAATCCCTCGGTCCACCATTGCCTGATCCAGTCGCAACATGAATTGCGATTAGACAGGGCGGGCACGTAACAGGGCGATCCGGTCAGTGGTTTCGCGGTAAGCCTTCAGGAAAATCTCGTTCTCGCTGACTGCCTTCTGCACCAACTGAGCAAGCAGACTGATCTCGGAATAATTCACGACCGCATGAACGCTCTGTTGGAATGCCTGCATCGCGTTGAGGGTTTCGAAAGAACCGCCCAACAGCAGAATAATTGCGTGGCGCCGTTGCATCATTGGCATTTCTTGCAATGCCTTCAGAGTGGGATTTTCGAGGGAACCGCCAAACGATTCGTCAATCAAAACAATTTGATACTGCACCTCCGCAAAACGCTGCAGGAATTCCTCGTGCGTCTCCACGGCGTGAATTTTGTAACCGAGTTCTGCCAGGACCGCTTTGGTGTAGTTCACCCATTCCGGATTATTGATGAGCACCAATGCGGGCTTGTCGGTTGTGCTGATGAAATCGAATTCAGGAGGCATATTATTTCAATCTAAGCTTGTTGGGAAGTGGTGGGGGCGCGCCGGCGCTTGGAGCTGAGTCCAGCACGGACTTCATACGCAAGTCATTTGCAGCGGCGGCTTCGCCTCGTGCTTTCTTGATATAATCAATTCTGCGGATAACGATGCCCTTCTTGCTGCAATAGAGTTCTGCCATCTCTTCGGTGATTGTTCCGTTTTCGTAGGCTTCAATGCAGGAAGCATCGAATGTCCGCCAGCCGAATGGGTAGCTGGCTTCCGTGATTTCATAGAAGCTCTTACCTTCGCTTTCACCCTGCATGATGCTTTCCTGGATTCGCATGTTGGATCCCATGATTTCCAGGAGCGCTGTGCGGCCTCCGCCGATTTTCGGAACCAGACGTTGGCTGATGACCCAGCGCAACGTGTCGGATAAACGGCGTCTCACCTGTTCCTGTTCTGATTGTTCGAAAAGACCAAGAATACGGTTGATCGTCTGGCCGGCATCAATGGTGTGCAAGGTGCTCATCACCAAATGCCCGGTTTCTGCGGCGCTCAATGCGATTTCGACCGTCTCCCGGTCTCGCATTTCACCAACCAGAATGATTTTGGGCGCCTGCCGAAGCGCGGCACGGAGACCGGCGACGAAGGAGCTGAAATCATTTCCCAACTCGCGTTGGTTGAAAGTGGCCATTCGTTGCTCGTGAATGAACTCCACTGGATCTTCCAATGTAATCACATGAACGGAGCGCGAATCGTTCACTTCATTCAACAACGCTGCAAGCGTCGTGGATTTACCGGAACCGGTTGCCCCGGTCACCAGGACCAGCCCGGTCTTTTCCCTGCTCACGTCGCGGAAAATCAGGGGGAGATCAAGATCCTTGAGTGAAGGAATGCGGGTGTTCAACTTACGCAGGACAACCGAGTAGTTGCCGCGTTGTGAAAAGATGTTTACGCGGAACCGCGCTATTCCGACCAGGGTATAAGCGCAATCGCAGGAGCCGTGTCGCAACAGATCCTCCAGCAGTCGAAGATTGGCGCCCACCAGGTTCAGCGCAACCATTTCGGTCTGGTAAGGAGTCAACTTTTCAATGGCTGGCGTGCATTGAATGACTGTCAGTTCGCCCATGTGTTCGACCTGGAGCGGCTTGTCCACCGTGAAGTTCAGGTCTGAAATATCCTTCTTCGCCGCAGAATCGATGGCTGGTCCTTCCAGCATCGTTTTGAGGATATAATCTAGTTCGTTTCTGCGCATATTAAGATGTTGGCGTGATTTGTCCGAAATGATTTATTCATCGTCTTCCGGCGGATGAGCGAGGAATGGACGGAATTTTTTCTTATCAAGGCACTTGTCGTAAGCTTCTTCCGGAGAGATACGTTTCATCCGGATGTGCTCCATGATGCTATCGTCCAAAGGCGTGTTTCCCAGCTTTTTACCGACCTGAATCATACCTGGAATCTGGTGAGTCTTACCTTCACGAACCAAATTCGCCACCGCCGTCGTAAATACCAAAATTTCCAGCGCAGCCACACGGCCTTTCTTGTCGATGCGTTTAAAAAGGTTTTGCGCAACGATCCCTTTTAGGGCTTCGGAAAGGGTCGCACGAATTTTGTTCTGCTGTTCAGCGGGGAATACGTCGATAATACGATCCACCGTTTTTGCAGCGCTTTGCGTATGCAATGTGCCGAAGACCAAATGTCCTGTGCTCGCAGCCGTTAAGGCCAGTTCGATTGTTTCCAGATCGCGCAACTCGCCGACCAGAACGATGTCCGGGTCTTCACGCAGGGCGCCTCTGAGGGCGGCGGCAAAAGATTTGGTGTGAATGCCGACTTCACGATGGTTCACCAGGCAATTCTTGCTTTCATGCACGAACTCGATCGGATCTTCCACTGTGATGATATGATCTTTTCGGTTTTTATTCGCGTAATCCACCATCGCAGCCAGCGTCGTTGATTTGCCGGAGCCTGTTGGTCCGGTGACAACAACCAACCCACGATGCAGCATGCAGAATTTTTTTAACACCGGCGGCATCGGAGCGTCGAACTTCTCGAAGTCATCAAACGACAGCACCTTCGTTGGAATCTGGCGGAATACGGACGCTATGCCGTATTTCTGATTGAAGAAGTTTGCGCGGAAACGAGACACTCCGGGGATTTCGTAACCAAAATCCACGTCACCGGTTTCTTCGAAATGTTTAATCTTATATTCCGGCGAGATTTCGTAGAGCATCGTCTTCAACTGGTCGTTCTCCAGCGGCGGATAATCCACGCGCTGCAGTTCGCCGTTGATCCGCAAGATGGGCGGATTGCCGGAAGACATGTGCAGATCTGAAGCTTTTTGCTCCAGCATCAGATTGAAAAAGGCGTCAATTTTGGCCATATATAGCTAAGCAAAGAGCCCTGAGTTTTACTGATATACAGCTAAACCGCAAGTTAATGAATCTTGAACAATGCATCGTTCGCGAAATTGAGAAAAGTAAATCAATCTCATTTGCTCGATTCATGGAACTAGCACTTTACGCGCCAGAGCTCGGCTATTATGAACATAAAGAAAGGGTCGGGCGCGCCGGTGATTTCTTCACAAGCGTCAGCGTGGGAAGTCTCTTCGGCGAATTGCTTTCCTACCAGTTCGCGGAATGGCTCGGTGATGATTCAAGCGGGAGTTCTCCACAGATACTCGAATCGGGAGCGCACGATGGCCAGCTCGCATGCGATATCCTGCTGCGTTTGCAGCGCGGCGCTCCGGATTTCTTTCAGAAAGTTCGTTACTGCATCCTGGAACCTTCGATTCGTCACGAGCAATGGCAGCGCGAAACTCTGAAACAGTTTTCAAACGTTCGATGGGTCAAAGAATGGACAGAGGTCGAACCCTTTTCCGGAATCATTTTTTCGAATGAACTGCTGGATGCCATTCCATTCCATCGCATCCAGTGGAATGCACTGGCGAGGAAGTGGCAGGAAATGAATGTGGAATGGACCGGAAATCAATTCGTTTGGACGCTGAACGCAATCTCAAGTGATTTTCCGCAATTGCCCACCGTTCCTGAGCCGCTTGCCGATGTTCTTCCCGATGGTTTTCAAACCGAGGTTGGTCCGTCTGCACTCGCCTGGTGGAAGATAGCGGCCGGCAAATTAAAGCGCGGCAAAATTATGGCGATTGACTACGGTTTAACGGCTGACGAATTTTTCACGCCTGAACGGAGCAGGGGAACCGCCCGTAGTTATAAGCGGCACCATCTCGGCCATGATCTTTTGAGTAACCCTGGGGAACAGGACATCACTTGCCACGTCAATTTCTCTGCAATCATGGAAGCGGGGGAATCGGCAGGTTTTCAGACGGAGTTCTTTGGTTCACAGTCGAAGTTTCTTACCTCCATTGTAGAAAAGAATCAGCGCAGCGGCATCGATGCCTTGGATCGGAAGTTCGTCGCGCAGTTTCAGACACTTACCCATCCCGCTCATCTTGGAGCCAGGTTCAAAGTGCTGGTTCAAAAAGCAAACTTGCTGATTTGAAATGTTTGTAACGGTAACGGTCGGCGTCGGAGGCGGATAAAAGCGTGTTTAACGTCTTACGACGACGTCGGAGGTGAATGAAAACGTGTTTAACGCCTTACGACGGCGTCGGAGGTGGATGAAAACGTGTTTAACGCCTTACGACGGCGTCGGAGGTGGATAAAGACGTGTTTAACAGCTTACGACGGCGTCGGAAGCGGATGAAACCTAAAAACCGCAACTGAAATAGTCGCGAAAGAACACAAAAAGCATAAAAACAGGGGTTTGGGAGGAAAAACGGTGCGTTTTCCTCTTACTCAGCGGGTTAACCCAAAAAACCTGCCGATTTATCCTAAAAACGGCAGTTAAACCGCGAATCGCAGGCGGTCAAAAAACTACACTATCGAAAAACAAAGGGTTTTCTGCTTAGAGACGCCCGGAACGTGGGCTGGACGGTCTCCAGCCCACTTTCGGATCATCCTGAAACCGTCTGGATGGTCTCCAGTCCACTTCCGGATCATCCGGAAACGGCCTGGATGGTCTCCAGCCCACTTTCGGATCATCCGGAAACGGCCTGGATGGTCTCAAGCCCACTTTCGGATCATCCGGAAACGGTCTGGATGGTCTCAAGCCCACTTCCGGATCATCCGGAAACGGCCTGGATGGTCTCAAGCCCACTTTCGAATCATCCGGAAACGGTCTGGATGGTCTCAAGCCCACTTCCGGATGATTTTAAAACCACCGGATAGCGCGCCAAGGGAAAGTTGAACCTATGGCTGAAACGGTTGCACTTTTACTTTCATTCAGCGGGTGAAAGCAAAAAAGTTACCTTATCCAATCTTCTCCTTTTGTTTTTGCGCCTTTTGCGTTCTTTCGCGGCTATTAACTGCCGTTTTAAGGTTTATGCGTTGTTTGGTTTTGTTCGCGGCTATTGCTGCCATTTCAGGGATTATGACTCAGCGGGAGCAGGGACGCGGATCAGCGTGCAGCTTGTCGGGCTGGAATGTCGAAATCCACCTGGCCCTTGTTCTTGCCGGCTTCAATCATTAAACGATATTTTTGCCCTGGCGCGAGCGGTTCGGGTTTCATCTTGGGAATCTTAGGCTTCATCCCTTTCAGGTTTTCGCCATAAAGAATACCTTTCACCGGAGCGGAGTTCGTATCAGAGATCATGTGCCAGTAAGCGCGGGCATATTTGTTCGTTTCGAGTTCCGAGACCGAGACAACTTTAATTTCGGTCAGTTCACAGCGACGGTCGAAGCTGAAAGAAACGGAATATTGATTGCCAGAGGAGGCTCGTGCGACACGGGGACGCGCGGAGATACTGATGACAGGCTTCTCGAAAAGGTCGGTGAAATAAACAATGTAGAGAGCACCTAGTGCGACAAGAACGAGAACGAGAAAGATGTTTTTCTTCGACATAGAACAATTTGATGGAAATCACCGATCATTTGTTACGATAAACTTTATTTCAGCGCGAATTCACGCTCTCCTTTGACCTTTCCGGCTTCCAGGAGAATTCGATAATTCGTATTTTTTACCAATGGCGTGGGTGTCATCTCAGGAATGGCAGGTCCCATGCCATCAATTTTCTGGCCGTAAATAAAGTCTGTGAGTCCGGCGGACCCTTTCTCTGGGTCGGCAGCGACCACATGCCAGAGAGCAGGAGCATACTTGTTGGTGCTGGCCTCCTCGACTTTGACAACTTTAATTGAAGTGAGATGGTACTCTTTGTTTTCCAGGCCGAAGAAGGGTTGGCCTTTATACATACGAAATAAGATCTGAATATTCTTTTCCGCGAACCAGTCTGTGAACTTAACAAGATAAACGGCTCCCAAGACCAGGGCGACTGAAATAAGGGTGAGAGTCTTTTTGTTCATGCAACAATAAAGCTGTGACCGCAAATGGGGTCGCCTTATTCGAAGAGTTTGTCTGCGGCACAAAAAATGTTCCGATTAAAACCGAGAATCCAATGAAAACGACACGGCAACGGACAGGGAGGGCATTCACATTGATCGAATTACTCGTGGTAATTGCAATTATCGCGATCCTGGCAGGCATGCTTCTTCCGAGCCTTGGAAAAGCCAAGGAGGCAGGGCGTCGCATCTCCTGCGTCAACAATCTCAAGCAGTTGAATCTCTCATTGACGATGTACGCCGACGATTATCGCGGCTATTTCCCGCCTCGCACCGGTGGCAGTGCCCCAGGAGTCGTGGATTCAAGTATGCCGGGATACAATCCGCGCTGGACAGGCCGATTGCGTGATGGCTATCGCGATCTGAAAATTCTGCGTTGCCCCAGCGATGGTCCTGATGCCCCGGCCAGCTATCCGAGCTCGGATCCTGCCGACAACGCGCCTCGCACCTACATTATCAATGGCTGGAATGATTATTTCAAAGCCACCATGCCAGACTTCAGCATGGACGCGATACTTGGGAAGACGATGTCCGAAAATGAGTTTAAGTTTCCCAGCGAGACTATTTCTTTTGGTGAAAAGAAGTCGCCGTCGCAGCATTTCTATATGGATCTGGAGGAAGGCAAAGGAAACGATTACGAAGAGCTGAACCAAACCCGGCACTCGAGTGGCGGCGGATCCAACTATAGTTTCGCCGATGGAAGCGTACGACTCCTGAAGATATGGCGTTCGGTCGGACCGCAATTCAATTTGTGGGCGGTTACGGAAGCTGGACGAACCAATTACGCTTTCGAGTTTTAAGCTGAGATTTTAATGACACAAAAAAAAGCAGTAGCGGATGCGCTACTGCTATTTTTGTTTTAGGAGCCTCTCTGGAATCGAACAAAATCTTCTTTTGCTGGCTTATAACAGGGCAGAGACTGAAGATGTTTAGCGGCCCGCCGAAAGGGATTCGTCTGAGATAGGGGCAAAGGGAAAGCGGCGGGTATGCGCATCCATCATGTTCCATGAGTGAAACTGCTGATTCAATTGTGCCGGATGAAAAGTGTCAGAGGACTGGCGCACCGCAGGACGTTGTCGCGTCGATCGAATCCTTATGCGTGGGAACGGCTCGTTCCCGCATTGATTCCAACCAGAAAACATTGTGGGAACGAGCCGTTCCCACTCCTCTGCCGCCAAATCAGCGCGCGGGCTCAAGCCGCGCCTTCACCTTGATCGAACTGTTGGTGGTGCTGGCAATTATTGCGATCCTTGCGGGGTTGCTGTTGCCGGCGATTTCTAAAGGGAAAGCCAATGCGCAGGGGACGGCTTGCCTGAGTAATTTGCGTCAGATCGGGATTGCGCTGCAGATGTATGTCGGTGAAAACAACAATCGCATGCCGGTGATGCACAACAAAGCAATCAGCACCAACGCGCCGCCCACCAACCTGGTTGCCACGGTGGACGTTGTTCTCAAAGGCCATCTCGGTTCCACCAATGTGCTGCGGTGTCCATCGGATCGGGAAGTGATTTTCGAACAAACCGGTTCCAGCTATTTTTGGAACAATCTTCTCAATGGTCAGGATGCGAGCGCTCTGAAACTGCTGGGAAAGAAGTACAGCTCAGATCAGATTCCTGTTTTCTTCGACTTTGAAAAGTTTCATGCCGCACGTGGAGCAGGAAAAGATGTGAACTACCTCTACGCCGACGGACATATCAAAAAGCTTTTGGAAATGGAGGGAACGAAGTGAGGGGGGAGAAGACAAACGGAGTATTGGAGTGTTGGAGTAGTGGAGTGTTGAAGGACGCCGCGCTTCCGTACCATTTCTCCATCACTCCAATACTCCACCACTCCGTTTGCCCCCCACCCCCATGATCGCGCTTAAACAACTTCGCAAACTGTTCGGCCAACGGGTCGCCGTCGAGGGACTCGATCTCCAGGTTCCGTCCGGCGAAATTTTTGGTTTGCTTGGGCACAACGGCGCGGGGAAAAGCACCACTATTGGCATGTTGCTCGGACAAGTCTGGCCGACGAGCGGGGACGTGAAGGTCTGCGGATTCGATGTCACGAAACATCGGCAAAGCGCGTTGCAAAATGTCGGCGCGATTTTTGAATCCCCAGTCTTCTACGACTTTCTCAGTGGCTGGCGGAACCTCGAAATTTTATCGCACTACACCGCGCCCACTTCTGCCGCGCGCATTCGTGAAGTTATAGATTGGGTTGGTCTGACCGGTCGCGAGCAATCGCCGGTGAGAACCTATTCGCACGGAATGCGGGCGCGTTTGGCCATGGCCCAGGCGTTGTTGCCGAATCCGAAGTTGCTCATTCTCGACGAACCGAGCGATGGACTCGATCCGGAAGGCATTCACGAAATGCGGCAAACCGTTCTCCGACTGCATCGCGATCTTGGCCTGACCATCCTGTTATCATCGCATTTGCTGAATGAAGTGGAACAACTCTGCACGCGGTTCGCAGTTATGAACCAGGGAGAAAAAGTTTTTGAAGGCACCATTGCCGATGTGAAGAAGAACAAGAGTTGGGTGCGGATGAAGGTTGGTGACTTTGAGGCTGCCGTTGCCTGTTTGCGCGGATTCAAACTGATCGACGACATGCGCGATGGCGAATTCGTCACGCTTGCGAACGGCATTGGGACAGATCAGATCGTCAAACGCCTGGTAGAGCAGGGGATGCCTGTCTTCGAAATCGCCCGGCACGAACAAACGCTTGAAGATTTTTATCTGTCGTTGATGAAGAAGGGAGGAAGTGGGGGAATGGAGTGATGGAGTCGGCACGGCACAACCAATGGCGAATAGTCGAGCCAAAATCCCAATACTCCACCACTCCAATACTCCGTTTCCCGTTCCACTTCCCGTTTTATATGTTTTTTCTCCAATTACGTAACGAGCTTTGGAAATTGTTCGGCAAGAAACGGACCTACATCGGGTTCGGTACCTTCCTGCTGGCGCAAAATGCCATGCTGCTCGCCTTTCACTTTACGAAATGGGAGGAAAAGGTCGTTCGACTCCTGGAAGGAAACGGCTATCTCGCCATGGATTTTATCTCCGCGCTGTCGGTCGCGTTGATCATGTTGTTTCCACAAATCCTGTTTCTCATGCCGCTCTACGCCTGCCTTGTCGGCGGCGATCTGGTGGCAAAGGAAGCGGAGGACGGAACGCTCCGAATGATTCTATCCCGTCCGATTTCGCGGGTGCGCCTGATGTTCATCAAATGGTGTGCCGGAGTGGTGTTCTCTATTGTGCTCGTCGTCGCACTTGGATTGATGGCCGTCGTGTTCGCTCGAATGTGGTTTCCATGGCAGGGAATGTTCGTCTTCATTCCCGAGCCGGAACGGATTTTTAATGTGATGAGCGCGGCGCAAGGATTGAAGATTTATTCTTTGTCACACGTATTTCTGGCGATCAATGCCGCCACCATGATGACCATCGCGTTCATGTTCGGTTGTTTTAACATGAAACCGGCGGCCGCCACTGTGCTCGGCTTCTCCTTTTTGTTGCTCAACCTGGTGATGGAAAACATCCCGTTCTTCCAGGATTACCGCGAGTTTATGTTGCTCCATCATTTCCGGACGTGGGTAGCGGTTTATGCCCAACCGATCCCGTGGTCTCGCATCGTCGAATCATTGTTTATCCTGTTCGGATTCAATCTCACCTTCTTCATCATCGGCTGCACCGGCTTCCAAATGCGCGATATCAAATCGTAAGGGGGGGGAGATATGACCGCTAGCCAAGGGGCAATCCCTCACCCCGGCCCTCTCCCTTTCGGAAAAGGGCGAGGGAGAAAGAGGATCGCAAAGCGGCAATTCCTTGTTGCTTTTGTTTGGGTTTGGGAACCGTTTAATCCCGCAGATTGCGCAGATTTTTGGAACCGCGAAAGATGCCGAATATTTGGAAAATGAGAACGAGTTTCGATCGGCTTACCACCCGGAAAACCTGATTTTGGGCGTAAAATGACGAAAAAAGGGATTTTTGGCACCCAACACACCTTGCGGACAGTCAAAAAAGCAATTTTGAGGAGTGCGCAAGGGTTGTTGACTGTCGAAAAACCCTTTTTCGACACCCAGCAAACCTTGCGGAAGGTCAAAAAAGGCTTTTTGCGACCCTCGCAAGGTTTGCGGACAGTCAAAAAAGCAATTTTGGGGAGTGCGCAAAGGTTGTTGACAGTTAAAAAAGCGTTTTTTGACACCCAACAACCTTTGCTGACTCCCCAAAATCCCTTTTTTGCCGGTGCGCAAACCCTCCACGGGAGCCTATGAAAAAAAGTCTCTCTCACAAAAAATGTGCTCTCCGTCAGCCTGAAAAAGAACGTCTCACGAGAATGATGACCATTACGAAAACTTCGGTTTTCAGCAGGAACGGCCGACGGTGCACTGAATACTGAATCCCAAGCAATGCCCTGTACTTCTGCGCTCACATCATTGACGGATGGTTTTGAATTTGGGAAGCTCACTCCAGATGTCCACTGGAATACACTGGGTGAAATCGTTCCTCATGAGAATCCATCTTCGAAATAAATGGTCGTTGATTCTGACTTTCCTTTTTCTTTGCCAGTCTGCTTTCGCAGACTCATTTCATCTACTCACGGCGTCGGATGAATCGCGGCAACCCTCTGCCGCCGGAGGTTCGGATTCCTACTCACCCATCCTGACGCCCGATGGACGGGTTGTCCTTTTCACCAGCGCAGCCGAAAATCTCTGTCTTACCACGAACAACACAGCCGCTGTGGTTTCTTCCCAAGGGGCACTGAATGTGTTCGTGCGAGATTCAACGAACGGGACGACTTCTCTGATCAGCGCGAACATAAATGGCACTGGCGGCGGGAACGCGAACTCAATTGCTGCGGGGATTTCCACCAATGGCCATTTCGCACTTTTCGAAAGCAGCGCCAGCGACCTGATTTTGAATGATACCAATAATGTAAAAGACATTTTCGTTCGCAATCTGACTAACGAAGTCACAGTCTGCGTGAGTGTCAGCACCAACGGAGGCAACGCCAATGGTGCTTCCTGGGACGCGGTATTCACTCCCGATGGGCGTTACGTGGCGTTTGTCAGTGCGGCCGACAACTTGGTTTGGGACGATACCAACGGCATTCCAGATGTGTTCGTTCGTGATCTGGAGCTGAATACCACTGTTCTCGCGAGTCCGGGAGCGATGTCGGTGACTGTGGCAAGTGCGTCGGAGATGCCGCAGATCAGCGATGATGGGCGGTTCGTGGCGTTCCATAGCACAGCCACTAATCTCGTTGCGGATGTGGGCACCTCCGGGGAAATTTATTTGCGCGATCTTCTTGAAGGCACAACGATTTTTGCAAGCACTGATGCCTCGATGCTTAGCACGAATGCCTTTTCCTTTAACCATGTCATCAGCGCGAATGGACGGTTCGTTGCCTTTCAAGTGAGAGGAAACCCGGGAACGAAAACCATCCTACGCTATGACAGAGAAACGGGGTTGACCGATTTGATTCATACCAATATCTGCGTGCCCAACACGTCTCCTGCCTTCGTTCGTAATTTGAGCATGACTCCAGATGGCCGATTTATCGCTTTCATCGCGAACGCTGGGGCAGGGAGCTGCGTCAATACTTACATTCAGGTTTGGGACGCCGACACTGCCACGACGACGCTCGTCAGTGGCGATACAAACGGTGTCGTTCCAGTTGATTCAACCTGTGACTGGCCGACAATCGATGCGACTGGCCGATTCGTCAGCTTTGTCAGCAGCGCTCCGGGACTTGTGACAAATGTGCTTTCCGGTCTGTATCACGTCTATCGTCGAGACATCTTGTTGGAAACAACCACTCTCATCAACGTGGATACCAATGGAACAGGTTCAGAAGTGATTCCCACTGGAATTCCGCAAATAAGTGAAGGTGGTCGGTTCGTTGCCTTTGAAGCTTTCGATGGTGGTTTTGTTGCCGGCGATAACAATCGCGCCTACGACGTCTTCCTGCGCGATGTGGTGAACGGCACAACGGAATTAATCTCCGCCAGCAGCCCGCAGTTACCGTCTTTTGCGGGAGCGGGATCAAGCATTATGTCGGCACCGTCGGTCAGTTCGTCCGGACGCTACATCGCCTTTGACAGCAGTGCTGATGACCTTGTGGGGAATGATGCGAACGGCAAACGCGACATTTTCGTTCGGGACACGTTCGATGGCGCTACAACTTTGGTCAGCGTCAATACCAATGGTTTCAGCGCGAATGGAATGTGTCTCGACCCTTCCATCAGTGGCGATGGCCGTTATGTGGCTTTCGTCAGCACGGCCAGTGACCTGGCTCCCAAAGGCGCCGACAAAGTATGGAATGTCTTTGTTCGCGATATGCAGTCTCCGGGCGTTGCTCTTGCCAGTGTTTCGACGATCGGCACTTCAGGGGGCAACAATGATTCTTTTGGGCCACAGATCAGCGCCGATGCCCGGCATCTACTTTTCCGCAGCAGGGCATCGAACCTTGCGACTATCCAGTCTGGGACCAACCTGTTCTTACGTGTTCTGGAAAGCTCCACAACCGTGGCGCTCACCACGGCTGGGGTGTCGGATGCGTCAATGACACCGGACGGGAAGTATGTTGCGTTCATTGGAAACATTGGCAGTGGCAACCTTCTTTACATCTGGGATTCCGAAGCTTCTGCCCGGGTTTACACGAACTTCAATCTTGAAAATGTTAGGGTCGCGATCAGTCCTGATGGCGATTACCTGGCGTATGTCCGGAACAGCCAGCTAAACGCATTGAACTGGCGCACTGGCAGCAATTGGTTGGTCGGTCCGATAACTCGCCCTATCCAAACCGGACTACGCTTCAGCGGCGACGGCCAGTTTTTAACCTTTGCGACCACGAACATGCAATCTGTGGTGAACGATACCAACGGGACATTCGATACCTTCTTGTTTGATCTCCAGGCAGGAACAAAAACCCACATCAGCAGAAGCCACGATACATCCGAGGCAGGGGATGCAGCTTCGGACGTTCCTGCGATCAGCTTTGATGGCCGGTTTGTCGCTTATCGCAGCACTGCGTCAAACATTATTCCCGGTGTCAGTAATCTTTGGCCAAACATTATTCTGTATGATCGACTCGCCGGGACGAACAAGCTTCTCAGTTCCGGTGGCAACAACTGGTTACTCCCTCCGGTCTTTAGCGGCGATGGGCGTTCTCTAGTGTTTGCCAGTTCGGCCTCTGGCTTGAGCACAACCGATTTCAATCGCGGAACCGACGTGTTCGGATTTGCTTTTCTTTACGCCACGATAACGCCGGGCACTGGTGGTGATGGGCCGACGATTTCGTGGACTGTTATGCCGGGAGAAAACTACCAGGTACAATTCAAAAACAGCCTGGATGATGCGATCTGGCAGGTTCTGAATGGTGACATCGTGGTGTCCGGTTCCCACGCATTCATCGAGGATGCTTCTCCTGCAAACGATCAAAAAATTTACCGTGTGTTGGCATTTTAAAGAATTTATCTCATGAACTTGAAAGTCATTGATCGTTTAAACCAAACTGGGCCGTTACGACCCAAACGTCGCTCCAGGACTGGAACATCGCCGCAAGTGGGTGCATTCACATTCGTCGATCTAGTGGTGACGGTTGCCCTGCTTGCACTGGTGGCCGTGATGATTCTTCCGGCGCTGGGACGAGCAGGAACGAATGCGCCCGCGGCTCAATGTCTCAACAACCTTCGACAACTGGGAGCCTCATGGGCGATGTATTCCAGCGATTCGCGAGGACAGTTGATTGAGTGTCACCCTTGGGCGATGAGTCCATTTGGGTCGAGGATTGCGGGCGTTGCGAACCCGTATTCCTGGGCACCGGGATATGCCGGGAGCGGCACTTTATCTTCGTATGGCCCGTTGCCGTTGCATAGCAGTACGAATCCCATCGGTCTTTCTAAAACTGTGTTTTATAAATATTATAACAATGTTGAACTCTTGAAATGTGCCAGTGACAAGCGAATGGTCAACGGCACGGAAGGATACAACCCTATTTTAAGAAGCTACTCGATGAATAACTGGATGAATGGTGGTATCGTTGGTGCTGGACCCAGGTTGTTTACCAAGCAAGAGCAAGTGTTTCGCCCGGCAGCGACATGGGTAATGATTGATGAAGATGCAATCACTCTGGATGATTCATATTTTGTGACATTTATGGACGGGCGCGGGTTCGTCAACCTTCCTGCTCGACGTCATAATTTTGGATACACGATGAATTTCGCCGATGGCCGGGCTGAAATCTACAAGTTGAGAGATGCGGTGACTATGAGCTATAACGGGCCGCCTCCTAGTGGGGCTGGTATCGCGGGCAGCGGAAACACTGCCGATTACAGATTCCACACCAACATCACGACTTATCCAATCAACGCGTGGGAGAATTGATTGGGGGGCATTTATCACTGCGAGCGCCTAAACTCCTGCGCACATGTTTGTCTTAAAATCCCACGGCGCGCACGGAGTGACACGCCCTACCATGCATTTTCGGGCAAATTGTAACTGCCACGGGCAAGCTGTGGATTTCAGACCGTAAAAGGGTAGGGCGTGTCACTCCGTGAGCGCCCCAGGCTGACAACCACTTTCCACGGTGCAGAGACCCGCTCGAAATGGCAAAAGCGCCAAATTCGGTAAATTCGCGGTCCGTTGGTTAAAGGCTATCGTAGGATAAACGAAGACTTATCAGCGAAGGCAAAACAAAAGGTGCAAGACAACCCGACCTTTGGTTGAACTACCGATTTCCGGGAAATCCGCCATCAATCACGACCACATTGGATTAGATCCAACACGGTGGATTTTTCCGACAACCATCGCGTTCCGACCTTTTGTCCAGGCGCGACACTAGATTACCGATGCGTCAAAACGGTTGTTTTAATCGAACGACTTCTTTAAGTATAACAAACATTGTGCGCATAGCTGGGGAGGGTGCTTGAAGAGCGATCTGCTTTAGCGGTATCCGAGGCCGAAACGGCTTTCGCCCCGGTTTGCAATCGGCCAATACACAAAGAATGATTTACCGATCACATTTTCGCGAGGAAAATCTCCCCATGCGCGTGAATCCAAACTATTCATCGTGTTATCGCCCATCGCAAAGTAGTAACCGGGGCGAATGTCGTATTCCACATCTTGCGGGAAAAAATGTCCAGAATACTTATCGGATTCCGGAGGCGTATCCGGATCAAAACTGTAAAGATTCTCAAATCGCGGGGTCGAGGCGTCCAAACGCTCGCCATTGATCACCGCGTGACGATCGGGGCCAAGTTTGATCGTTTCACCGCTCAGTCCCACCAGGCGTTTGATGTAAAACTGGTTCTGGTCTGGAATGCCCTGGATGCCTTTCGTGGCAAACACAACGATTTCTCCGCGCTCTGGTCGTCGAAAGTTATACGTCAACCGATCCACGAATAGATGATCGCCGGTAACTTCCTTCAATTTGAAAATATCGTCACCTTTGCGGAAAACCATGCCGGGACGCAGGTTTGCCCAGTCAGCATTGGCGAAACGTTCGTCAGGCGAAAACCACACTGGAATGGCCTTTGAAGCACCGGAAGCTGTCCTGACAATCAGGTCGTGCTTGTTGATGAATCGGGCAACCGGTTTATGACGGACATCAAGCAACTCGAAATCTTCTTCAGCCACTTTGTGGTGATAAAATGTTCCGCGGACAACTGCGTCCACAAATTTATTCCAACCAGTCGGAAACTTAACAGTGGGATCGTTGCGGAAATTCTCCGTGGTGACGCCGTAAAGCGTCGGTTGCATAGAGCCTGTGGGAATCTTAAACGGTTGCACAAAAAATGTGCGGATGGCCATGGCCACTGCAATTGCGACGAGAAAGACTTCGACATTCTCGCGCCAACCGGAACTCGGGTAAGGCCTTAAATATTTGTTGGCCGTTTTCTCAAGTTCTTCGACCTGCTTTTTGACTGCAGGTTTGTCGGCGTCGGAATCGATGATCCGTTTCGTATCCGCCAGTGATGAATTCACGGCATCGATTGCAATTGGCGAAAGTAAATCGCGTTGCGCGTTCAACATTCGGCGAACCTGCTTGTAAGCTTCGGTTGCTTCGCGAATCTGTCCTGATAAAAACCACCTTAGGGTCATAATGTTTGTGAGAACGCCTTCAAGAGAGTCCCTGAATATTTATCAAGCTTTCAAAACTTCGATAAATGCTTCCTGGGGAATGTTCACAGTGCCAAAAGATTTCATACGTTTTTTTCCTTCTTTTTGTTTTTCCAGAAGTTTGCGCTTACGTGAAATATCGCCGCCGTAACATTTCGCAGTGACATCCTTGCGCATGGCGCCGATGGTTTCGCGAGCAACGATTTTACCGCCGATGGCTGCCTGAATAGCTACCTGGTATTGTTGCGGCGGAATGACTTCCTTCAACTTTGCAGCCAAAGCACGCCCGCGGAATTCAGCTTTGGATTTATGCACAATGCACGAAAAAGCATCCACGGACTCGGCGTTTACTAAAATATCCAATTTAACCATGTCAGATTCCGCGTAATCACCATGTTCGTAATCCATCGAACCAAACCCGCGTGTGGTGCTCTTAATGCGATCATGGAAATCGATCAAAATTTCATTCAACGGCAGCAAACTCGTCAGCATCACGCGCCGTGTATCCAAAGTTTCCGTGTGATCCACCATGCCGCGTTTTTCGGAGATCAACGCCATCATGTCGCCGATGTATTCGTTTGGACAAATCACGAAGGCCTTGACCATCGGCTCTTCGATTTTGGTGATGTAATTCACTTCCGGCAAATAGGCTGGATTATCAACTTCCTTCACTGTGCCATCGGTCATCGTGACGCGATAAACCACGCTCGGATAGGTCGCGATGATGTCCATGTTGTATTCGCGACGGAGACGTTCCTGCACAATTTCAAGGTGCAATAATCCAAGGAAACCGCAGCGAAAACCAAAGCCCAATGCAACTGAACTTTCGCTTTGAAACACGAACGCAGAGTCATTTAACTGCAACTTCGCAAGGTTCGCCTTTAAGTGCTCATAGTCGGCGGTATTGATCGGATAAATACCGCTGAACACCATCGGATGAATTTCCTGGAAGCCAGGGAGCGGTTCGGATGGATTGCGCGAATCCGTGATGGTGTCGCCCATCTTGGTCTCCAGTGGGCTCTTGATGTTGGCGGTGATATATCCGGTTTCACCGACTTCCAGCTTATCGCGGACGTAAGGCTTGGGATTGAAACTGCCCACTTCTTTTACTTCAACGGTTTTGCCGGAGTGAAGCAATTTGACCTGCATGCCAGCTTTCAATTCACCATTGAAAACACGCACATGCGTCACGACACCTTTGTAGGTGTCAAAGTAAGAATCGAACGCGAGCGCCTGCAGAGACTTGGCGCCAGTCGGTTTCGGCGGCGGAATGCGTTCGACAATTGCTTCCAAAATTTCCTCGATTCCGATTCCAGCCTTGGCACTGGCAGCAATTGCTGTATCGCTCGGGATGGCCAGAATGTCTTCCAGTTGCTGCTTCGTCATTTCCACGTTGGCGTGTGGCAGATCAATCTTATTGATGACAGGAATGATCGTGAGTTCCTGCTTCATCGCGAGATGCACATTCGCGACGGTCTGCGCTTCGACACCCTGGGCAGCATCGATGATCAGTAAAGCGCCTTCGCAAGCGCTCAAACTGCGGGAAACTTCGTAGGAAAAATCAACGTGTCCCGGAGTATCAATCAGGTTCAGCTCGTAACGTTCCCCGTTCTTCGCCGTGTAATACATCGTGACCGGATGCGCCTTGATGGTGATCCCCCGCTCTTTTTCCAGATCCATTGCATCGAGCATTTGATGTGACATATCGCGATCAGCGATAGTTCCGGTCATGTTGAGTAACCGGTCAGAAAGAGTAGTCTTTCCATGGTCAATGTGAGCGATAATACTGAAATTTCGGATGTGGGCGGCGTCCATTCGTCAAACAATCTATAAACTTGTGGCGAGAAGATAACGTTGAACGGTGCAAATAAAAGTGGAATTTTGACCGGTGTCTCCCCTGCTCTGCTTCATGAGTGAATTTTTAGCCCACCTTTACGTTTTGCAAACGTTCCATGGCTGACTGAATAGCCTGCAGGCCAAGGAGCATTTGGGCGCGGGTTTGATCATCGGGCGGCGCTTGCGGATCATTGATCAACTTCGTCATCGTTTCGAGAATCGCTGGAGTCCGTTTCTGCAAGCTCGCCATGTGTTTCTCCCAGGTCAATTTCTTATTGGCGCACTTCAACAAATCCTCCAGGTAGGCGATATCGTCACGCGTGGTCTTGCGATCTTTGTGTGTGGCGTTCACCCGTTCCAATTCCGTTTGCAGGTCGGTGATCGACGCTTCACAACGTTCGATGTCTTTGACCAATGCGTTCAAATCCGTGATGACCTGCCGCTGATGAGCGGCAGCTTTTTCCATGTGTTTGAATTGTTTTAACGAGGACATGTGATGTTCAATTGGAAACTTCGTTATGGATGTCAAACCGGTAAACGGTCCCCTGCCCTTTGGCGACTCGCAACTAACCAAGGAGTTCAGCAATCTTCTGCGCGATGTTGCCGTGTTTGACAATCGATTCTCCGACCAGGATGGCGCGTGAGCCGCAACGTTCGAGACGTTCCACATCGGCGCGGGTGTGAATGCCGCTTTCCGCCACCAACAATTTCTTCTGCAGGGCGGACGGATCGGACACTTTCATTTTATCAGCAAGCCGTTCGGTCGTGGCAAGATCCACTGTGAAACTCTTCAGATCACGATTGTTCACCCCGATCAATTCGGCATCAATTGCGAGGGCTCGGTGAAGTTCAGCTTCATCATGAACCTCCACCAGCACCGAAAGACCCGCTTCACGCGCCAACGAATGGAAGCGCTTCAACTGTTCATCGGAAAGTATCGCGACGATCAGAAGGATGGCATCGGCTCCCCACTCAATAGCCTCAAGAATCTGCCGTTCATTGATGATGAAATCTTTGCGGAGCAGAGGGATTTTTACATTCTTCCGAATCTCACGAAGATATTCGAGAGAGCCTTGAAAAAACTTCTCGTCCGTCAAAACCGATAAACAACTCGCGCCAGCCGCTTCATATTCCCTGGCGATACGGATGGGATCGAAATCTTTGCAGATAATTCCCGCGGACGGAGAAGCTTTTTTAACTTCAGCAATCAGCGCAACCGAACCACGGCGCGGATTGCGCAACGCCGCGGTGAAATCGCGCGATTCATTTCGTTCGAGCATGGCATCGTGCAGATCACCGGCAGCCAGAATGCGTTCCGGCAACGCGGCGATTTCAATCTTCTTCTGCTCAACGATGGTATCGAGAATGTTCATGGTCCCTTAATCTTCGACATCCTGCACGTTTGCCATCCGTTTCATCGGACAACCGGCGCGGAGCCAGGCATTCACGAATTTATCGAGATCGCCATCCATCACGCCCTGCACATCGCTGGTTTCAACGCCGGTGCGGAGATCTTTCACCATGCGATACGGTTGGAACACATAGCTTCGAATCTGGTTTCCCCACGACACACTTCCCTTCTCGCCATAGAAACGTTCCATATCCGCTTTTTGCGCATCCACACGCTGAGCGTAAATACGGGAGAGCAAGAGAGTCATCGCCGTGGCGCGATTCTGATGTTGCGAACGCTGCGCCTGCGAAGCGACCACCAATCCTGTGGGAATGTGTGTAATACGAACAGCCGTTTCCACTTTGTTCACGTTCTGTCCGCCTTTACCACCCGAGCGAAATGTATCCACGTGAAACTCAGTTGGCGGAATGTTCATCTCAGAACTGGTCTGTTCGATCTCAGCGATAGCATCCACGCTGGCGAAACTGGTGTGGCGCCGTTTGTTGGAATCAAATGGTGAAATGCGCACGAGGCGATGCACCCCGCGTTCGGCTTTGCAGTAGCCGTAAGCATTTTCACCTTTGATGAAGAGCGTGGCACTCTTTATCCCCGCGGTTTCACCCTGCAGAATGTCCGTCATTTCCACTTCCCATCCGCGTGATTCACACCAGCGCTGATACATGCGCAGAAGCATGTTTGCCCAATCGCACGATTCCGTTCCGCCGGCTCCGGCGTTGATGCTGAGGATGGCGTTGTTCTTGTCATGTGGGCCGGTGAGAAAAACTCGCAACTCAGTCGCTTCGATCTCGCGAAAGAATTTATCCAGATCGCGTTGAACCTCCGCCTCAATTTCATTTTGAGAAGCAGGCGGTTCGGTCTCTCCCAACTCGATCATCACCTTGAAATCTTCGACCAGCTTTTCAGCCTTCAACAACGGGTCAATCTTCCTGCGGAGAGAATTTGCTTCGTCGATCAGCTTCTGTGACAGCTCTCGATTATTCCAGAAATCATCACGCCCCATTTGGGCGTCGAGTTCACCTAGTCTTTTTTGCGCGCTGGAGACGTCAAAGAAACCTCCGCAAATGGGCAGTCTTGTCGGAAGCGGCTTCAATTTGGGTCTTAATAATTTCGAACATCCGCGGAATGTAGGTTTCACACGCGAACGTTGCAAGATGAAGGTTCCCTAAAATGAAAAAGCCGCCGGAGAATTCCGGCGGCTGAGAAACGATCGAGTCGATCTTACTTGATCAACAACGGCGCGATAACCAATGCGACCACGGACATCAACTTGAGCAAGATGTTCAAGGACGGTCCGGACGTATCTTTGAATGGATCGCCAACAGTGTCGCCGACGACGGCCGCTTTGTGTGCCTCTGAGCCTTTGTAATGTTTTTTGCCGTCGATCTCGACCCCTTCTTCAAACATTTTCTTGGCATTATCCCAGGCGCCACCGGCATTCGATTGGAACAACGCGAGCAACACGCCGGAAACTGTTACGCCACCCAACAAACCGCCCAATGCCTCAGCCCCGTTCAATCCAGCATATTTGAAGCCCAGTCCGACAGCCACAGGCGACAGGATCGCCAGCAGGCCCGGCAGAACCATTTGTCTAATGGCGGCTTTGGTTGAAATCTCGACGCAACGACCATACTGAGCAGCTCCATCCGCTTTTTGGAAAGTGGCTTTGTCCGCTTCGGTCCATTCATCCATTTCCTTTTCGCCATTGCGTCGCATCACTTCCAACGCCGCTTTCAACGCAGGAATTTCACTAAATTGACGGCGCACTTCCTCGATCATGGCCATTGCGGCCCGACCGACTGCGCCCATTGCCATCGCAGAGAACAGGAATGGCAACATGGCGCCAACAAACAAGCACGCCATCACGTAAGCTTTGGAAATATCAATCGTCGTAATCTTCGCCGCAGACATGAATGCCGCGAAAAGCGCGAGTGCTGTCAAAGCTGCGGAACCGATCGCGAAACCTTTGCCGATGGCAGCAGTCGTGTTGCCGACTGCGTCGAGTTTATCCGTGCGTTTGCGGACATCCTTCGGCAGTTGAGACATTTCAGCAATACCACCCGCGTTGTCTGCGATTGGACCATAAGCATCGACTGCCAACTGAATGCCTGTATTGGAAAGCATCCCGACAGCCGCGATGGCGATGCCGTAAAGACCTGCGAACTGATAAGAGACAATGATCGCCGTGGCGATAAGAAGAATGGGAATGGCGGTGGACATCATGCCGGTTCCAAGCCCTGCGATGATGTTAGTGGCGCTGCCGGTAATCGATTGACGAACGATTCCAAGCACCGGCGGCTTGCCTGTGCCGGTGTAATACTCGGTCACCATGCCGATCAAAATTCCAGTTGCGAGCCCTGCAATGGTTGCCCAGAACACCCCCATGGATGTGTAGGTCAGCGCATTCGCCCCTTCACCGATGATCCATTGTGCCGGCAGCACATTTTTAATAATGAAGTAAGAAGCCACCAGCATGAGTGCAGCGGCGACAAACTGTCCCGTGTTTAAAGCGGCTTGCGGGTTGCCTCCTTCTTTCACACGCACAAAGAATGTGCCAACGATCGAAATAATGATGCCGGCGGAAGCAAGAAAGAGCGGAAGCATCACCGCCGAGAGACCGTCGAAGTTGTCCTGGGCCTGGAACCCGGCGATGCCAATGAACGTTGCGCCAAGCACCATCGCACCGACGATTGAACCAACGTATGACTCAAATAGATCAGCGCCCATTCCGGCAACGTCGCCGACGTTATCACCGACATTGTCCGCGATGGTCGCAGGATTGAACGGATGATCTTCCGGAATTCCGGCTTCCACTTTACCGACGAGATCCGCTCCGACATCAGCGGCTTTGGTGTAAATACCGCCACCGACACGAGCAAACAAAGCGATGGAGGATGCCCCGAAAGAAAATCCAGTCAGAACAATCAAGACCCGGCTCATATCCCAGCCAAGGCTGCTATAGAACAGGAACAACCCACCGAGACCGAGCATGCCTAAACCAACCACGCCCATCCCCATGACCGAACCTCCGGCAAAAGCCACTTCAAGAGCCTTGCCGAGACTGGTGCGCGCTGCTGCCGTGGTGCGGACGTTTGCGCGCGTGGCCACTTTCATCCCGATGAAACCCGCCAATCCTGAACAAAGAGCGCCCGTGATAAAAGAAAGTGCCACCAGGGGACTTGAGCCTGGAGCTTGACTCCCCTGCAACGCCAGGAGACCGGCGACTATTACTACAAAAATCGCGAGAACTTTGTACTCGGCTTTCAGGAAAGCCATCGCGCCTTCCGTGATATAGCCGGAAATCCGTTTCATTCGGTCGGTGCCTGCATCCTGCCTGGTCACCCATTTCGTTCGGAAGAATGTATAAGCCAGACCGATAAGTCCGGCGGCCGGTATCAGATACAACAGTTTGTTCATAGAATCTTTACGTAAAACGCCTGCACAAAAGCGCGGACGTTTTCTTGGTTTTAATTGGATTAGTCGGCGCGGACTATTGCGAGGCTCAACCTATTTTGCCAACCCTTTTTTCATTTCTATGTCATTTTCCTGCAATAGCCGAACCGTCGATGTCGAACGCACAACCGGCCCAAGGGGCGTATCCGACATTCTCGAACACTTGCGGATGCACCATGTGCAGCCGTCAATCTCCAGCCATTCTTCGCCCAATTACAATTTTCATCTAAACCAATAACAATCCGATTTCCCCCTGTTGTTTAATAGGGGTTTGCTTATTGGGAATAGTATCCGGGGCTCAACTCGGCTCTCCAAATGGCCACTCGGCGGGAAGCGCAGAGACGCCTGCACAGCGCACACGCATCGGTCAGATCTGCCAAGGGACATAACATTCAAACTTCTATTCCACTGAAAACAGCGAGGAACCAGATCAAGCTCCGCCAACTGCCAGATAAGGTTGAAGAGCCACATGAACCAATCGCAATCAATCCCAGGGAAAACATATTTCGTAAAATTCTTGGCTGAGGAACTCCTTTTTCGTAACGATGGCGCCGATGCGAATTTTGCTTGCCGCAATTTTGTTTTCCTTTGTCAGCGTCGCCATGAGCCAACCTTCCGAGACCACTGTTGATGCCCTCTTTAAAGCTTATGCCGGCCCAACGACTCCCGGCGCCGCTGTCATGGTGATCAAGGATGGCAAACCAGTGTTCACAAAAGGCTACGGAATGGCCGATCTGGAGAAAAGGATCCCCTGCTCCACCAACACCAATTTCCGACTTGCCTCTGTCACCAAACAATTCACCGCGATGGCGATCCTCACCCTCGCAGAACGCGGCAAGCTTTCGCTCGAGGATAGGGTTCCAAAATATTTTCCTGAGTTCCCGGAATACGGCAAAGGCATCACCATCCGACATCTACTCACCCACACCTCCGGCGTGCCTGATTACGAAGATGACATGCCGGATGGATTGAAAATCCCGCTGAGCGACCGTGATGTACTCCACATTTTGCGCCAACAGAAAACTCTCTATTTTTCTCCCGGTTCCGATTTCCGCTACAGCAATTCAGGTTATGCCATGCTCGCTCTCCTTGTGGAGATAGCATCCGGCGAAACGTTTCCCGCTTACTTGGAGAAGCACATTTTCAAACCTCTCGGGATGAATGATTCCATCGCTTACGTCGCCGGAGTTTCCCAGGTGCCGAATCGCGCGTTTGGTTACGCGCTCGAAAATGGAAAATGGAATTTCAGCGACCAAAGCCTTACCAGCGCCGTCCTGGGCGACGGCGGAATCTATTCCTCAGTGGCTGACTTGCTGAAGTGGGACCAGGCGCTCTACACCGGTAAGTTGGTTGGCAGAAAAATGTTGGAAGAAGCTTTCACACCGCATTCTCAGAAATCTGATTTCGCTGAAAGCGGCTATGGTTATGGATGGTATATCGGCAAAGTTCGAGGAACGAACAGCGTTTGGCATTACGGCAGCACCTGCGGGTTTCGCACGCACTTCGCACGATTCCCGGAAAAGAATCTGAGCGTGATCATTCTAACAAATCGCAGAGAACCGGAGCTGAATGTTATCGCCGAACAAACGGCTGCACTTTTTTGGTAAACCTTATGAACCGACGTCAATTCATCACCAGCGCCGCTGCACTGTCAGCCATGGCCGCAGCGCCCTCTCTGCTTCGCGCGCAAACTAAAAAATCGCCCGGCAACAAATACGAATTTTGCGCGTTCGAAAAACCGCTCCAGTTCCTGAGCTATGATGAACTGGCAGAGTTATTGGCCGAACTCGGGTACGATGGTATCGAAGCCACCGTCCGCCCGGGCGGTCATGTGCTGCCTGAAAAGGTGGAAGAAGATCTACCGCGCTTGCATGAAGCATTGCGCAAGCGCGGCCTGAATATTTCGATCCTGACCTCCGGCATCAGCAGCGTTGATTCGCCCCATGCCGAAAAAGTTCTGCGCACTGCATCCAAGCTCGGCCTGAAACGCTATCGGATGCTTTGGTATCAGTACGATCTCAAGAAACCTATCCTCCCGCAATTGGATACCTTTCGCTCGCATTTGGATAAACTGGCAGCGCTCAATCGACAACACGGAGTTACCGCCCTTTATCAAAATCATGCGGGCGAAAAATATGTGGGTGCGCCGCTCTGGGACATCTACAGCCTGGTCAAAGAATTTGATCCCAAAGAAGTGTCAATCGCTTACGACATCCGGCACGCGACCGTCGAAGGAGGCCTGAGTTGGCCAATTCAATTTCAACTTATCCAGTCGCATCTCGGTGCTGTCTTCATCAAAGATTGCACATGGGAGAACGGGAAGCTTAAAAACACTCCACTCGGCACCGGTATGGTAAACCCAAAGTTTTTCACGATGCTCAAAGAAAGCAATTTCTCCGGTCCGGTATCGGTTCATGTGGAATACCTCGGAAGCAGCAAAGACAAACAGGTCATAGGCGACGCCTTCCGCAAGGATCTGAAGACGCTCCGACAACTTCTTTCCTGAGTGTCATTTTTTTGAAGTTGCCCAAAAAGTTCACTTGCACCGGACGAGAATTCAATTAAGGTTTCCGCACTCCAAAGGCGGAGTAGCCAAGTGGTAAGGCACGGCTCTGCAAAAGCTGTATTCGTCGGTTCGATTCCGACCTCCGCCTCCAACCTGATTTGCAGGGCTTTATCACGATTCAAGTAAACATCGAGACCAGGGCGGTGAAGCACTCTCTCCCTTTTTCCGTAGCGTCAGTTGGGATTTAAACGCTTCCAAAAGCCTTATTTCAATTGGAGCTTAATAAAATTACTTCCCCGCATTCCCCGCATGGATCATGACAATACAACAGGGGAAATCCGACTTCACTCTGTCGGGCGTCTGGTGGTGGGAGTAATGGAATCTGGCGCGTCCTGCGCAGGCACTTTTAATTCCGTGCGCAAACGGGTCAACTCGCTGTGAAGTTCCTTTTGAATTTTTGCGTAACTTTTTTCGCCATACACGTTCTTTAACTCGTGCGGATCTTTCTGGCGGTCGATGAGCGTCCAGTAATTCATTTCTGGTTCGTAGAAGTGAAACAGTTTATAGCGATCGGTCACGACACCGTAATGTTTGCGGACGCTGTGCGCGCCGGGGAATTCGTAGTAATGGAAATAGAAACTTTTGCGCCAGTCCTTCGGCGTGCTTCCTTGCAGAATCGGCACGAGACTGCGCCCTTGCATGTCGGCGGGGATCGGCACACCGGCGGTTTCGAGAAACGTTTCGGGGAAATCGAGCACTGAAACCATCTCTTTGCTGCGGGAACCCGGCTTTGTCACGCCCGGCCAGCGCACGAGCAACGGTGTGGTGAGCGATTCCTCATAGATCCAACGCTTGTCGAACCAGCCATGTTCGCCGAGATAGAATCCCTGGTCGGAGGAGTAAATCACGATCGTGTTGTCGGCGAGGCCTTCGTCTTCGAGATATTTCAAAAGACGTCCCACACTTTCGTCCACGGCCAAAATTGTCCCGAGATAATCGTGCATGTAACGTTGATACCGCCACTGCACCAGTTCTTTACCTTTCAGGTTGGCTTTGCGGAACTCCTCATTGAGCGGTTCGTAATAGGCGTCCCATATCTTGCGCTGTTCCGACGTGAGAGACGGATGCGCTTCCAGTTTGGCATCGCGCGCGGTAAACGTCTTTGCGAGCGTCATGTCCTGTTCGCGTTCAGCACGGCCGCGGCCCGAGTAATCATCGAACAATGTTTCCGGTTCGGGAAATTTGCGGTCTTTGTTCCAGCCGAGATGTTTTAGGTTCGGCGCCCATTCGCGATGTGGCGCCTTGTGCTGGCTCATCAGCATGAACGGTTTGGATTTGTCGCGGTTCTTCAGCCATTCGATGGAAAAATCAGTGATCAAATCTGTCACGTAACCTTCGTGTTTCACGCGCTCGCCGTCGCGAATCATCGGCGGGTTATAGTAAATGCCCTGGCCGGGAAGAATGTGCCAATGATCAAAGCCGGTCGGGTTGGACTCGAGATGCCATTTGCCAATGACCGCAGTTTGATAACCAGATTTTTGAAGCAGTTTCGGAAACGTTTGCTGCGCGCCATTGAAACGATTGCCATTGCGATAAAAACCATTTTGGTGACTGTATTTGCCAGTGAGAATCACGGCGCGGCTTGGCCCGCAAATCGGGTTTGGCACGAGACATCGTTCAAACAGCATTCCTTCTTTTGCAATGCGATCCAGGTTTGGTGTTTGAACCAGCTTGAAGGGATGATTGTAGGCGCTCAACGCCTGGCGCGTGTGGTCATCGGTAAAAATGAAAAGAATATTCGGTTGTTCTTTGGCCTCAGCGGCACGAACGAAAACCATGCCAAGAACGGCTACGGCAAGAATCAATAGTCTGTTACTCATAAGTTGTTTTTGCTGCGGAAACACAGAAGCGATGCGGTGGATTCTATTCATTTTGAGAGATATCAGCGAGAAACTTCAGTCTTCAACCGCCACAAGGCGATAATATCTTTGCGGCATACTGCCGATCGTGTCGTCAGATACCGAAACCGCTGAATCATTCGCCAGCATGTCCGGGCCGAGCGCTTGCCAGGTTGCATCTGACAAACTGTTTTTGAATTCCACACGGTAAGTTTTATTGGAAATGGCATTCCAATTCAGAGTGATGGCGTTTGCCGAGACTGATACATTTTCGAGCTTTGGTTTTCCGTGAACGACGACGCTGAAAGTCGCGGTGCCACTCAACGGCGGTTCTCCATCATCAGTGACCCGCACTGTGATTGCGTTTGTTGTATTGGCGTCGCCGTCACCGGTTGCCCAAACAAAAAAGCCGGTGGCTGGATCGATGCTGGCTGCGGGAGGCGCTCCCGAATCGAGGCTGTAGGTCAACGTGTCATCAGCATCGAAATCATAAGCCACGCAGGTCAAAGTAATGGTATCGCCCGCATGAATCGAACGACTGCTGACTGGCCCCATCATCGGCGGGCGATTAGCCGGAGGCGGTGGCGGCGGAATGAGTGTTCCCATCACTGTCACAATGTCGTAGAGCATATTCGCTGAAGTTGAGTAACTGGCGGTTGTACCTACGAAGCCTGCCGTGCCCGCCCCGATCGCCGTGCTTTCCCATTCCGTCAGGACGCGAACACCGAAGTTCGCGTTGTCATGGACGCCGGCCACTCCGGACAGATTGCTGGATTGATAAACATGAACGGTGTCCTCCGTCATCGTGTGAACCGTGTGATCGATCCATGTCGTGCCATTGGTGGTGTATTGCAACCGGTTGTATTTGCTGCCCCCCGCCTGCTGCCGCTGCTCCCAGGTCACTACAATGTTCGTATAAGCAACTGTGCTGACATTGATCAGCCATCCGGCGCTCTTGTTGGCGCCTGTGGATGAAGGAAAGCCGCCGGAAAACCGCCTTGATGCGTTGTCGGTTCCCCATGAAGCGGGATCGGCGGGCGAGCCAACATTGTAAACAGAAGTCAAACCTCCGACCGTGCTGAACACGCCCGATCCATGAGACGCACTTGTTGTACCCGTGGATACGTTGCCATCGGGTGTCGCACTGTTGAAATTCCATTGAGTCAATTTGCTCCAACTCGCGTATGGAATCGTCAACGTGGCATTGGCGGAAGTTACGCTTTGAGAGAGATTGCTCACCACAATGCTATAGGTGCCTGCGTCGGATACGCTGGCAATGAGGAAATCAAGCTGGGCAGTGGTCGCGCCGGTGATGTTCACACCATTCTTGCGCCATTGATAGCTGATGTCCGTTCCGGTTGCGCTCACGGAAAAATGCGCGTTGTCACCAATGTTATTCGCGCGACTCCGAGGCTGAGTGCCAATGGCGGGCGGGGTGATGGTATCGCCCCAGTCATCACGACGCCAGAAGCGGGTGCAGCGATCAATAAACAATTGCCTGCTGCGTGTGGTAGAAGCAATGCCAGCAGTAGGATTCATCGCCTCGCGCGTGTTCCAATTCGAACCTGAAAACGTTCTGATAATCCCTGTGTGACCTCCGAAGTCGGAGGATTTTCCACACGGATTCCTGGTCCAGTTCCACACAAAGAAATCCCATTGTTGAACGCCGTCCATCTCTTCTGAAACGGTCCCTGTCGCCAGCACCCGGTGAGTTCGCTTCACCTCATTTTTATCGCGAAGACCGTTGTTATACATGTAGGCCGTGATCTCCTGGTGGCCTTTGCGATGATTCTCAGGCATGAAACCGGGAAGCGCCAGGCAACGCCCGACATACGCGGAACAGTCAGCACCCTCCACAGAAGTGTCGAACTTGTCATTATCGATCCAACCGTAATTCCGTCCTACATCCGGCCCATAATACTCTCCCAGACCGGAGAAGGAGTAGTCGTTGCAGTTTGCTTTTGACCAGGTTGGATCATATTCCGGATAAGGAGTATTTAGAATGATCTTATCGCATGGCTCGGCGCAGAAGGAGCCCGCGTTAACGGTCTTCACTCCAACCAACAACAAGAGCAAAAGTACGATCAGAAGCTGCAACGGCCGCATTACTTTTTGTGCGTGGATCAACATCTTGTTAAAAAGTTCCTGCATACTCGAAGGACAGCAGGCGGCCTCTTTCGAGATCACCCGCAACCACCACAATGCCGTTACCGCTCGGAGTCATGTGCCGGACAGAGTCGTAAAGGAAGTAAACATCCAGCGAAGCAACCCCAACGGTTCTGCGGACCGGATCAACGCGCGCCAAACGGCGCATTTGAAAATCCCCCTCCAGCGTGTAAAGAACCCAGACCATCCCCTGCCCGTCCATCACCATCTCCTCGACACATTGCACCGGTTGATCAAAGGCAATTTTCAACTCCTGGCCATCTTTGAATTTCAACAGAATGTTACGTCTATCCTCCTCCTCGAAATCACCTTTCACAGGAGCCAGCGACTGCGCGATGCGATCGTCAATGGGCACAGGCTGCCCATTGATCATCAGGGGAATGTCGCCATCCAATTCGTAATCGTGGACATACAAAATGCTGGAAGCTGCGTCGTATCCAAATTTCAACCCGAGGCTGATATTTTCCTTTAATGGAACCGAACCGATTTTACTGACTTCCCCTCCGTGAACTTTGTAGATCGCGTCGTGAAGATGATCGATGACGAAAAGAGATGAGTCGGACGGATCCACTACGAGGTCACCATAGGAAGTTCCTGGCAAGGCAACCGAAGAAATCATCCGGCCAGTGACGTCATACCCGGCCAACCGATTACGGCTGCTGTCCAGCACGTAAATGGAATCGCCAGCGAACGCGACTGAATTAGGCCCGACAATGGATCCATCCCGCACGGAACCGTCGTCAGCGCGCGGGGCGGTTTGTCCCAGTGCATCCGAGTCGCTGTTCCATTTCTTATCGAGCAACACTTTTCGGATGAGATGCATCGAGGTGGGAGTCAGCGGACTGGCAGGGACCGCTGCCTGAAGCTCAGAAGTTTTACCTATCCTCCCCAGGGTCGGCCGCGGTGTTACGGCAGGTCGGCCTTGCGAAAATTCCACTTCTGTAAACTCAGCGCGTTCAACAGGAGAGCGCGATGAAAAAGTCTTCACGCTAAGGACGATCACTCCAGAAATCACAACCAGAAGAATACCCGTAATCATTCTACTCCGGAATGAATCGCGTTGCCGCATTTCACGGCCTTTGAACGGTTTCTGCTTCATGGGGCGGACCCAAAGTCGATTCAAACTTTACAACGAATGCAGACCTCAAGCCTATCGCTCAAACGAGTGATACAGAACGATATAGAGAATTTGATGAGGTTCGTCGCTGTTTTCCGGAAGAATAGCCTGCGCGAATCTTTGGATTTGCGTTGGTTAGCGCAGGTTAGCGGTTATTTACCGGGCAGGGGTCCGGGCAAGAGTTTGAGGTGGGCGTTTAACGGGGAACCTGGTTCGCAAAACCGTTTTGGGGCGTTGCATCACGGTAAACGGTGGTTCTAAAAATCTTTTGAAGGGGCGTTTACCGAGAGAATGGTCGCTGAAAACGTTTCTCAAGCGGTGTTCTCCAGGTGATCGGCTTCGGGAAAGGCTTTTTCTCTTACGATTTCCGGGAAACAGGGTTGGATAATAGATGGTTTAACCACAGACGATCGGGGCAGCGGTGAGGCGGCCAATTTCACGCTTTTCTGGAAAATATTTTCACTTTTTTTGCCTGTTTCAGGGCAAGTGGCTCTTTTTCAGCCACTTACACCAAAACACTATTTAGGGGGGTACCGCCAATTCTGCGGTACCCCCCATGTCATACTGGGGTTCGTTGAATTATTGAAAAACGGAACTTTATGAAGAATACATTACCCAAATCGAAGTCGGGATTGATCAGCACAAGTAGCGTGGTGGTCGAGGCGCTTTTAGATCATGCGGAGTCTATCGGGTTGCTGCATGTGACGGCGCAATTGGTGGAGCATGAATTGGCGGAGCTGATGGTGGCCTGTGGAAATTATGACGCGGGGAAACTGGAGATGACCTCGCGCAAGGAGGTGCTGCGTCCATCGGTGGCGGAGGCGCGGGCATTTTCGATGACGACGCGGGATGTGTTGAAACCGCACCTGGGTAACAAGTATGGCGAGGCATGGAATGGGACCGGTTTTGTGAATTCGTTGACGGTGCCATCGCTCGCACCGGAGTTGCAGCCGTTGCTGCTGTCCTTTGCCCATTACCTGGGGCTGCGTCCGGCGCATGAGAACGCGGTGTTGAATATCACGGCAAGTCGCGCCAAAGCGCTTTCGAGCGGATTGGGCGCGGCACGTTCTGCGGTGCTGGCACAGGAAGCGGTGTTGAAATCGCTGTTCAATGTGCGGGAGAAGAAGGCGCTGCAATTGCGCCAGACGCTCCGGTTATTGCTCAATGAAATGGGGATGAAATTGTCGCCGCTGGATCCGCGTTGGATGGCCTTTGGTTTCAATATGCCGGGCCGGAAACAACGTCCGGCCGCGCCGGCCAATGTGACAGCGGAGTTGGTCGGTGAGGAGGTTGCGGCGGTGAAATGGGATAAAACGCCGCGTGCAGAATATTATCGGGTGCGCGCGAAAGTGGTCGGGGTGGAGGAAGATTTTCGTTATGTCGGCAGTCCAGCCGATCCGGATTTCAACCTGGAAGAGTTGCCACGCGATGCGACGTTGGAAATCATGATTTCAGCGGTGAATAACGGCGGGGAAAGTGGACCGAGCGAGGTAGTCAGGATAAAGACGGGAACCTATTCGGCAGTTCCTGAACCGCTTAACTGCGCTCATCAACGCTAATCCAAAGATTTGCGAGGGAAAACAGCTTGGTCAATAAACCGCTTGTTGGGTGAAATTCTCCAATTTAAACCCTGACCAAGTTGGGAACGCTTCGCACTTCGTTAGTTGCCATCGGTCACCACCAAAATTCGATAAAATCGTTGCGGCACACTGCCCGCCGTATCGTCCGAAGTTGAAGCTGTTGAACCACTCGCCACCACGTCCGAACCCAGCGTCTGCCAGACTGCATCGGACATACTGTTTTTAAATTGCACCCGGTAAATTTTGTCCGGAATGGCGCTCCAATTCAGGATAACCGTAATCGCTGATGCCGAGACATTTTCAAGCTTCGGTTTTTCATGGACGATGATGGTGAAATTCGCCGTGCCGCTCAACGGCGGTTCGCCATCATCCGTCACGCGTACAGTAATGGCGTTTGTTGAACTGGGATCGCTGTCGCTCGTGTTCCAAACGAAAACACCGCTCGCAGGATCCAGGCTCGCACCCGGTGGCGCTCCCGGATCCAGGCTGAATGTCAGGGTATCATTGGAATCCGCATCGAAAGCAAAGTTCGTGAATGTCACTGAACCACCCGCGTAGAGGGTCCAATTTGCAATCGGATTTAACAAAGGCGGTTTATTGGCAGGCAAGACTGTCACTGAAAAACTCGATGCACCGCTCAATGGCGGACTGCCGTTGTCGGTGACGCGGACTGTGATGGGGTGAGATGAGTTCGCATCCGCATCCGAAGGTGTCCATGTGAAGATGCCGCTGACCGGATGAACAAAAGCCGTTGGCGGCGCGCCAGGATCGAGACTGAAAGTCAACGTGTCGGCCGGGTTTGGATCGAAAGCAGCATTGGTAATAGTCAGGGTGCTGCCGGAATAAACCGTGCGATTCTCAATCGACGCGAGCAACGGTGGATAATTCGTTCCAGGCGAACTCGCCAGAGTGAGTAGCGCATTAGCACTGGTAACGGCTGCCGCGGCATTGCTGACAATGACCGAATAATTCCCGGCATCGTTCAGTTGAATGTTGTTCCGCGTGTAAGCCGAATGCGTTGCGCCCACCAGATTGGTTGTGTTGAAGCGCCATTGGTAGCTGAGCGGGGCGGTGCCGGTTGCACTCACATTGAAAGTGACATTCGCTCCAATGGTATTGGTTTGACTCTGCGGTTGACTCGTAATGCTGGGCGGAACAGGAGTTGTCGTGATGGTGATCGTCGTCGTGTTGGTCGCGCCGCCGCCTTTCATATCGGTGACGGAACAGCGAACGGTGTAGGTTCCCGCCGATGCCCAACTCCTGATGATGGTGGGGTCATTTTGCGAATCAAACTGCGAGTTGCTGAAGTCCCAGTAATAGGCCAGTTCGTCGCCATCAAGATCATTGGCGTTGGCAGTAAGTGTGATCGCCTCACCGACCATTGCACTGGTGCGGCCACTCAGCGAGAGGGTTGGCGGCCTGTTACCGGAAAAAGTGCCGAGGTTCACTCTCACAATCAGCGATTGAGGCGAAGTGCCGCCCAATCCCACGGGGGTAACGTGAATGCCAGCGCTGCTATCCGAAAAGGTGCGTCCAATCACGACCGGTGAATCCCTTCTTTCGCGGTTCGCGTTACTGTCAGAATTGGGGGTCGTATCGATTAAATAGGTTCCACGCGAGTCGAGGTTATTCCAGCCGGTGCGCAATCCCGCGCCATTCAGCAGCCATGTGTTGTCACCGTATTGCCGACGATATTCCACCCAGTAGTTTTTGCTGGAATTGATCGGCACCTTTAAACCAAGCAGACCTTTACCAAGCGAATTGGTGATGTCGTGCGGATAAAGGGTGTAAAGTCCGCTTGCGGTGACAGTTGTTCGTTCGCTGCTTTTGATCCAGTCAAGGCGCGCTTTGTGTTCGGTGTTGAAATGTTGCCTCGTTAAATCCCAACCGCCTGCGTCCCCGCCCATCACGTCGAAGATGTCGCCGTAATCATTCAACGTTTTGAAGTTGGAATGATAGACACCGTAGTTGTGACCGAGTTCATGGTTGAGAAGACCCGAAGTGGACGAAAAATAACCGTTCATCAGCACTCCTGAACTGCCAACTCTTGCAACTGCGTTTACGGAGGTAACCGGAGTTTTGACGGAGCAAACCACGTGAAAATTAAAGTTGTTCGTATTGTAACCGGCATCGTGCGCGGCTTTTTTGGCGTGGTTAAGAATCGTAGTAAGGCTGGTGTAGGTATTCTTGTTTTGCGGCATCAACAAAACAGTGGAGGTCGCCAGTGTACCATCCGTGAAAGTCGCCAATCCGGTCCGGCCGTACGAGGTGTTTCTATAAAATGGGCGGGAGTTATTCAGCATGTTGGTCAAAGTGCCGAGACCAACCGGTGTCGTTGAATCATCCGGATACCGGACGCGAATAAAGAGGATTTTCTTTTCACCCTCAGTCCATTGAGAGGCGAGCGTGAATTTGTTTTCCGCCTCAATCAGTTGCCCGTTAAAGTCATGCAGATGCTCAACCTTGCAGAGCGAAACCATTTTCCCCGCAATTTCAACAATCGTTTCTTCTCCAAACGAGTCGGTTGGAAAATCGTCCACAGCGCAAAGTTTGTTTACGGCTTTGATCTGGGCCGCTTCGTCCGGTTCCAACACGCGCACCGGATCTTCATGAATGGCGAGCAATTTACCCACAGCGATGCCGTGAACAGAAACGTTCTCCCGGGAATGCCCCACCCTGCCCCCGTACGTGAACACTTCAAATTCACGTTCATCCAACGTCATAAACTGATGTATCGCACACGATGAATGATCGTCATCCTCGTGCGCCGCAGCCCATGTGTCTATCGTCCCGCAACCGCTGACGCGTTGTTCCAAAAAACCGGTGATGGAGGCCGGCAGCTTTCCTCGCAGGCCGAACGATACCGCCAATTGCAACGCGCGTTCCGGATCGTGCTTGATCATTTCCGCCATGGCTTCGCGGCGTTCCCCGGCGAGCGCAATTCCCTGGACTTCCAGCGCCGTGCGCCCGTGAGCGTCTGCTCCAATAAACTTTTCAGTCCACTCAAGGAATTCGGTAAAGACAGGTTCTGGAACAGGTTCTGGCAACGCGGCATTCTCCGCCAGGAGCGGATTCCCTCGTGGAACCGAATCTTCTGTAATCGCGGTCGCGAACTGCTGACTGAGTGTTGCTCTGATGGCGTTTGGATTCGGCGCTGCAACTGCGCGGCCTAAAGACGTCTCACTCGGCATTGCGGTAATGGAAGGAGACAAGACATCCCGCCGGTCAGGAATGAGTTGGAAAACAATGAGTCCAGTGCAAACGAGGCTGAAAATGAGCGCTAGCTTCTTCATACGGCGGCGCACGGTGACGACGAAGTGTTTTGATCATCGCCAGCATAATGCAGAGATGTACACAGTCAGACCACATGCTTACGGTTTGCAGATGATAGGTAAGACGCAGAAGATTGCCTATCACTCAGATGAGTGATGATTTCAGGAGCTAAAAAAAGTGACTGACTTTTGATTTCGAAAGTTTTAGCCGCAACGATGCAGTTGCGATGGGTGGAACGGCCAACCTGGCCGTTATCTGCGGCAACTTGCCGCCGATTCGTTGGGCGCTCAAAATTTCACAATATGGTGGGCGACTCCCGTAGCCCGTTCCACCCAGCCTCAGCTCTGACGAGGGGAACGCAAAACCGGCGCTCGGCGGGCATTTGCGGCATTTTCCTCCATCAACCTGCGCGCGTTCTCAATTACCAAATTCCATTGGAAGGCCGGGCCTGGATCAATTTTGTTGCTCTGCACATGGAAATGCCCAAGTACTCCGCCGTAAGCTTCCAATTCTTCTTCCGGCAACTTGCGCAGGATCAGGTTGCCTGCGGCATCACGCGGATAATCGCATTTGATTTTGGGCAGCGTGGTTGAGAGCGCGGCGACGAGATGGCTCAAGGCTTTGTATTGCTCGGGCGTGTAATCGTACTGCGTCAATTGTCCGCCTTGCACACGGCCTGTCACAGGCTCCGGGCGTGCCGGATACCCAACAAAATTCGGCGTGCGCACTCCGCCATCGCCAAACCGAGGCGGAAGAACGATGCGCGTATTGCCTTCTTCGTCCTTTTTATACCAGGCAGGCAGCGGGCTTTTCTCGAATTTCCCATAAGCGCCCATGTTCGCGATCTCGATGCCAACCGAGCGGTTATTGGCAGTCGTGGCGTGCCAGGCGGCCTCCTGCAGATCGAGCGTTTGATAAAGGGTGCCGTCAATATCGAGCAGGAAATGCACACTGATGCCACGTCTTTGCAGCACATTGAAACAATTCCGACTGGTACCCGCGACGTCGTAGTGAAGGACAAATTGATCCACCACTTTTTGCAGCGTGGGCAAATCCCATCCATCCTTGCGCACCCGCTCATTCTCGGCATCGGTCAAATCGCTTCCTCTGCGCTGGCTGTAACGGCGGGTCGGCCGTGTGCGTCTGGGTTCGGCGTTGGAAGTTTCCGCATCAATGGTTTGAGCGGTACTGGCGGGGTTCTCCGTTTGATAGGCATTATATCCATCGGGATCCATCCACAACACGACCGGTGTCCCGGTGTGAACAAACTTTCCCGCGACAACAATTTCATCGCCGGTTCGGGGCGCCATTGTGCCGGGACGCGGAGTAGTCTGGCAGCCTGCGGTCACAAGCGAAACCACCAGCAAACCGAGCAATCGAAACGTGGCCGGCATAAAACACGGCAAAGCGTCCTTTGGTTCTTTCTGTCTCAAATCTTCGATACGGATTTTCACGATTTAATCTTTTACGACGCGATAGAATCGCTGCGGGTTACTTTCAGAAATTTCTTCGGAGAATGTTCCGGCTGAATCAGCGGGAGTGACCTGCGCAAGCAGTGTCCAATTTGCATCCGAAAGGTTGCTCTTATACTCGATTCGGTAAGTAACGCCTGCAAGGGCACTCCATGTGAAGGTAATCGTGTTGTCAGAAATCGAGATACTATCCGTCTCCAGCGTGGGAGCGACTGCCACGTTGAAAGTCGTGCTGCCGCTCAATGGTGGGAACCCGTTGTCGGTTACACGAACGGTGATTGAATTCACTGAATTTGCCGCGGCTGCACCCGGGGTCCATACGAACACGCCGGTAGTTGGATTGATAATCGCGTCGGTCGGCGCACCAGGATCAAGGCTGAAGGTCAACACGTCCCCTGAATTGAAATCAAAGGCGGTATTCGTTAACACAATCGAGGATCCAATATGAACGGAGCGATTACTGACCGGCGAGATTAATGGCGGATTATTCCTCGGCAGGACAACGACATCAAAACTGGTCGAACCGCTTAACGAGGGCGAGCCATCGTCAGTGACCTGCATCGTAATGGTCCGTGTCGTGTTGATGTCCGCATCCCCCGGCGTCCAGGTGAAGACGCCTGTGACTGCATTCACCGAAGCGCCTGCAGGAGCGCCTGTGCCAAGGCTGAAAGTCAATGTGTCGCCCGGGTTCGGATCAAAGGCTTCGGCGGTGGCGGTGACGGTTCGCCCCGCATTGATCGTGCGATTGGAAATGGGCGCGAGCATCGGCGGACTGTTCGGAACACTATTCTGAACCACAACAGTAAACGTGTTCGTTGCGCTCAATGCCTGCAATGTGTCGTCTGTTGCAATCACGGAAATGAGATTCGTGCTGGGACTTTGGCTCTGCGTCGGAGTCCAACTGAATACACCGGTGACCGGATGGATGCTGGCTCCGCTCGGCGCATTTGGCCCCAGACTGTATGTGAATCCTGGTATACCGACCACGACGAAGCTATCCACGTAAATGTTGTAAACTCCGGTGCCGCCTGCCGGAACAATTGCGAGATGTTCCAGCACTCCCAATCCGGATGCTGTGGAAAGAATTCCGTTTCCACCGGAAAAATTCCGGATTGGCTCGTTCTTGAAATCGAACGTCAGTGTGGTCCACGAATTGGAGATAATCACACGACTCGGCACTGGCGCGGTTCCGGCGACATTCGTTGCTCCGACCCATTCGATTGGTCCGGTGATCCCGCCGTTTGCACCAATGGCTGTTCCTGTCGCCGTTGTTGTTTCACGGCAACCGATTGCCACACGGATGTCGCGATCGGAACGGATGTTGAACCGCAGCTTCTTTGTGAAATCAATGACTGGGTTGGGCAGCGTCGCCGTGCCTTCTGTGGTCAAACGCAGCCAGGGATTGCTGGCATTGGTGAATTGGCACGTGACCAGAAGCACTTTGCCGGGTGTGTAGCCAATGACCGGATAATTATCGGTCACCGCAGCAACATTGTTGGTCCCGACGTTCACCGCTGAATTGATGAAATTGCGAGTGGTGCTGGAGTTCGTCGGCATTTGGAACAAGACCACGCCATTGGCTGTTTCGCTCATGAACGGCTCGAAATCAGTGATGAGTTGCATGCGCTCAGGCGCGGTGGCAGCCGCAGTAAACGTAAAGGTTGCGCCCTGTGAAATCGTTCGGTTCGGGATCGCTGCCAGCGTCGGCGCAACCGCCCCATGCGTTGTGGCAGTTGCAATGGTCGTGTAACTCGTGGCTCCTCCGGCATTGCGCGCTCTCACCCGGTAAAACCATGTGCTGGCAGAAAAAAGATTTCCGTCCGAATACGTCGTCTCATTCGCGGCAACCCTTGCAATTTCTATCCAGGGTCCGGAGGCCGCTGGCGCTCGTTCAATTTCGAAACTGGTTTCGACGTCGCTCGTGTCCGTCCACGCGAGGTTGATTTGGCTCGTCGAAACTGCGGCGGCACTCAGGCCAGTTGGCGCAGTGGGCGCGGGGAACACTCGCTCGATATAGTTCTCGCACGACCATCCGGTTGTGGAACTCCCGTCATTCCATTGTATTTGATACCAGGTAAACCCTTTATCATCCTCCGTAATACGAACTGGTCCGCCGATGATGACGCCGGTCTGTCCCGACGCTTTTGTGGTGATCAAAGCACATGAAACTCCGCTCTCAATTCCGCCGCCGGGACACGCTCGCACATTGCAATTACTGGAACGCGATTTGACATCGTCACCAACCACCAGCGGGGCGCCTTTAAATAATCTGAGGTTCGGATAATAATGCTCGAGAATCCAAATCCAGTCTCGTTGCGAATATCCCCTGGATCCATTTGCCCAGCGATTGGAACCGCGCTGGCAGAGGCCGCGTCCGTGCCCGGAGCGGGACTGCCCGATGCAAATCGGGTCGTAAAGGCAACCCCCGGTGGGAGCGGTGAATCCGTCACCACAATCGTTGTTCGGACCATTGTTTTCCGCGGAATACTCAGTGCTGGAGATGTTGCCGCTGTTGTTGACCATCACATAGTCCTCGGTGAATTCCACCGCGCGATCCGTTCGCGTTGTCGTCAGTGTCGGGTTAAAAACCTGGCAGGTGCTTGTTCCACAAATGTCGCTACTGCTGTTTGAACCGGAGTTGTTCATCCTGGCAATAGCATAAGAACGAATCGCAACTGCCCCCGAATTCAAACTGTTCGTATGCCAGGAGGAAATCCATTCCGCGGGCAACACATGTTTGACGTAATAATCCATGCTGACGTAGTGCAGCGTGCCGACTTTATCCACACGGATATTTCGCGGGACACGCACTGTCGAGTTCGCCGGGGTTGTGGCCGCCATTACGACAGGTTCAGAAGTGGCGGGATTAAACGTTGCTGGTGATGCATCAGGGACACCGGGTTCTTCCATCGTTGATTCCGCAGCGTAGGATATGGATTTTTCAAAATTATTCTCCAGGTCCAAAGGTTCACCAACGCCCCCTTCTCGCCGACGTAATCCACGTTCATCCACGACTTGACGTCCGCTGCCGCGCTCCAACCGGATGCAGTATGTCAAATCCCCGCGTGACCATAATTCAAGATAGCGCCGTTCCTCAGTGCGGTAGCCCGGCTTTTCCAGGGTAAGATTTGTTGGTTCAAGATGTTGCGCCGCTGGAACCGGAACATGGAATCTGAAAAAACCGCGTGCATCGGTCACCGCTGCTGTCCTGCTGGCAGACGATATCACCCGCACATTGGGCAAAGGTTCGCCGGTGTGATCATCCACGATGAATCCCTGGATAAGCGTCTCACCCACCCGATGCAACGCTTCAATTTGTTCCACCTGCAGTTCGAGCGGTTTCTGAATCGGATCCAACATGAACTGCATCCGCGAAGAACGGTTCTGATTCGCCTCAAATTCCACAGACATCGGCTCGTGGTTTGGTGAACTGACCGCAATCGTGTAACGCCCCCGCTCCAGTTGAACGGAAGCGCGGCCGCCGTTATCGGAATGTAAAGTTTGAGGCAACTTTTCGCCTGCGTCGAACCCATGCGAGCGAATGGAAATGTGTTCCGGCTGAATTGCATAACCGGTTGCGCTGTCCATAAACCGGATTTGCACCGATTTTGTCCCCTCTTGTGCGGATACATTCCAATGATGAGCTGACCAGGTAAATGCAGCGAACAAAACAAGCAGAGAGAGGGTGAATCTGATGCTTTCGCGGGGCTTTAGGCAACACCGGGAGATGAAGACGGTTGTCAGTCCAACATCCGTTGCTTTATTGTTTTTTTGGTGAGGGAAAATCATGGCTGCGCACTTATATAATGCAAGGAGCAGGAACATCATGTCCATCGCTCAATTGAGTGAGGATGCGAGTGCCAAATGACTTCGCAATCGGAGGGTGGAGATTGTGTTTACGGAATTTTCACTCCGCAATCGGAAGGTGGAGTGCACCGAAATCAAAAATCCCTCAGAGTTGCCTCTGAGGGATTGCAGTTCGATTTGATTCTGTAACTTATTATTCGACAGATGGCTCCGGGGGCAGCATCGCTCCCAATTCAACCACGCCGCTCACTCCGGCATCCATAAACGAGCCGAGTCCAATGTTATAATCTGCCAATGCAACACCAGTGAACTTTGTTGCGATTTCTGGATTACCGGGATGGCGGAATGATCCTTTCATCAGTCCAGTCTTGATGTTCACTCCAAGCTTCAATTGCAATTGCGTGTTCAAAGCCTTTTCAATGGCCAAGGCATTCTTCTCATTGTAAGGGCCATCTGCCGACAGAGGCTCGATGAGATTGCCTCCAGACAATGTCGCGGTAGCCTCTGTCAGATTCAGCACTTTGAGGACGGGAGTTCCTTGCAAGGAGCCCAGAATATCCGAAGTGATGTTGAATGCGCTCGGATAGCCTTCGGTTTCAACCGGGCTCGCCACCAGCTTGTTCCAATGCACGATTCCAAGCGGCGCAAGATTTTCCGGATTCAATGAATTGGTATTGGGCAGCAGTTGCACCCAGCCAATCACCGATCCATGAGCTTCCTTCAGGTTCTTTCCTTCATGCATCCGCTCACGGATATAAGCAGGCGAATACACAGGGATGTATCCCTCTTTGGACAAAAAGGTGCCGGCCTTCAGGTTCGAGCCGTCCCCGTTTTTGCCAGAGACTTTCACCTTGCCGATGTTGACCACAGAAACCGCTGCGCCACCAAATCCGGTAGGTCCATCCTCTTTGTTCTCAGCGCCAGAGATCGCCAGCGTATAGGCATTTGCCATGTCGGTCGTGTTGGTCAGGCTCCATGTCGCGCGGTCGCCTTGAAGAGATGCCGTCCAGGCTTCGCCTTCGGAAACCGTTCCAAGAATTTGATCACCCGGAACAGATGCGGCTTCCTCGCCGACAGGCAACCGCAGAGTCAGCGTGAGCGGGTCCTTGCCGAATTTCGCGCGGGAAACGGTTACGGTGGCACGACCGTTCAAGTCGAATTTACCGCTCGCGGATGCCGCATTGCCATCAATCAGCAACTTGGCGCTGAAGGTCGCGCCGTTGATCTTCGGGGTAGACGCTGGTTTCACTTTCATCTGCAGATAACCGGATTGATCATGCACCACATCCGCCGGGTTGAAGAACAAACCATGGTAAACACCGGCAAACTGGTTGTATGGATTCTCAATGAAATTCGCCCGCAACTGCAGGTTCGTTTCCATGACAAACGCGTAAATCAGATCGGTGGAGACTTCTTGTTCTGTATCCACGCGATAGTAGTTGCTGAACACCTGGCCTGGTGGCGCAATGGCCGTCAGTTGATAATTCTGAGCGATGTTCAGAGTGATATTGTTCGGACCTGTTCCGAGAAGAAGTTTCGGCAGCTTCATTGCGACGGTGCCGGAACCAACAACCTCCAGGGTGAACGGTTCTGGAACGCCATAGACGAAGAACGTCGAGAGCACAGCCGATTTTTTTCCGGTGTAATCTTCTGCCTGGAGTGTCAGAGTGTTTGTGCCGACCAAAACTTCCAGAGTCGTTTCCCACGCGCCGATCTTCGGCTTTGCTGGATCGGGCAGTGTCACATCAACCAGGTACGATACTCCGTTCAAAACAAGCGTAACCCGGGCGGCTTGAACATCATCAGTTGCTGAACCTTTCAACGTAACCAAGGGGCCTTCTGTGACGATGGCCTTCGGCAAAGGACTTAGCAGCTTCACAAGAGGCGGCGCAATGTCTGAAGCTGAATTCGTTATGGTCAATTCCGCATCTGCCGATGCGTTGCCCGCGCTATTTGACACGTCGCAGGTATAAGTTCCCTGCTGGTCCGAATAGACACCCGTGATGCTGTAGATCGAAGTGATTGCGCCGTTGATCGGCAAGCCATTAAACGACCATTGAAACGTCAACGGCTCGGTTCCTGTGACTCCCGCGGTAAACGTCACACTGCCGCCGAGCGGAACCGTTGCTGGATTTGGCGAGATCACCACCGATGGCGCGAACTCAATGACAATGGTGGCTGTGCCGGACGCCGTCCGCACCGTGTCACCGATCCGATAGGCGCGGGCGTCACGAACGGTGTAGGAGATGGAGTCCGGGACATCGCCGTTTGCTCCCGGTGTATAAACCAGGTTCGAGCCGTCAACACTCACGGTTGCTCCTTCAGCAGTGGTTTCGCTGAAGTTCACCAATTCGATTGCATCGTTGTCAGGATCACTTGCGAGGTTTGCAATCGCGATGGAAACAGGCTGACCGGAAACGCGGGCAACAGTTGGGCTGCTGGCCACGGGAGCGCCGTTCGGAATAAATTTTACTTTCAGCGAACCAGCCTCGAGCGCCACTGTGAAGATTCCGCCCGCGAGATTGTTGATCACAGCCGAGTAATCCACATCAAACTTATCTGCGGCAAAGTTCAAGACTGAACCGCTCACACTAGCGATGACCCATTCAGCGGCGACGTTGTTGTCGAAGTTTTCAAAGCCTTCGGACGGAGCCTTGATCTGGATGATAAACCTGTTCTCAACGGTTGCCTGGATGTCCAAGTTACCCGTGATATTCAGGTGATCCCAATCTTCTCCGGCAGTGCCAGTCACGCTGGCGGTTTCCCATTCGTAGATCGCACCGCTGTTCCAGGTTAGGGAACCGCTGCTCAGTTCTCCGATACTGGTGCCAGGTGCGAGGGTGCCGTTGACCGAAAGCGCGCCCACGAGTGAACCGGAACCGCTCAATGTTTGCGCGCTGCCCAGGTGAAGCGTTCCGTCAGTGCGTCCAGTAACGCTAAGCGTTGCGTCAGCGGCGATGTAAATGTTAGGGCTGTAGTCGAATGAACCTGAACCCGTAAGCGCCAGCACCCCTTCCTCGATTAGTGTATCACCGGAATAGGTGTTCACACCGCTTAAGTTGATTTGACCCGAAGTTGTTTTTCTTAGAAAGCCGCTGCCCGCCAATGGGGCCGTTGTTGTTTGCGCCACGGAGGCACGGCGCAAATCAAATTCAGATGCAGACAAGCTTCCACCACCGATGCTGTCACGTACCCGGGAGTTGCCAGTGCTTTCAATAACAAGTTTTGCAATCGTTTGATGAAAACCGTTCAGATTCAAATGGCCGTTCAAGGCTCCACCGTCACCTAAAAAGAGCGTTGCAGTGGCTGGAAAAACCTGATCGTTGCCCAATGTGATGGTGCATGTTTCGACAAAGATGTTTCCTTCGAAGTTGTTGTCTTGATTGCTGATGATAAATGTCGAGTTGGCGCCTTGAACACGGCCCGGCCAACTTGCAAAAGATGGAAAGTAAAGACTGCCAGGACCAGTAATCGGGCCGTCAATGGTAATGACGCCGGCACCGTCACTATTCCCGAGCATCCCTCCACCTTCGCCCAGATAAATTCCGCGGTTAACCCCCACCGCAAATGAACCTGCGGCCTGGAAACCGACACCGCCGCCATCCATCGTAATGAAATCTGTCATCGGCTCTGCAGGAACGCCCGAACCAAAGATTCGGTTCGCGCTGTTATTCGCGCCATTAACAGTAACGGACCCGCCCTTGATGATCCATTTACCGACAGAATTACCAGTGTTGTTGACGTTCATCCGGCCAGGGCCATCTTTGATCAGGACTGGACCAGACAGAGGGGCAGTCACTGCCACTGTGTTTGTCGCCGAAGTATTGTTGTCCTGTGGAGTAGCGGGTCCATGGATATGAATCTTCGCATCCTCGCCTGCAAAAGTGATGGGAATGGTGCCGGTGAAACTGTAGCCTGGTGTGGCATTGGCGTTAGTGACAATGATCTTATTCACTGTAACCGGCGCATCGATCGAAATGGCCCCGGGCTGAACGCCATCGCCGACAAAAACAGCACTGTCGAGATTTTCGTTGTCCCACACCACGTCAAACGGTCCTGCGGAATCAAGCCCCCATTTTTCAGCCGTGGTATTCCACGCTCCAGCACCGCCCGCATTAATGCTGTTTGCAGCCCAGAACCGATCTCCGGCGGGCAACGGCACGATGACCGTCAAGGTGGCGTCCTCACTCGTGACAGAACCGCCGATGTGACTTACAACCACTGAATACTCTCCTGCATCGGACAGCTGCACGCTGTTCAAAGTGTAGGAGGATCCGGTGGCGCTGGCGATATCGGTTCCTTCAAGACGCCATTGATAACCGAGCGTTTCGCTGCCGGCGGCAACCACGCTAAACGTCACAGAATGTCCCACTTTTTTGCTTTGGCTGACTGGCTGTGTTGTGATGATTGGGTCGTTAACCGTTAAACTTGCAGACGCGCTGGTCGTTCCGCCGCCGTTAGTGACGTCCACAGTGTAACTCCCTGCCTCCTGGTAAGTCACATTGGCGATGTTCAACGTCGCACCGGTTGCGCTCGAGATTTTTCCTCCATTCGACAAAGACTCAATTCCTTTTTTCCACTGGTAAGTGAATGGACCAACACCGCTGGCCACAACGGTGAAGGTGGCGGTTGTGTTGTAATCTTTTGTGCTGTTCGCAAGCCCGCTCAGAGATGGTGGATCAATGACAATTAGTACTGCGCCCTGGCTGGTAACGATGCTCGCGCCAGTCACCACCACTGCATACATTCCGGCATCTGCCTGGGAAACATTGCTCAAATTGAACGCCGAGGTGGTTGCGCCGAAAATGTCGTTGCCTCCCTTGGTCCATTGGTAACCGAGCGTCCCGCCGCCGATGGCAGTGACGCTGAAATTCACGTTTGCGCCAGCGGCAACCGTTTGTCCTTCGGGCTGTTGCGTGATGGCCGGATCGTTCACGGTCAAAGTCGCAGTCGAACTCGGTGTGGTGCCGTCGTCATCGGTGACCAGCACTTTGTAAGCGCCCGCGTCGGAAGCAGTGACATTCGCAATCGCCAGGCTCAAAGTTGTGACTCCAGAAATTTTTCCTTCTTCATCTTCAATATTGACGTTGTTCTTCTGCCATTGATACGTGAGCTCTCCGGCGCCGCCGGCCGCGACAGTAAACGTTGCAGTCGCTCCGTAGTTCAAAGTCTGGCTGCCCGGTTGTTGTGTGATCACCGGACCGGATCCAGCGCCCACTGTGACGGCGATTGTGCCGGAAGCAGTGCGGAACGTGTCTCCCGCCCGATACGAACGCGCGTCGCGGATGGTGTAGGAAATAGTGTCACCCACATTGCCGTTGGGTCCCGGGGTGTAATAAAGGTAGGTGCCATCGGAAGAAACCGTCGCTCCTTCGGGAGTCGTTTCTGCAAAATTCACTATGAGAATGCCATCACCATCGGGATCGCTTCCAAGCTGGACGATTTGAATCTGGCCGGGTGCGCCTGCCCCGCGTTCCAAGGTGGGGTTGCTGGCGGTAGGAGCCTGGTTGGGGACAAATTTCACCGTTAACGGAATCTCATCCATCACAAAGGTTCCGCCCGCGAGATCATTGCTCACATCGGCGTAATTCACTGCAAACTTATTGGCAGCATAGTTGTCCACCGTGCCGCTGACACTGGAGATGGTCCATGCAGCAGCCTCGTCATTGTCAAAGTTGCTGGCGTCATCTCCGGGAGTTGCCACCTTGATGGTGAATGTCACCTCATCGGTCGCCTGGATGTCCAGGTTTCCGGTGATGTTCAATCGGTCCCAGTCCGTTCCAGCCACGCCCGTTGTAGAGGCAAACTCAAATTCATATGCGCCGCCCGGATTCCAGGTTTGATTGCCGGTGAGGTTTAATGTGCCCACTCCTTCACTCCCGGGAGCAACGGTGCCGGTGAGCGACACAATGCCGGTGACTGTGCCCGCGCCGGTCAATTTCTGTGAACCGCCGATGGCTAAAGTCCCGTCTGTTCGCACTGACGCATTGAGAGTGGCACCGGAATCCAAGGTGATGGTTGGGCTGCCCGCAAAAGAACCGTTAACACTCAGCGCCAGAGTTCCGGCACTGACCTTGAGCGGTCCCGTAAATGTTGCCGTGTTATCGGCACTCACAGTTAAAGTAGAATTCCCGAGTTTCGTCAGCGTGGAAGATCCTGTTATTAGAGCTGAAATCGTGTTGGCGCTGCTCGCTTGGATTCTGCCACCACCATTTCCGATGGTGACGCCACGGTTCACACCCGGACTCGTCGTAGTGGATATTTGCAGTGTGGAATTGTTGGAGATCATTAGAAAATCAGCCACGAATTCCGCCGGGGCAATTCCCCATCCCCGATCAGCTGTTCCTATCGTGCAGTCGTATGTGCCGCCTCCAGTGATATGAATTCCGTTAACGAGCAACCGGTTGTTGGTGTTTTGAAACCGAAACGTTCCAGCGCCATCAAGAATCAATGGCTGTCCGGTGGGTGTACTGAACCTTAAGGCTCGAATAGTTGCGGCAACATTAATATCGGCAGTGCAGTTTGCATCCACAGTGAATCTGCCGGAAGTGATTAGCTGGTTGCCAGCGTTCTCGTTGTAAGCGACGAATATATAGTCGCCTGCTTTCACGTGAATTCTATTGATGGTGTGACTGTTGCCAGCAGTGGAAATATTCCGAACCGAGACAGTCCCGCCTGTGCCGCCGAAAATAGCATCATCGCCATTCGCATTTATCCACGCTATTTGACCGCCACAGACGCCATCATCCACAGTTTTCCATGAAATGCCGGTTCCTGATGTTCCCCCCCACTGCCCGCTGCCGCCACCGCCCTCGACACATCCCGTGTTGCCATACCAAAACCGGTCAGCAGCAAACGCGCTTTGAGCCATCGCAAGGCAAAGTGATGCTTGCAGAATCATTGTTCCTCGTCTGATGAGCTTTGCTTTCAAGAAACCACCGTAAGGTGGTTGTGAGAGGCGGTTTATTTTCATATATTATCGTTGATGGGGTTGCAGCTTGGTTTTTGTATGGGGAATTCTCCGGTTGTGGTAATCGGGGGTGATTCTGACAAATCGCGAACGATTGCGTCTATCGCTCAAATGAGTGACACGGCCGGTCTAAGTGCGTCCAGGTTTTCCAACAGAGACACAGTGGGCAAAAATCGCAGCTAAAATATGCTAGGCTTCACCTTGCCATAGGTGACGGGGTGACGCGCTTATACTCTATTCGGCGGATGGTAGCAGTTCAACAGAACCGTTCCCTCCTTCATGCAAGAAAAACCCGAAAGCCATATTCTGATCCTGCAATGCCGCGCCCAGGGCTCTGATGGCCAGACCGTCCCGCAGGAAACTCGCTTTGAAGAGGCCGGTCTTCCCCGCCACGGACGCGGCCACGCGATCCGTGTCGTTGTGAATCTTGTCAATAACCAGCGCGCCTTTGTCGTTCATCGCTCCGTTTTTCACGAGTGAACTGCTGCCGAAGATGCCTTGTGCAAAACTGATGGTGAGATTTGTTTCCGCTAACGACGGTTTCCGTACGCTCCACTGCGATCCAGCGAGCGTTACACCGTTTGTATATCCAGCGGCGTATTGAGCAACTCCAACGCCGGTGTGAATCGAGTGAACCGTGCCGACGGGTGTATTGCTGCTGATCGAGAGCCATCCGAACAAGGATCCTCGAAACGGCTTTCCTAAAGCTTCGATGTCCTGGTAGGCAGGCGCATAGAACGCCCAGGTGCCATCCTCAGTCAACCCCACGGCTTGTTTGAATTTTATGCCGTCCGCAAGGTGACCTCTCACTTTCAATATCCCATTGCTGTTGACGGTTAATAATCCATAACCATAGCCCGTTGGCCCCTGGCTACTCTCTTCAGCACCGGGAAGAATCATCGTGTATGTGCCGATGAGTTCTGTGGCAGGATTATTATTCTTCGCGCTGAACAGCAAACAATTTCCTTCCATTGACGCCGTCCATCCCTCTTCCAAACAGCTCACGACACCGGTAGTTTTTCTACTGCCACCAGCAAAATCCAACTGCAGGTTGATATGAAGCTCAGGCTTTCCTGCTTTGACGCGGGCGATGGTCCGGGCTGCGTCTCCAGCCAAAGCAAATTTGCCGCTGAAAGTGACCGCGTTTCCATCGAGGAGCAATTTGCCGCTGTAACCGGATTTGGCGTTTACCTTCATGGTGAATCCACCCGAACTGGCATGAGACACACGCATGACGTTGGTATCAGTTTCAGCAAACAACCCGTAGTAAATGCCCATGGCTTTCGCAAACGGATTGGTGATGAAATTCGCGTTCAGCACGAGATTCGATTCCATCGCGAAGCTCAACAACGGAGTGCTGGCAATCACTTCGTCATTCGGGGCAATTCCTTTGCTCCAGTTGGTGAACATGTAGTTACTCCCTGTCAGCGGCACGGCAAGCAGGTTATAAAATTTTGTAATTTCCAAAGACGCGCCATTCAAGTTCGGTGAAATGCTGCCGATACCAGTGATATTCACATCCAGCGGGTGCGGCTTCACATAAAAAAATGAATGTGTCACAACTGCAGAAGACCGGCCTGCGGCATCGAATGCCTGCACAGAAAGAATGTTTGTTCCAATCTCAATCGGAATAGTGGCAGTCCAGGTTAAAGAGTTTTCATTCGCCGCCAACTCCACTGCGGCTTCTTCATAAGCGGCACTGTTGATCGAATATTTCACCATGCGAATTCGCTCCACGTCGGTGGCGGTTCCGTCAATTGCCAATTGAGAACTACTGACTGTCTCGTCTGTGACCCTCTGGCTTTTTGCGGGTACGTTTATTTTGGCGACCGGAGGATTCGGGTCCGGCAGGACAGACAAACTGGAGATACTGCTGAGCGTGGTTCCCTGTTCGTTGCTGGCCGCAACTCGATAATTGCCAGCGTCCCCTGGCAGGAGCGGATCGATTCCCAGCGTGCTGTTGGTTGCATTGCTGATCGGTTCATTATTTCTGAGCCACTGATATTCGACAGGATCTTCGCTGACCGCGCTGGCGGTGAATAAAACGTTTAAACCAGCCATCACTGCAAGGGTTGAAGGTACGCGCGAGATTGTAACACTCGGAGGCAGAAGCACTGTAAGATTGGCTGATTCACTCGCGATTCCATGTGGCGCGTCCTCGTTGAAGAACGTCGCTATGTAATTTCCAGCATGACCACTCTGAACGTTGCCGATGGTCAATCTGCTGGTGATTATACCGTCCTCGACCGTGATTTCTCCGGGGCCAACAGGCGCACCGTTCCTGGTCCACATCACCGTATCAACGCGCATCGCAGAAGCGGTCAACACGGCTGTTTCCCCCGCATTGTTTGTCAGCGCTGAAGGTGAGGAAATGAGAACAGGCGGACTGAGCGGGGTGCCCAAAACAGTGAGCATGTCGTGAAGCATGTTACCGCTGCTGCTATAAGTACCTCCCGTTGTGCTGACATAAGCAGAGGCGCCAGAACCGGTTGCCGTGCTCTGCCATTCAGGAACAATGCGGAATGCAAAATTCGGATTGTCACTCGCACCCGGAATATCGAAAAACTCACTTGCCTGAAAAAAATAAACAGCTGCGACCGTCACCTCATGCACCGTGTGATCAACCCAATCAACGCCATCAACGGTATATTGCAGGCGAACATATCTGCTCGCTTGAGCTTGTTGCCGCCGTTCCCAACTCAGGACGATATCCTTATAACCGAGCGTGCTGACCTCAGCCTGAATTCCACGGGATTTGTTCTCACCGGTGGAAGCCGGGTAGGTATCAATTCGCCATGAGGAATTATCCAATCCCAGTGAAGCCGGGTCCGAAGCCGCGCCATTGACAAACACCGATTGAGCACCGCCAAACAGCGCCACCATGCCGGAACCCACCGAGGGCGAAAAGGAGCCGGTAGTCGGATCATTATCCGACGGGTTGCTGTTAAAATTCCATTGGGCAAGCTTTGTCAGGTTTCCGTAAGGAATGAAAAGAACCGCCCCGGCACTCACTGCAGTTTCAAAAGATGGGCCATTGAGAACAACAGTATAAGTCCCTGCCCTTCCAATATCGTCTACCGGGATGTTCAGGCTGCTTGTTGTCGCTCCCTCCAGTTCGGCGCCATTGAACTGCCACTGATAACTTATATTTTCATCGGTCACGCCAACACTGAAGAACGCATTATCACCTATATTATTCGTCCGGCTCTGGGGCTGGCTGGTGATGTCAATTGGCATCAGCACGGTCAGCACTGCATCGGAACTGATAACCGACTGAACAGAATTGCTGACTACGACTGAATAGCTGCCCGCATTGGCTGGTTGAGCATTTATTAAAGAAAGCGATGAACTCGTTTGGCTGGGGAGATCAACGCCATTCCGCCGCCATTGATAGTGCAACGCTCCGCCGGTTGCTTCCACAATGAACGTGACATCCGCACCCACGGAAACCGTTGCATCTTGAGGCTGGCTGCTAATGCCGACAGCAAACTGACTTTCGTTGACTACGACACTAAAGGTGTTGGTCGCGCTCAATTGAGGAACACTGTTGTCGGCAACGATGACTGAGATGTTATGTGCGCCTCCTTGATTTACTGCCGGTGTCCAAGTGAACACGCCGCTTGTTGAATGAACGCTCGCCCCAACCGGAGCACCTGCGCCAAGGCTGTATGTCAAAATCCTCGGTGTCAGAACGGCTAAGTTGTCGAGATGCAAATTGTAAATGCCTGTGCCATCAGTGGGGACAATGGCCAGATGCTCTAACACTCCAAGTCCTGAGGCAGTGGACAGAACTCCGTTTCCGCCGGAGAAACTTCGTATCGGTTCGGTGGAAAAATCAAAACTCATGTTTGTCCAAACGCCTGCCGAAACAGTGCGATTTGGCATCGGAGCGCCACTGCTGACATTTGTGACACCCGCCCATTCAATGCTGGATCCAGTTGTGCCGCCGTTCGCTCCGACTGCCGTGCCCAAAGCAGTCGTAGTTTCGCGGCAACCTACGGCCACTTTCACTGGCCTGTCTGAATGGATGTCGAAACGAAGTTTTTTGGTGAAATCAATTACAGGGTTTCCGAATGTCTCGGTGTTGGAAGTTGTCAGGCGCACCCACGCGTTATTCGCATTGGTCACCTCACAACTCACTTTAAGCACTTTGCCAACCGCACCCTGTCCACTCGGAAAGATGTCGGTTATCGCGGCAATGTCTCTTTCCGGCGCGCCGTTCAGAAAATTTGTTGTACTGCCGGAAAAATTAGGGGTGCGAACAAGGACAACGCCATTGCCCATTTCACTCATGAACGGTTCAAAATCGGTGATCAGTTGAACGCGCTCCGGCGCGGTCGCAGAATTGGTGAACGTCAAAAGTGTACCGTCGGTGACTGTTTTGTTTGAAATGGCGGCCAGCACCGGAGGAACACCTGGCGTCGTGGCATTTGCGACCGTGGTGTAACTGGAAGTTCCACCCGCGTTGACTGCTCTCACGCGATAATACCATTGGCTCGCAGGATGAAGATGGAGATCGGAGTAATTGGTCACATTCGCATCCACGCTGGCTATGCGAAGCCAGGGGCCGTTTGAACCTTGGCCGCGCTCGATTTCAAACCTGCTTTCAACGTCACCTGTGTCGGTCCAGTTCAGGTTGATTCGATTGGTTGATTCAGCAGCGGCCGTCAGTCCGCCCGGAGCCGCTGGAATCGGGAATACCCGTTCCAGATAATTTTCCGCAGACCAACCGGTCGTTGAACCGGTGTCATTCCATTGCACCTGATACCAAGTGAACCCTTTGCCGTCATTTGTCACCACGCTGGGCCCGCCAATGATTGTTCCGGTCTGCCCGGCAGATTTCGTCGCAATCAGGAGACAGGAAACACCATTTTCAATTCCGCCGTCGGAACACGCCCGCACATTAAGACTCACGCGCGCTTTGATGTCGTCGCCGATCATCAGCGGCACGCCTTTGGTGAGCGTCAGGTTGGGATAGTAGTGTTGCAGAATCCAGATCCAGTCGCGTAGCGGAAAACCATTGGGCGTTCCATCGCCGCTCGATCGTCCAGCCATTCTTCGTCCGGTCGCCCAGCGCGCTGAACCCCATTGACAAAGCCCGCGTCCATGACCGAATCGGGTTTCGCCCTTGCATGCCGGATCATAAAGACAACCGCCGGAGGGCGCGGTAAAACCGTCTCCACAGGTAAAGCCGATTGAATTATTTTCTGCAGAATACTCAGTGTTGGCGATGTTGCCGTTTGAAGTGATCATCACCCAATCGTCAGTGTAATCCACGGCCCGATTGCTGGCAGAGGCTGTGGTGGTCGGGTTGAAAACCTGGCACGAACTGGTGCCGCATATGTCGAAATCGCTCGATGCTCCCGCACCATTGATCTTGTTGATGGCATAGGAACGGACGACGACTGCGCCAGCGTTCAGACTGTTGCTTCCACCAGTGTAGTTGGCCCAGGAGTTGATCCACTCGGAGGGCAGCACGCGTTTGGCGTAGTAGTTCAGCGTCACGTAGTAGATCACCCCGTTTTTTTCGACCCGGATGTTGCGGGGCACCCGAACTGTGGCATTGCCTGGCTCGGTCGCAGCCTCGATTTGAAATGCTTGCGCCGACATTAACAGCGGCTGGTCTTCGACTGCCGTTTTCTGCGCAACAGGTTCTTGCTTTGCCAGCGATGCACTGGCTGGTGCGCGACGGCGCGAAGTTCGCTCATCGATTATTTTGCGTCCATTTCCGCGTTCCAGCCGGATCTGATAAGCCCAATCTCCACGCGGCCATAGTTCCAGGTGCTCCCTGTCCTCCACCCGGTAACCCGTTTTTTCAAAACTTAGATTCGGGGCCTCAGATGCAAAATCCGTCGGCAACGGAATATGAAACTGGAAGAATCCCCGTCCATCGGTTGAAGTATTCACACCACTTGGAATCGAACTCACGCGCACATCGCGTAGCGGTTCGCCTGTTGCTTCATCCACAATGAATCCCTGGATCAGCATCGCATCATCGCGCTGCAACGTAGCAATGTAATCTGAGTGCAACTCGCGTGGCTCTTCAATGGGATCAAGCAAAAAATAAATTGGGTAAAGCTGTGTTTCCTTCACGTTCAACTCACCAGACATCGCTTTATGATGTTGGGAAATTGCCGTAATGGTGTGCGACCCATGTTCCAAAGCCATCGAAGCGCGCCCCGGTTGAATCTGCTGCCCTTTGCCAAAGTGCTGTTCGGCCTGCGCCCGGTGCAAACGTGTAGAAACAACTTCCGGCTCAACCGCATAGCCCGTTGCGCTATCAACAAACCGGATTTGCACCGTGGATTTTAGGGATGCCTTTCCGACTTCAGTCGCAATCGGGGCAGCGCCAGCAATACTTTGCCCGACAAACGCGGCAAGGTAGACAATCGAAAAGCCAAGGAATGTTCTCATTTCAAATAATAAAAGCCTTTCCACGACTAGGCCTCGGATGCCCATCTAGTGGCGCTGTAAAACACTGTCACAGCGCGGCAGGCATCTGCGAATTGCGAGCGCTTGGCGAAAGCAATGTTCCCAAGGCGCTCCCGCAGTCTTTCGGTCCGCTAAATTCTTAATCGCCCGCAGCCGTTTGACTGCGGGAGATTAATGTTTGGTTGCGATGCCGACAGGCATCTCGTTACTCGATCAACAATCGGTAGAACCGTTGCGGATCTCCGGGAGCCGGGGCGTTGGTGACCGATACACTTCCACCTGCTCCAACAAAGTTGCTCAGAGTGATCCAGTTCGAAGTCGAAAGATCGGTGTTGTATTGCACCGAATATTCTGCGCCGGAGACCGTGTCCCAGGTCATGACGACCTCGCCCGTTCCAGCGCCGCTTAGCGATTCAATGTCCGGAGGCAGCACAACGCTCAATGTCGCGGGGGAACTGGTTTCAGAACTCAGGCTGTTATACACCGCGACGAAGTAAGTGTCAGCCTGCCCTAATTGCACATTGCTGATGGTGTAGCTCGTCGTGGTCGCTCCTGCGATCGCGTTGCCGATGTTATTGCGGAACCATTGATAACTCAGGTTCGATCCCGTGGCTTCCACGGTGAACGTTGTGCTGGTGCCTTCAATGGCGGTCCGGCTTTGCGGATGCGTGGTGATCACCGGGCCTGCAGGCGCTCCAGGAACAAAGGTCAGGGTGATATTTCCGCTCCCGTCAACTTGCGTCGAGAAGTTGCCTGCCGGTTGACTGCCGTTGGCGATGAAGGCAAATCCGGCGTTCGCGGAGTTCTGGCCACCGCTCAGATTGATAATCGTCCAGGTGCGAGTCGCCTGCCAGAATGGATTGGATGCACTCGGGGTGGTGCCGCCGGTGAATTCGAGCAACAGTTTTGAACTGCCACCCAATTGGAGTTCTGCGCCGGAGATAACCAGTTGATCAAAGTCAGTTCCAGCCGTTCCGTCGCTGTTGTCCTTCAGTGCCCCAAGTTCCCAGACGTAGGTTCCGCTGCTGCTCAGGTTCAAACCGTTTTGCAACGTCAAGGTGCCGACGCCATCGCCGGCAGTGATGCTGCCGCCCTCGTTCACGGTGACATCGCCGCTAATATAGCCAGTGCCACCCAACAGGCCGCTTGGACCCGCAACTATGACAGCGCCGGAACCGGTGCCGCTTCCCGATTCATTGTTCACCATGAGTGTTCCCGCTTCGACGATGGTGCCGCCGGAGTAACTGTTATCGGTGTTCAGAATGGTTCGTCCACCTCCGCCCGAACCGGCGGAACGACGAAATGTTCCCAAACCGCTGAGTCCACCGCTGAAGACCTGATCGGTGCCAGCAGGATTATAGGAAGTAAGCTGGAAGCTGGAATCCGAACCGATATCAATCGAGCCCGTGTAATCAAATGAACCCGCAAGGGCGAGGTCAAGGGAGGCGGAAACTATGTCGGTATCCTTCCAAAGATAAACATCACCGCCCTGATGGCTCCATGTGCCGCTGTGAAGCAGGAATACGTTTCCAGTGGCGGCGTTACCGGGGCGAATGACGAAAATACCCCTGGTAACAATTGGATTCAACAGGGCCGTCTCCTCCGTGCGGCTCTCCGCGATGGCAAGCTCGCCGCCGTCCAGATAAACAGTTCCGTCGCCATTGCCGAACCGGCCCGCGCCGGTGAGGGTAAGAGTCCCCTGTTGCAGGGTGGTATCACCGGTGTAGGTGTTCAAACCACCCAACCCGATGCTGCCTGATCCGGCCTTGATTAAACTCCCACTGCCGGCCAGCACACCAAGGGTGGTTCCACCAGAGCGCAACTCGAACTCGTCCGCAATCAATTGGCCGCCGCCAGCCACATCCAGAACGCGGGCATTGTTGCCCTCAATAACCACTTTGGTCACAGTCTCCGTGAAGCCATTCAATTCCATGCGGCCATTGCCGGAGAATCTAAGCGTCGTCGTGTCAGGAAGGACTTCGTTGGCTCCCAGTGTTAACTGGGTTTGTGCAACAGACGTTGGCCCCTGGTAATCGTTGTTCGGGTTGCTGAAGACGTGGGTTCCGTTCGCACCATGAATCTGACCCGGGAAAGTGTTGTTTGGTGTAAAAGAGATGCCGCCCGGCCCGCTAATCTTCGAATCGATCGTAAACACTGCGGTGCCGCTGCCCACCCCGATCTTGTTGCCGATGGTGTCCGCCAGATAGATTCCACGATTTACGCCAAGCGTCATGGTTCCATTCGATGCAAGGCCACCCCCATCAAGGGTGATAAAGTCTTCAACAGGCTCTTCAGGATACCCCGTCCCAAACATCGCGTTGGCGCTGGTCCCGGTAATGACGCCGCCCCTGAGCACCCACTTTTCAACCCGGTTGCCGCTGTTGTTCAGGTTGACGCGACCGGCGCCAGTCTTGATCAGCACGGGGCCACCAAGCGGTGTGTTCACGTTGATGAGGTTTGTTGTAGAAGTGTTATTGGCGCCTCGAAGGTAAATCCCAGGCTCGTCTCCAGCGAATGAAATCCTATTCGCGCCCGAAAAAGTGTAGGTTGAGCTGCTTGAATTGGTGACGGTGATGGTATTCACCGTGATCGGCTCTCCAACCGTGATGATTCCGGCAGGACTGCCGTTTCCAACAAAAATTGCGCGGTCCAGGTTTGCGTTCATCCACGGGAGGGAGAATGGACCTTCACTGGATGTCCCCCAATTTGCACCCGAGGTATCCCACGTGCCCACTCCACCAGCCAAGGTGCCATTTCCAGACCAAAAGCGGTCGCCGGCAGGAGGAATGTCCGCCTCGACCGTCAAAACTGCATCGTCGCTCGTGAGGAATCCAAAAGAGTTGCTGACGATGACCGAATAGTCGCCAGCGTCGGAGACTACAAGGTCGGAACGGGTGTAGGAAGAATCAGTCGCCCCCGCAATATTTTGAGTATTGTGCCGCCATTGATATTCCAGGTTGCCACCCGTTGCGTTCACAGTGAACGAGGCGGTTCCGCCGACATAACTTGCCTGGCTCTGCGGTTGCTGCGTGATCGATGGATGCTCCAGAGTCTCCACGCCCAGGATCGTGACCATATCCCAGCGCGTTGAAGGTTGTCCTGTTGCGTTGTAAGTGTCATTCGGATCGGTAGGAACATACGCATCCGCCCCGGAACCGGTTGCGGTGCTTTCGTGTTCAGCGAGGACGCGATAGGCAAAGTCCGGGTTGCCCGCGACACCTTCCACCCCGGTTAAGTCATCGTAAAAATAGACGTAGGATGTTCCACCTGCCGCAAGAAACGCCGCGCGCATGTCCACCACGCCGCGCTCGATCCAGTCTGTTCCATTAACCGTGTAAAGAGTGCGCCAGTAAGCGCTGTTTCGTGTAGTATTTAGCTGTTCAAAGGTGAGCACTAAGTTTTCAAAGCCGACCGTGCTGGCGCTGAACTGAATTCCTGCCGTCTTGTTCTCCGTGGTCGCCAGCGGCCTGGTCAGAGTGCGGCTGTAGTTATCCGTTCCCAAAACGGAGGCAGGATCCGAGGGAGAACCAGCCCGAGGCGCTGAAGAATCCGAAAGGACTGCGCCAACCGGCCCCACAGTGCCGGTGCCGATATCAGGAGAGGATAGCCCTGTGCCTGTGTATGGCGCACTGTTGAAGCGCCATTGCACGGCAATGCTCTTTGCAGCATACGGAACCGCAAGGGTAGCCCCCGAACTGGGGGTGGTGCCATCGTCGTCGGTGACAACGACACTGTAGGTGCCAACCACCGCTGTGTCGGCAACGGCGACATTCAGCGCACTGCTGGTGGCGCCAGTGATATCGCCCCCGCCAAACTTCCATTGATACGTAAGATCGCCGGTTCCCGTTGCCGTCACACTGAATAAGGCATTATCCCCGATGTTGTTGGTTCGGCTTTGGGGTTCTGCTGTAATCACCGGCTGGGCGGCGGCTCGTTCAGCGATGGTTAGAGACAGTGCAAAAAGGAATAGAGTTCTAGTTATATTTTTCATGGCAAGTGAAGGGAAAACAAGGTGAACAAGCGCGCCAGATCGATTGAATTCCCGGCGTTGCCCAAAGTTTTTGGATAGGGAGCTTTGGAACATTAATCGGTAGTATATACGAATTCACCCTGCCCAGGTCTATCGCTCATTTGAGTGACAGGGTGATTTCGAGCTAAATCGGCTAATTTTGCAGCTCACAACTCCATTTCTGCTATGGTCAGATGTCTAAAAACGGCAGTTTACACCGCAACCAAAACGCCACGATCGCGCTAAAAACCGCAGTTTAACCGCTAATCTGCGCTGATAATCGCTAATGGAAAGCGGTCACGCGAGACGAGGACTTCATCTGGCAAGTGGTTTGGTTGCAAATTATTTTCCCCCCGCAAATCCTTGGATTAGCATTGGTTAGCGCAGATTAGCGGTTAAGTAACTGCCGGATTTAGGTTGAATCGCTAATCTGCGCTAAAATCGCTATGAGAAGCGGTGCGATTGAGTGCGTCTCCCTCAGTTCTGAATCCTATTCTATATAGTATACCTTCCGCAGCCTCGGAAATGACGCGAAAGCTCTGGTGATACCCTCTGCAGCCTCGGAAATTGAGTGGGAATTTTGCCGAATCGGCATACGCCCAGAGCGTGCTCCAACCTGCCCCGGAGGGGCAAAGGCTCTCTTTGAATCCCAATTCGGCAAAATTCCCTCTCATTTCCCGAGTTGCAGAGGGTATTGTTACCGTATACATCCGCCATTTCCGAGGCTGCAGAGAGGCCTGTTACCGTGTACATCGTCATTTCCGGGGCTGCAGAGGTATTGTTACCGTGCATCGTCGGTTCCGGAGTTGGCAGAGAGGCGCAGCGGCCATTTCGGGGGCGGATCAACCACGAATGAACACTAATTTGTTAAGAAACGAAGTGCCGGTCGTATTTGACATCGCGAGAATCGCGGTGCGAAGCACTCCATTCGGTGTGGTTTCCCTTCTTTTTCTTAATTCCCACTGCCGGTATCAGGGTTGGTTGAAGCCGTTCCATCGCTCAATTGAGCGATATACATGACCCTTTCCATTGATATACTGGGTATTACACATGCAGTCCTTTTTTGCACTGCAAAACGATCAAATTTTGATGCCAATGAAAGTTTATATCCCCAATCTGAAATTCTCACCACATTCCAGCCGCCGAGCCTGGATGCACGGGTTTACCTTGATCGAATTGCTGGTGGTTATCGCCATCATCGCGATCCTCGCCGGCATGTTGTTGCCCGCATTGTCCAAAGCCAAGCAGAGAGCTTACGGGGCCTCGTGCATGTCCAACCTGAAACAATGGCCCATCATGTGGATGATGTACGTGGATGATCACAATGACACGTTTCCTACTGGCAAAGGAACCGCCACTCTTCCGCCACGGGGTGAATGGGTTGGGGCACTGGGAAACTATTTCAGAGGCAAACCTCATTTATTATTGTGTCCGGTAACAGGCACCATGCAGAACTCCGCACCCGCCGGTCAACCCGAAGCGCGAGTCACCTGGGGAGATTCCACCGCCAAAAACTGGGGCGGCCCCACCACAGCTCAACGGTTCAACATCAACCATCTTGACCCCACCGATGCCGATAACAGACCGTTGATTTCCAGTTATGGCGCAAACATCTGGATTTACAGCGGGATAACCGCAGTGGAACAAGGGCGTCCTGTTGACGAGTATTTCCGCAAGCTTTCAGCAATAAATCGCCCGTCGGAAACGCCCAGCATGGGTGATTCCATGTGGCGCGGCAGTGCCCCTCATTATGGCGTGGCTACCACCACCCAGGCACCTGCCGCTGATTTCAAACCAGGGCGTCATCGCGATGACGTTTACGATATGGAAAACATGTCCATGTGGCGGCACGGGAAAGGAATTCAGATGGCATTTTATGACGGATCCGCCCGCCATGTGAAGCCCCGCGCTCTCTGGAAACTTCAATGGAGCAAAAACTTTGACGTGAACAAAAATCTTTCGCCAGCATTCTTCCCGCCCTGGATGAAGGAATAAACTGCAGCCCGCACGGAAACCCGGAATACTTGCTCAACTGCCATTCACTTTGCTCGCTGGGTTCCGGCGGTCGGGCGTGCGTTTTCCTTCGAAGCGCATCGCCCGCGTCAACGTGACGTTGAGCGAATTTGATCGATTAGTTTCTGCCATTCGGCATTTATTTCTTTCGCCACATGAAAAGACCAAAACACTTTATCTCTCTTTTCGTTTTCATTGCGGTCTTCGGCAACCTGTTCGCCGCCTCGGACAAGTTCCCCCCAGGGGGAAGTGTCGTTGAGTCCGATTACCATCATCTCGGACGGGAAAAACTCGAGCAACCATGGCCAGAAGTGCCAGCCAAGCCCAAAGCCGAAAAATTAAAAGTTCGTTTCGATTCCAAACCAAACGACACCGAATGGGTGCTCGCAATCCGGCAGCGCGATGTGAGTGAACGTTGTCTGCTGCTGCTCAATGGAAAGGAGATCGCCGCACTGAAACACAACCAGGATCCGGACCTCTTTTTCTATGCGGTTCCTCCCGGTGCGCTGGTCAAGGGTGAAAACATTTTAGCAATCAACCCCACCAAACCGAGGGACAACATGGTGGTCGGCCCGATCCATCTCTATGAGCGCACCCTTCGTGACCTGCGCCAATTGCAACCCGTCAAGCTGACCATTACCGATGCGGACACCGGCAAACCGGTTCCCGCTCGCGTCACGATCACTAACTTGAAGGGCGATCTCGTAGAAATATTTGACGGCGCTTCGGATTATACCGCCGTTCGTCTCGGAACCATTTGCACCCTGGGAACGGAAGCTGGCTTTGATTTGCCGGAAGGCGACTATCTGTTCTGCGCGACGCGCGGCATGGAGTGGAGCCGCGGAGAATTGAAAGTTTCAATCTCAAAGAAAGCACCAACCAAAGTCGCGCTCAAGATTCGCCGTGAAGTGGATACCACCGGTTTTATCGCCGCCGATACGCACATTCACACGCTGACCCACAGTGGACACGGAGATGCGAGCGTCGCTGAACGAGTAGTGACCCTGGCCAGCGAAGGAGTCGAACTGGCGATTGCCACCGATCACAATCACAACACCGATTATCATCCGCATCAAAAGAAACTTTCCGAGGAGAAGTTTTTCACCGCTGTGACCGGCAACGAAATCAGCTCGGCCATTGGCCACATCAATGCTTTTCCGCTCGACCCGAAAGACTCGGTACCAAGCCATAAACTGGAAGATTGGGTCCAACTGGTGGACGGCATTCGCGCCAAAGGTGCGAAAGTGGTGATCCTCAATCATCCGCGCGGCAATGTGTTTTCACGCTACGTTTATACTCCGTTTGGTTTGAACCGCGCCTCGGGTGAATTCGTCAAGAGTTCGAGCTTTCCATTTGATGCGGTTGAACTCACAAATCCAGGCGGAGCGTTTGACCCGATTTATCTGCTGCGTGATTGGTTCGCGCTCCTCAACCACGGCGAGAAAGTTACTGCGGTTTCTGCTTCTGATTCGCACACTGTGGCAGATCCGGTCGGCTGGTGGCGCAGTTTTGTTCCGAGCAAAACCGATGATCCAGCGAAGATTGATGTCGATGATGCCTGCAACCGCTTCCTCGCAGGTGAAACTTCGATTTCACTCGGCATTTTCACGGATATTCGAGTCAACGACACTTACAAAATGGGACAAACCTGTTCTCCGAAAAGCGGCCATGCAAATGTTCGGTTGCGTGTTGCTTCACCATCATGGGTCACACCAACGCGCGCCCTTGTATTCATCAACGGCCAGCAGGTTGCGGAAAAAGCTGTGCCGGCAAATGAAAACGGCCCGACCGATCTGTGGCTGGACTTTTCCGTGGCACTGCCAAAGCACGACGCGCACCTGGTCGGCGTCATCATCGGTGATGGCGTGGATCACCCAAGCGTCGGTGTAAAGGGAAAGAATACCCGGTTCACGCTCGCCGCCACCAATCCTGTTTATCTCGATATCGATGGAAACGGTAAATACGAAAGCCCCAGGGAAACAGCCCGACAGATTCTCAGCGGCGCCGGAAATGAATTGAGTCAAAAATGGAAAAGCATCATGGCTGCGGACGACATTATTGCCATCCAGATGGTCAGCCTCTTGCGGCAGCAAACTACGGTGGAATTACGGCCCACGCTGGACAAACTCATCCGTGAAGCAGCAACGCAAAGACCACTTTTCGCTGAATACGCGCAGTATGCCTTGCCCATCGACAAAAACGAAACGGCCGGTGGACAATAAGTCCAGTGAATGCACTTGATCTCCTTGTATTCGGAATTTATGTAGCCGGGCTCCTGGCCATGGGCTGCATTTTCGTTCGCCTGAAGAACACGCGCGAAATGTTCGCCGCAGGAGGACAATCTCCCTGGTGGCTTTCTGGCTTGTCCGCTTTCATGACCACCTTCTCCGCCGGCACATTCGTGGTCTGGGGCGGGATTGCCTACCGACACGGGATGGTTGGGGTTTCGATTCTTTTTGTCATCGGCATTGCCGCACTTTTGGTGGGCTGGCTTCTCGCCGCGCGCTGGAAAAGTTTTGGCTACGACTCCGCGGCAGAATTTCTCGATGCGCGCTTTGGCAAATCGCTGGTGCAATTCTACACCTGGCTCCAGGGAACGATCGGAATCTTTACGATGGGCGGAGCCATTTACGCCCTGGCCGTTATGGTTTGCGCCCTGGTTCCTCTTTCACCGGGGCACATGCTCGCTGACCCGGCCACCGGAAATCTTTCCGTCACATTTGCCTCAGTGATCACTTGCCTGGTGGTCGTCGCCATCACAACTGGCGGCGGACTCTGGGCGGTCCTGATGACCGATGCGCTGCAATTCATCATCCTGACCGTTTCGGTATTTGTCGTTGTGCCGATGATCCTGGCCCGCGTCGGCGGAGTCGGCGGATTCATTGAAGCTGCTCCAGAAGGTTTCTTTTCTCCGGTGGCAGGCGAATTCACCTGGTTTTTCCTCGCAGGCTGGATGCTCGTTTTCTTTTTCAAGATGGGCGGCGAATGGGCCTATGTGCAACGTTTTGCCTGCGTGCCATCGGGAAGGGACGCGCAAAAATCATCCTATTTATTCGGCGCTCTCTACCTGATCAGCCCGCTCATCTGGATGCTGCCGCCAATGGTTTACCGGTTGATCGATCCCAACGCGAATCCCGAGCAGGCCTACATCCTGGCATGCAAAGCGGTTCTGCCCGCGGGAATGCTCGGACTAATGATCGCAGCGATGTGCTCGGCCACAGCCAGCATGGCGACCACTTTTCTCAACGTCTTTGCCGGCGCATTCACCACGGAATTCTATCGGGGGAAGTTGCGTCCAACAGCCAGCGAACGGGAATTGGTCATGGCGGGACGCCTCATTTCCCTGTTGCTTGGCGGAATCGCAATGGCCGGCGCGCTGTTGATCCCGCGCCTCGGCACCTACACTGGTTATATTCTCGCCTCCGTGGCGATGCTGACTGGCCCGCTGGTGTTGCCAACGATCTGGGGATTGTTTTCCCGAAAGATCGGTTTGGGCACAGCGTGGATGGTGACGGTTCTGAGCATTGTCGCAGGTATGGTCGTCAAATTCGGACTCGGCAAAGATGGCTGGTTCACGCAAATCGAAACTCTCGCCCCTCTGGTTCAACTGGTGCAAACAAATGTGCGGATGTCCGAAATCGTCATGGGCACCGCTTTTCCTCTTTTGCTGCTGGTCATCGCACAACTTTCAATCAGGAAAACTCACGCAGGATGGGAGCGCGTCACGGCCCATCGGACAGAGCACCGCAACGAAGAGCCAACCTTGCCTTCATCGCTTCCTGCGCGGCTTTGCGGAGGAGCCACATGCGCCATTGCCGTCATGATGTTTTTGCTGATGGCCATTGTGCGACAGGACGCGCTTATCATAGGAGTTTTCGCAGCGATCCTGTTTGCGATCGGCGCCGTGATTTTGTGGATGGCAAATTCCATCAATCAGCGGTTGCACCAGTCTCAATTAGCGGTCGCCGGGGGTGAATCGCGCGGTTCGACAAAAAACGACCCTGCGCAAAAAGAAAACAAATGAATATCAACGAAATAACAGAACCTCAAAGAACTGTCCCGGTTCGCAGCCAATATGACGTTCTCGTTGTTGGAGGCGGACCCGCCGGTCTGACCACTGCTCTAGCCGCCGCAGAAGATGGATTGAGCGTGGGCTTGATCGAAAGCCGAAGCTTTGTCGGCGGCAACATGACCATCGGGCTGCCAGTTCTCGGATTCCTTGGACAAAAAGGAAATCAAATCATCAAAGGGCTGCCGCAAAAATTCATCGACCGACTCAAAGCGCGAAACGGCGCGAGCGAACATCGCCCCTGCCCTCTCCACATGGGCATCACGCTCGTCGAACCCGAAGCGGTCAAAACTGTCGCCCTCGAAATGCTCACTGAGGCGGGCGTTGATGTGACCTTTTACACTGCGTGCGCTGACGTCGTGATGGATGGCGATAAAATCAAAGGCATCATCACCGAAAGCAAAAGTGGCCGCGAAGCCATCCTCGGAAAAATCGTCGTTGATTGCACCGGCGATGGTGACGTGGCGTATCGCGCTGGTGTGCCGTGCGAGAAAGGAAATGAGAAAGGCGGCATGCAACCTCCCACACTCATGTTCTGCATCGCCGGTGTGGATACGGAAAAATTGCGCATGAGCATCGCGAACCAATCGCGCACCTACCTCACTGATTTCATTCCAGCAGAATATTTCGGGCAGAACCACCAGTTCATTGTTGTCGGCTTGCGCGAACTCATCGCGAAGGCGCGCGCAGAAAAAAATCTCAAGATCCCAAACGAACGCACCATCATCATCACCGGCCTGCGCGAAGGCGAAGTCTGGATGAACATGACCCGCGTCGCAGGCGTGGACGGCACCGACGCGCGCAGCCTCTCGATGGGCGAGATCGAAGCACGCCGCCAGATTGATGATATTTACACCTATTTGAAAGGTTACGTGCCTGGTTTTGAAAAATCGTATTTTACCAAAACCGCGCCGTTCCTCGGCATCCGCGAGACGCGCCGCATCGTCGGGCATTATGTCATGACGCAGGAAGATGTCTTGGGCTGCCGCAGATTCGATGACGCCATCGCCGTCGCAAGTTATCCAATCGACATTCATCGTCCCGGCGACGAAGGATGCACGCTCATCTGGTGCGGCGATTGTTACGACATTCCCTATCGTTCGCTGGTTCCAACAAAGGTGAACAACCTGCTCGTTGCTGGCCGCTGCATCTCCACCACGCACGAAGCCATGGGCGCAATCCGCGTGATGGCAACGTGCATGGCAATGGGCGAAGCCGCCGGTCGGGCGGCGAAAATGTCCGTTCGCGATGGTGTCGCGCCATCGCAGATTGACGTAAACAAACTCCGCGAAGAACTGGTTGCGAAGGGTGCGTATTTGAAGAGTTGATAATTCGTAGGAGACGACGTGAGAAGGCTCAAAATTTCCCGCCAACTGATATTGGAAAAGAATGAGCCTCCGCACGTTCGACTGCTGCGAGTTTAGATGCGCTTTGACCCCAGCCCCGTTTGCGGCTATAAGAATTTCATGCCGAACAGTTCGCCCGAACGACTCGACCGATGCTGGCGCAAAGCCCGCATCGCCGCGCGCATTTTGTTGCGCGAGGAACAGGGCCGCCTCACGGAACGCGACGTCCGCATCGGACACATGCTCGCAAAAGACGAAGGCGTGACAACGCGGCTCATCGATCAGGCACTTTATGCTTTTTCAGGGAAACCATATCGCGTGGCAATCTCCAGCCGGAAAGCGGCTTGACGAATTCGCGCGCCGCCTTCCGACGCAACGACGCCTGGAGATCATCGTCTTCGGCTCCACTCCTTTGCAATTATTCGTTGATGCGCAATTCACCAGCGCGGACATCGACATTTGCAGCGACGAAGACACGTATCAGACGCTGATTGATTTCGTTGAGCAACAGGGATGGACGCAGGAAAAATCCTCCGACTTTTACATCCAGGTCTGCGATCCGCTCGCCTTCAAAAGCACCATTGATTGGCGCGGACGCGCCATTGAAGTCGAACGTCACGGACATTTATTTGTTTTCGCGCATCCGTGGGACGTGCTCGTGAGCAAGCTTCAGCGGCTCGAAGAAAAGGATCTCAATGCCTTTCGTCTCGTCATCGAAAAAACTGGGCATCCGACCGAGGAAGAATTCGCCCGCCACCTTCAACTCGCCGTCGATCTCTACCGCCCGAAGTTCGACGAAGAATCTGCGCGCGGCGACATGACAATGAACACGCGCATCCTCTGGCAAACGCTTTGGAACAAAGAAATCGACGTGCGCACCCGCATCATCCGCCCCGCGCTGGAACGCGCCGAACGCGAATACCGCGAACCCGACCCGACATTGAAAACGCGACTGGCGAATTTGAAATTGCCGAAACGCGACTAACTGGTAGCCGTGGAAATTATCACTGCCATCCCGACGCGCTTCAAAACCGGAGACGACCTTCGCCATCGCGACCGATTCCGAGGCGGTTGGCTGCATCGGCTTGTGGCTCGGCCACGACATTCATCATCTCACCTGAATAAGTAAAACACTTATGCCCATCGTTGCCGGAATCGATTTTGGAACATTAAGCGTTCGCGTGTCGCTCGTCGATAGCGACCGTGGACAACTCGGCTCTGCAACCGCGAGTTATCCCCTTCTCCGCCGAAATCAAGATCCCGATTACGCAGCGCAACGGCACGAAGACCACTTAAACGCGCTGGTTTCCGCAATGGAGAAGGCGCTCACGGCTTCGAATGTAGAGGGTCGCGATGTGCTGGCAATCGCCGTTGCGACGACTGGTTCAACGGTTGTTCCTGTGGATCAAAAACTCCGGCCATTGGATGATTATTATCTCTGGTGCGATCACCGCGCGAAAACGGAGGCGAACGAAATTACGACAGCAGCGCATCGTGATAGCCTGGAGGCGATTAAATGGTGTGGTGGCGTGCATTCATCGGAAATGGGTTGGTCGAAACTGCTGCATTGGTTGCGCCACAATCCAGGCAAACGCGATCAAATGGCCACGATGCTGGAACATTGCGATTGGATGACAGCAGTCCTCACCGGCGTCAGCGATTCCGGATCAGTGCTTCGCAGCGTTTGCGCCACGGGGCACAAATGGCTCTGGCGCGCCGAACTCGACGGCCTTCCTCCTGAAGTATTTCTTTGTCGCGTTGATCCGATTCTCGCTGGCGCGCGCGAAAAAATGTCCGGCGCCTGTTTCACCTCCGATCACGTTGCCGGCGAACTCTGCCCGGAGTGGGCGCAAAAGCTCGGACTTCGTGCCGGCATTCCTGTTCCAATCGGCGCCCTTGATGCGCATTGGGACGCAATCGGCGCAGGCATTCGCGAGGGCGATGTTGTGAACGTGGTCGGCACCTCCACCTGCATGATGGCAATTGTGAAAAATGCATCGCCGATTCCAGGTGTCTTCGGAGTGGTGAACGGTTCCATCCATCCGCAGTTCGCAGGAATTGAAGCCGGTCTCTCCGCAACCGGCGATATTTTCGAGGCTATTGCCAGGCGCGCGGGAACATCGGTCGCCGAACTCTCGCGCGGTCTTGAACAGTTTCGGGCGGGCCAAACCGGGCTGATCCGGCTCACCTGGGACAACGGCGATCGCAATGTGCTGGCAAACCCGAACCTCGGCGGGGTGACGTTTGGCTGGAATCTCATGCACACGGCGCAGGATGAATTGTTTGCCGCAATCGAAGGAACCGCTTTCCATAAGCGGATCATTCTCGAACGACTTGCGGAACATGGCGTTCCGATCAACCGGGTGATCAACGGCGGGGGAATTCCGCAAAGGAATGAAACGTTGAACCAGGTTTACGCGAATGTGTTCAACAAGCCGGTGCTGGTTCCCTCGCAGGAAGTCACCAGCCTGGGTTCGGCCATCTTTGCTTTCCTCGCAGCAGGTATTTTCAAAACCGTCGAAGAAGCTCAACGCGCTCTCTGTCCGTCGTATCGCACCATCCTGCCGGAACCGAAAGCGGTCACGGTTTATAATGAATTATTCGCGTTGTATCGAAAATTGTATTTTGCGCTGGGATATCCGAGGTCGGAGCCAGCGAAACTGGGCGATGTTTTGCCGGGGTTGAAGCGCGTAAAACGTGAAGCATGATACTGTCCGAAGCTGCAAAGCGACAACAGGATCGAACTCACGATTCAGGTTTCCTTCACTCATTTGAGTGATATGCATTCCGGCAATAAAAGAGGAACCTACATCTGTCGAAATGAAATTTTTGAAACATTTAGTTTTATTGGCGGTTTTCGGCGCTTCGCTCGCGAATGTGGCTGCTGAATCTATCGTGTTCCCTGAAGGCGGCCAGGCTGTCACCTCCAAACATCACCATCTGGGCGCTCAACCCATGGAAGGATGGCCGGAAGTTTCTCCCCAACCGGAGGCAGAACGCCTTGATGTTCATCTGAAAGTAAAGCGAAATGCGACTGAATGGGTGCTGGCCATTCGCCAGCGTGACGTGACCGAACGTTGCGTCTTGCGTATCAATGGAGCCACCATCGCCACGATCAACCCAGACGTGGATCCGCGCGTCTTCTTCTACCCGCTGCCCCCGGGCACGATGAAGGATGGAGAGAATGTAGTGAGTATTGTACCCGCCCGGACGAGAGACAACATGGTGATTGGACCCATTCGACTCTACGAAAAGAGTGTTCGCGAATTGCTTCGCATGCAATCGGTGAGCGTCACCGTTAGTGACGCGGCAAATGGCAAGGCTGTTCCTGCCAGGCTGACCATCACCGACAGCAACAACCTTCCGGTTGAGCTTTTTAACGTGCAGACGAACCGCACTGCCCTTCGTGTTGGCACGCTGTACACGTTGGGAACTGAAACCAATTTTGATTTACCGGAAGGCGAATACAAGTTTTACGCGACGCGTGGCATGGAATGGAGCCGCGCGGAAAAAGAAGTTCCAGTCCGCCTTTCGAAATCAGCGATCCGCATTCCCCTGGTCATTCGTCGTGAAGTGGATACCGCCGGCTTCATCGCTGCCGACACGCACGTTCACACGCTGACCTTCAGCGGGCATGGCGATGCCAATCTTAATGAGCGTGTCCTGACGCTGGCGGGCGAGGGTGTCGAATTGGCTATTGCCACCGATCACAATCACAATACCGATTACCGCCCGAATCAAAAGAAACTCGGTTTGAACGAATTCTTTACTTCAGTAACCGGCAATGAAGTGAGCACGACGCTCGGCCACATGAATGGCTTTCCCCTGAACCCGAAGGACTCTCCGCCGAACCATAAACTCGGCGATTGGGTGCAATTGGTGGACGGAATTCGGGCCAAAGGAGCGAAGGTGGTAATCTTGAACCATCCCCGTTCACCGGTCATTGCCACCAGCCCGTTCACCCGCGCCGGATTGAATCGCGCTTCCGGCGAGTTTGGCAATGGGACGCGTTTCCCTTTCGATGCAATGGAGTTGACCAATCCGGGAGGCGCCCGCCCTGATCCGCTCTACGTTTTTCGCGATTGGTTTTCGCTGCTGAACCACGGCGAAAAAGTCACGGCCATCGGATCGTCCGACTCGCACACAGTGGATGATGCAGTCGGATGGGGACGGACCTATGTCCCAAGCGCCACAGACGATCCTGCCCGGATTGATGTAGACGATGCCTGTGATCGTTTTCTCCGGGGAGAAACTTCTGTAGCACTCGGAATCTTTACGGATATTCGGGTGGATGGCGAACATCGGATGGGTCAAACAGTCTCTTCCACGAAAAGCAGCGTTGATGTCCGCCTGCGAGTTGCCGCCCCATCCTGGGTTCATCCCCGGCGCGCCATCGTTTATCTGAACGGTCAACCGGTGATGGAGAAACCTGTTCCTATAACCACGAATCAACCGACAGATCTTTGGCTGGAATTCACCGTTCCTCTTTCGAAACACGATGCGCATTTGGTGTGCGTTGTTCTCGGCGATGGCGTGGATCACCTCAGCATCGGCACTAAAGCCAGGAAAATCGGGGACAAAGTGCAGCGCATTAACACCTTCTTCACGCTTGCGGCCACCAATCCGATCTTTCTCGATGTGGACGGGAACGGCAAATACGAGAGCCCGCGGGAACAGGCGCGGCGCCTTTTGGATCGTTCCGCAGGTGATTTGGATAAACAGTGGAAAACCATCATGGCAACTGACGAAGTGCTTGCGGTTCAGATGGTCAGCCTGCTGCGCCAGGAAACGAACATTGATTCCCGTCCCACACTCGACCAACGCATACGCGAAGCTGCCGCGGAGCGGAAGCTGCTGGCAGAATATGCGCTGCACGCTTTGCCGCACGTACGGGCGGAAACCATTGAAGGAGAGTAAGATCAGCGTCATATGACCGCTCGATATGATCTTGGAATTACAAATGATGCATAAATATTCAGGCTGGTTTTCACCAATCAGAATAGTGCTGTCCGCGGCGCTTTTCATCTCAACATTCGTCGTCGCCGCGCAACCGACAACAACGACGCGTCCCAATATTCTATTCATCTCGATTGATGATCTTAACAACGAACTCGGATCTTACGGGGCGAAGCACATCAAGAGCCCGAATATCGACCGGTTGGCGCGCTCAGGCGTGGTTTTTGATCGGGCCTACTGCCAGACGGCCATATGCGCACCATCGCGGGCCAGCGTGCTGACAGGCGCGCTTCCGGCGTCAGCAAAGGTGTATGGGCTTTACGATAATTTTCGCGACGCTCTGCCAGGCATTCAATCACTCCCGCAGCTTTTCAAAGACAACGGCTTCTTCACCGACCGGGTAGGCAAAGTATTTCACCTTGATGACGTTGATTCCTGGTCGAAAGTTTATCCCGCACCGAAGTTTGGGCCATCAGACCCGGAAAAGCGCGCGCCCTATTTCAGCGCCGCGATCAACGAAGCAGGTTGGAAGAAATTCGACATTGCGAAAGCCAAGGGTGTGATTGGAATGGAGTTGGAACGCTCGCAACGTGGTCCGCTTACGGAAGTTGCGGATTGCGAAGACGACGATCTGCTGGATGGACAAATCGCCAGGCAAGCGGTTGAAACGTTGCGTGAGTTAAAGCAGAAGGAACAACCGTTTTTTCTCGCTGTCGGTTTTCACAAGCCACACCTGCCTTTTGTCGCGCCGCGCAGGTATTGGGATCTCTATGACCGTGCCGCTTTGCCGATCGCCCGGAACGTTCAACGCCTGCGAATGCCCCCCGTGCAGTCGGTGACAACGTGGAATTTATGACCTACACGGATGTTCCAAAGGAGCGGCCCATTCCCGAGGACTACGCACGCCTCGCCCGTCATGGTTATTACGCGTGCATCAGCTTCGTTGATGCGCAAGTTGGCCGCGTCCTGGATGAACTGGAGCGACTCGGCTTAAACAACAACACCATCGTTGTGCTTTGGAGTGACCACGGCTTTAAGCTCGGCGAGCACAGCGGATGGGGTAAATTGACCAACTTCGAACTGGATGCTCGAGTCCCGCTGATCGTTCGTGGGCCCGATTTGAAGAAGAACGTTCGCACCGCCGGCATGGTAGAGTTGGTGGATCTTTTTCCAACGCTGGCTCAACTGGCAGAACTTCCTGCGCCAACCCATCTTGAAGGCACAAGCTTTGTTCCGTTGTTGCACACTCCAAAGCGGAGTTGGAAAAAGGCGGCGTTTACCGAGATTCATCGTCCAGATGGATGGACTGGTTACTCAATCCGCACAGAACGCTACCGATTGCAACGCTGGATCAAGCCAGGCGAAGCCGTTTCATTCGAACTGTACGATTACAAATCCGATCCGGACGGAAACATCAACCTTGCAGGAATTCCCGCTCACGCAGCAAAACAGAGGGAACTCACAGCCCAACTGGAAGCAGGCTGGCGCGCCGCAGTTCCTGCACAGAAAAAATGATCAGGCGAAATGACTTGGGTCCGCTTGGTTAAGCCGAGCGCCAGCTCAATTGATGGACGGTGCGGTGCAACGGATCTTCCTGGTTGGTGCAGCGCACTTCGAGGCGCACGCCGTCGGCTGCAAAGGTTGCGTGGACCCAACCGGTTGCTCCTCCAGTTGCAGTTGGATACCCTACCGGCAACAGGTTAACGATATGCACGCCACCGGGAGTTTCATCCAATCTCCAGCGATGAATGTGACCGTGAAACAGCGCTTTGACATGCTTGCGCTCGTCCATCAAGGCAATCAATTTGTCGGAATCAATCATCCGTTTTTCATTGTGATGAACGACAACGATGGCCGGTTTTTTCTTGTTTGCGTCAAGGTTTTTGGCCAGCCATTGCAATTGCTTTTCCCCGAGAAGCCCGGGATTTGACGGAATTTCATTCAACGAATCGAGGATGAAAAAATTCGCGCGCTCGGATTTTACAACCGATACGTATTTGTCGGGCACCGCGGAAGACGCTTTCAAATTTGCTGCCGTATAGAAACGTTCCCGGTGGTCATGGTTTCCAAGCGCCAGGTGGATCGGCAATTTGTTTTCGCGGAGTGGCCGCATCAGTTTCAGGAACTGTTCGTAATCATCCAGTTTCCCGGTGCTGAACGCACAATCGCCATGCACAATCACCCCGGCGGGAGCTTTCTCCAATGCCAGAACTTCCCCGCAAACCTGGGTCAAATGATCGGTCATATTCATGCCGCGCCCAAGCTGCGTGGGATCTGCCGCAATATGCGGGTCGGTCATCATTACCCAGGCATGCGCATCGCTCTTTCGACTCGCAGCAAATAACATCGGACTCGCCAGAAGCCCCGCGCCTGCTACCAGGGACTGCTTTAGAAAACTGCGACGTGAAACGGGATGTAAATGGATTGGCATAAATTTATCGGCCTCCTCCTGATAACTCATCTGGGGACCGTTTTACAACAACAAGGGCATCGGATCGGTCGCGCTCACGGCTGCCTGCCACTGAATTGCGCACGTGGCCATCTGACCAGAAAGTTGTGGAACCGCCGCCATCCATGTTCATTGCTTCGGTGCAACCCAACAGTACCATCAACTGACCAAGTTCATCTGGAAGCATCCCTGTCGAGATCCCTGGCTTTCTGCCATCCACCACCACCATATAAAAATGGCGCGCATTGAACCCGATCGCTGTTCGTGGATGTCTCTGCTTCAGATAATCGCGTGTGTCAAATTCGGTCACTAATTCGCCATGACGCACGATCGGGAAAATGGTCTGACAGGCTGTTCTGACTTTGTGAAGGCTTGGAATAGTGGCGAGGTCGAGAACCACTTTGTCACCAGGCGCAAATTCGCCGAGCTCTGCGGAGACATCGCTTCCAAAACTCAGGATTGCGACGTTATTGGACAACGCGGTGTTACCGCCCGGATTTAGCCCTTTCACACGAAATGAATACTTTTGGCTGGCGCGCCAAAACAATGCTGCGCCTTCGGCGTCTTCAAGGATGAGTTCGAGATTGTTCGTCGCACGAGTGGAACTTCCGAGGCGATGAGTGAATAAAACCACTTCATCAGGATTGCATTGGCGGTTCAGCCCGATTGGAACTGTTCTTCCGCCGGGCAGTATTGCAGTGAAGTTTGCTTCGACTTGCCCGCAGTTCATTTCACCATCTTCATTGAGCCAGAAACTGTATTTGGACGGTTCGCTGATCACTTCTCCCTCTGTAATCACTAGGCCGCGCGGCCCCCCGTAGTAGGGAGTTTGAACGTTGATGCAAAACCCTGTGTTGATTGCCGCCAATGATTGTCCGATGGACGCGGGAATCTCTTTTGCAATGACTGAAACTGGCGCGGTACGAAAAACCTCGTTGTGGGCCAGGCCGGAGGCAAGGTGCAGATCTTTTTGGCCGCGCTCCATGCGGGCAACATGAATGGACTGCGGTTCCCCATCGTTCCAGTTCGTCATCCGGATATGCGCATAGTCGAGGCCGGGTGAAATGGATTCATATTGAGGGTGCAATTCCTTTTGCGCCTGGACCGAGAAGGCCAGCAACAAACCGATTGCCAGGGTGAAATAGCGGAGGGCAATTTTCATCTAAGAGAGGGTTTGGAAACGCAACAGTCTTTCTGCAAACCCGAGCAATTATTCTGACCCTCGCCGTTCTGGTTCGGTATTCGCATTAACACCAAAGTTTATGTTTTCCAAGGGCCAATGCATATCGCTCGTTTGAGTGATTCTTGTTTTCCTGAATTGGCGATTAAGCCCGATTAAGCCACTACTGAATTAAGGTTCAATTGGCCCAATTCTTACGGACGAGCGCTTGTAGTTCGGTAACGATTTTCGCGTGCTTTGGATCGTCAATCAGGTTGCGCTTTTCTTCAGGGTCAGTGTCGTAATCGTAAAGTTGCGCGCCCTTTTCGCCCTTCTCCCATTCGATGTAGCGGTAGCGTGCGGTGCGAACGCTGTAGCCGAGATACCCATAAGAAATCTCGGTGAAAGCCGGCCTGTCCCACGTTGCCGCCGGGTTGTCCAGGAGCGGCTTGAGGCTTTTCCCCTCGAGATCGTTCGGCGGTGTCAATCCAGCCAGTTCAGCGAGTGTTGGATAGATGTCAACAAACTCGACCACGCGCGGGCTGGCCTTGCCTTTATTTTTTGCACCGGGAGCGACAATGATCAGCGGCGAGCGGGCTGAGGTCTCGAAGAGACTTTTCTTTCGCAACAAGCCATGGTCGCCCATGTGATAGCCGTGATCACCCCACAAAACGATGATGGTATTTCTTGCCAGATCGAGACGCTCCACCGCCTCCAGGATTCGGCCCACTTGCGCATCCATAAATGAGATGCAGGCCCAGTAAGCCTGGGTCGAGTCGCGCAATTGCTCTTCCGTGATACCCATCCACGGCCACGGCTTGGTCGAAGCCATCGCCAGGGGCGGCAGTTTCTTCATGTAATCAAACGGTCCGCGTGCTACTTCCACCTTATCGATGGGATAGAGATCGAAATACTTTTTCGGCGCAATGAAGGGCAAATGCGGACGATAAAATCCGGCTGCGATAAAAAACGGTTTGTCCTTGTTGGCTTCAAGCAGCTTGATGGTTTCAGTCGCAACCATGCCGTCGGTCTGTTCCTCGTCCTCGCCCTCTGCGCGCAAGTAGCTTAACGAAACACCACCTGCGGTGGGTTTCGTGAGCCTCACAATCAGATGTTCATCCGCCTTGTCGCGTCCAATTGGATTGACTCTGTGATCCCAGGAGGGCGCGTCGTCCAAACCATTTTTCCCGATGTCGTTGGGAACGTGATAATGATAAATCTTCCCCACCCGCGCCGCGTAGTAGCCGTTATTCCTGAACAGTTGAGGCAGCGTCACCACATCGGGGAGCGCCTTGCGGAAATGCTTCGCAAGGTCATTCACTTTTGTCGTACCCGGACGCAAACCGGTCATCATCGAGGCGCGGCTTGGATTGCAAATCGGATACTGGCAATAAGCGCGATCGAACTGCGTACCCATTTTCGCCAGGCGATCAATGTTGGGTGTCTTCACCAGGGGATGACCATACGTCCCGAGATCGTTGTTCAAGTCGTCCACTGCAATGAACAGAATGTTCGGCTTTTCAGCAGCAGTGGAATCACTTGCAAAAAACATCAGCCCGAGCACACAAACAATCTTTAACAACAGATTGGAAGCTGCACATGGCTTCCGGTCGAAAGGTTGACGCCTGCGGCTTGATTGCTGAAAAAAAGCTAACTGGAAATAGTTTGGCATGAGATACAGGCGCTGAAGCTATTCATTCAGCGCAGTTTTCACGATTGGCCGATATTCATTCGCCCAATTTTTCCGGACAAGATCCCGCAATTCAGAAACAACCTTCGCGTGTTTCGGATCATTGATGAGGTTGCGCTTTTCTTCGGGATCAGTCGTGTAGTCATAAAGCTGTGCTCCTTGTTTTCCGTTGTCCCATTCGGTGTAGCGGTAGCGATCAGTGCGCACGCTGTGCCCGGGGTAGCTGGCGCGCCACACTTGTGTGAACGCAGGCCGATCCCATTTGGCCGTGGGATTGTCGAGGAGCGGTTTCAAACTTTTGCCCTCGAGATTTTTTGGCGGTGTCAGCGAGGCGAGTTCCGCCAGCGTGGGATAAATATCAATAAACTCAACGATTCGCCGGGTGGACTTCCCTTTGTTCTTTGCGCCAGGATGAGCAATGATGAGCGGTGAACGCGCTGAATTCTCAAACAAACTTTGCTTCTTCAACAATCCGTGTTCTCCGGTGTGATACCCGTGATCGCTCCAGAAAACGATGATCGTATTCTTGGCAAGCCCGAGCCGCTCAACCGCATCCAGCAACCGGCCAATTTGCGCATCCACATACGATATGGATGCCCAATACCCCTGAACCGCATCACGCGCTTGCGTTTCGGTCACTCCCATCCATGGCCAGGGCCGCATGGACATAACTCCCACCGGAAGGTCTTTCATATAGTCAAAAGGCCCTTTTGGCACCTGCACTTTTTCAATCGGATACAAATCAAAATATTTTTTGGGCGCAATGAACGGGAGATGTGGAAGATAAAATCCTGCGGCAATGAAAAATGGTTTATCCTTGTTCGCTTCAAGCAGCTTGATCGTTTCAGTGGCCACCTTGCCATCGGTCAGCTCCTCATCAGCGGCTTCTGAACGTAAATAATCCAACCCAATCCCAAGCGTTCGGCCGGGAGTAAGATTTGTGACGAGCTTTTTGTCCGCCCGATCCCGGCCAATCGGATTTACTTTGTGGTTCCAGGATTTGCGGTCATCCAGGCCGTCCTTGCCGATGTCGCCGGGCACCTGGTAATGATAAATTTTTCCGACGCGCGCCGCGTAATAACCGTTGTTGATGAACAGTTGCGAGAGCGACACCTGATCGGGCAGCGCTTTGCGAAAGGTGGTCGTCAAATCAAAGACCTGCACGGTGTCCGGTCGCAATCCGGTCATGACCGAAGCGCGGCTCGGGGCGCAAAGTGGAAACTGGCAGTAGGCCCGGTCGAATTGAACTCCCGATTTCGCGAGACGATCTATGTTCGGAGATTTCACCAGCGGATGGCCGAAGGTGCCAAGATCATGATTCATGTCATCCACCGCGATGAAGAGAACGTTGGGCTTTTCCGCGGCATGAGCCAGATTGGGAACCAACAGCAGTCCGACGGAGAAAACGAGTGCCGAAATCCCTAATCCAATCAATGAGGCAAACCCAGTTCTGGTGCGATTTTGCATAAGCACCTGAAATTTACGCATTTACGATGCGCTCTGGCTATCGCTCGTTTGAGTGATTCTGCATGAAGGTGCGGATATGCGATTCAGTGGGTAAGGACCTCAAATCGCAGGAATTAGTGCCCGTCTCACGCCGGGAGGCTCTTTTTCGGAACGTTTTGATGCCCGTCTCACGTGGGAAGGCTCTTTTTTGGAACGTTTCGATACCCGTCTCACGTCGGGATGCCCTTTTTTGGAACGTTTTGATGCCCGTCTCACGTCGGGAGGCTCTTTTTTGGAACGTTTCGATGCCCGTCTCACGTCGGGAGGCTCTTTTTCGGAACGTTTCGATGCCCGTCTCACGTCGGGAGGCCCTTTTTTGGAACGTTTTGATGCCCGCCTCACGTCGGAAGGCCTTTTTGGGAGGACCGTTTTGAATGCCCATCTCACCTCTTCTTAACATTTTATTAAACGCTTCAGCCCTGAGGATTGAGGGTGAGCTGCATTCTTCGAATCAATCCATCCCGGAAATACTTTTGGAAACAAACGCCAAACTTCACCCGCTTTTTAAATTCGGGTTAGTGAAACGAAAAACGTGAATTCCACCCGTTGCACCCGCGGATTATGAACCGGAGCTGGAGGCAATTTCTACTTTCCCGTCCGGTGTCCGGCTGAAGGAGTGTAAACAGTTCCCTTTTGCATCTATGAATTGCAGATCAACCTTGTCGCGCGTGACATGGATATGGGTGAATCCGTATATCATTTTAGCGAATCCCCGTGTTGATTCCTTGAGCGCATACAATCCCGCACCGCCCGCTCCCGAGACAACGAAACTGGTCTTGTAACCCTCTACTTCCAGATGCTGAAGAGCGTGATCGTGACCGGCGATATATAACGAGATGGGATGAGACTTCAGGTGTCCTCCCCACTGTCCTATGACCCTCAAGTTGTCTCCTCTCTCCGTGCTCTCGCTAAACATTGGGTAATGGCTGACCATCCAGGTCCACGGAGCACGCGTTTCTATTTTTAGTTCGGCTTCAAGGAAACGCTGCTGATCGAGCTTCTCCTGCGGCGTCAATGCGCCTTCGATCGAATTGCCATCGAGAAAAATGATTTTAACCAAAGGATTTTTTGCATCCGGCAATTCCAATGCATACCACTTGGCGGGCAGTTTCCAACGGGAAGCAGGATTGTCCTTCGCATAGTCCAGTTGCATCTGAGCTTTGTCCCGCCCCTGCCCTGAATCGTACTTGGGACCATAGTCATGATTTCCGAGACACGCATAGAACGGGCAGTCGAGGTGTTCCTTCGAATACATTTCTTCGAAGTGAACAGCAAAGCGTTCAAGGGTGAGTTGTTTGTAGAAATTGTCTCCCAGGGCCAGCACACCCGATAATGGGGTGCCAAGCTTTTTGGCAAACTTGGCCATTTGTCCGGCCACAATTGCTTGATTCACGTTCCCGGAACCAAAATCCCCAATGGCCAGCAAGTGAATGCCTTTGTCGGGAAAACCGGTGACCGCCTCCCGCGCCTGCAATCGTCCGAACTGGCCGACGGCCAGCAGGCTGGTGCTGAACAAAATGGTTTTCTTCAGTGCGTCGCGACGCGTCATGGAGTTGTTGTTGTTCGTTGAATTCATAATCAAGTTTGCGGTAAAAGACAGAGCCACCCCTTTTTGGCCGCAGAGGCCGGGGCCTGTTAAACGAATGAGAGAATTCCCGTTTCGAAGATTCGCCTTCAATTCACAAACTTTGTTGTGGAGCAAACGAGCTTGTTCAAAAGCACGCTTCAAGTCTTCTCTCATCGTTTCGAGAGATTATCGAAGAAGTGGCTGAGGGCATATCGCTCAAGTGAGCGATGAAGAAAGAGGTTTGCTGCCTTCCGTATGGCGCAAATACTTGGTGGCGGCTTCGGTGCGCGAGCGGACGTGCAGTTTTTCGTAGATATGGCGAAGATGTGTGCGGACGGTGTCGAAGCTCACTGACAAACGATCGGCAATTTCTTTGTTTGCATACCCTTGTGTAAGCAGCGCGAGAATTTCCTCCTCGCGAGGGGTCAGCCCGGCATCTCCCACCGGTGCCGGAGCAGGCTTTCGGAATGAGGCAATAACCATTCGAGCGATCTCCCCAGTCATCGGCGCGCCACCCCGCATCAAATCTGAAATGGCTTCCAATAACTCGGCGGGAGTGGTTCGTTTCAGCAAATACCCGCTGGCACCTGCTTGAAGCGCTGAGTAAACGCGGTCGTTATCAGCATGGACAGTTACAATCAAAACAAGAACTTTGGGCATGCGTTGTTTCATCCGCGCGGTGCATTCAATCCCGGAAATGCCGGGCAGATTGATATCCATGAGCACCACGTCTGGCATGGCGTCTGGAATTTTTTTCAGGGCATCTTCACCGGAACCGCATGCGCAGACACACCGAAAGCCCGGGGCGCTGTCAATCAACATGGCCCAACTCTCGCGGATGCCCCGGGTATCTTCGACTAGCGCAACGTTAATTCTCATCATTATATATACTGCATTCTTTCCGTTCACTTCACTATCACTCAATTGAGTGAACCCGCTCCCTGCGGCATTCCTAATCCGACCAGCGGCAGTACGAAAACAACCTTCGTCCCCTGTTCCAACTCACTGGCAAACTCCACCCTGCCCTGGATGGATTCAAGACGTGAACGCATGTTTTGCAACCCATTGCCCCCGGAGCGCACATCGGCCGAAACAAAACCGCGTCCATTGTCCTCCACAGTTACAGCAAGTTGGTTGGCCAACCAACTAATGCGCAGCCAGACTTCAGTCGCGCCGGAATGTTTGACTGCATTATTCAAGGCCTCTTTAACGGCCATAAAAAGATTGTGCCGTTGTTGGGCGGTGACCGGCTCTGGTGGAAGGTGATCGTTCACATCGATGCGGCAACGGATTCTGGCGGCTCCCAGGAATTCCCGCGTGTAGTCACAAATGTAACTGGCGAGGTCAGGGAGCGAATCGTTCTTGGGATTCACCGTCCAGACAATTTCGTCCATCGCGGTGGCGACTTGTCTCGCCTTGTGCGTGATGCCGTCAAGCTGCGCCTGCAATCGGGCCGGGGGGCCTTCATCGCGCTTGGCCAATTCGGTCAGAAGCATGATTTCCGTAATGCCGGATCCCAAATCATCGTGCAGATCCTGTGCGATGCGCCGCCGTTCTTTTTCCATGCTTTGTTGAAGTTCCAGGCGTTCCAGCTTGCGACGCATCCGGGATCGTTCGGCGAAACGCACTGTAGCGCCGACAAAGATTAACACGAACAACGTCGAGGCAACCTGAAACGATCCCCGTTCCCAAAGCCGCGGAATGATTTCGAGGTCGAGCGGTGTCGTTTCAGTCCAGATATTGGCGCTGCCTGACGAGATCACATTGAAGCGATACTTTCCTGGCGGCAAATGGCTGTAGTAGGCGATACGCTGCGCGCCTCCATCCACCCATTCATCATCCACACCGTCCAGTTTATAACGAAACTTCAACCGCCCGGGCGCATCCATATCCGCAATGGTATAACGAAATTCCAAACGACGAACACCTGAGAGAATTTTCACCGGGTTCGATCCAGCCAATGTCCATCCCTTCCCATCCGCAACAATCTCTTCAATCAGCACCGGCAGGACAGGGCGATCGCGCATGACTGCGACCGGATCGAAAGCAAGCACTCCATGCCCGACGGGAAACCAAAACCTTCCATCAGGCCCCTTTGCGGCGGCTGGCTGGCCACTGCCGGCGCTCCAGGTTTCGCCGCCCGCGGAGCCAAGTTGAATTGCAAGCAATGGCCCGGCTTTTCCTAGCGCATGGTCTGTCAGCGCCCGTTTGCTAAGACCGAACACTCCTGCGTTGGAACTGAGCCACAAGATGCCAGCGTCGTCTTCGAGAATCGCGAAGACCATGTTGCCGGGAAGCCCGTCCGCCGTCGTCCAGTTATTCAGGGTTTTGCCGTCCTGCACCCGCCACAAGCCGTGCGCCCTGGTGCCAATCCACAACACTCCTTCATCATCGCAATGGATAGTGTTCGCCACCGGACGCGGAAAGGCCGCGATTCGCTCCATTTGTTCATCCTTGAATTCAAACAATCCAGCCCCGCGTGTTCCAATCCACATCTCACGATTCTGCCCTTCGGTTATGGCGCGTACTTCATACGCTGTAACTGCCGTCCCCAAACGGTAGGTTGTCTCTTCGTCACCGCGCTTGCGTATCACTGTGCCAATGGCCCCAAACCAGAGATCACCGGTCTTACCCTCGTATAACGCAGGCACCGACTGGCCGGAAAGTGTTGAGTCTAATTCAGATTTGATTCTGCCTGAGTCGTACCTGAAAAGGCCGCCAAGTGTGCCAAACCATAGATTGGTCCGACTGTCTTCAAGAATGGCCATCACAGTGGAATTGGCCAGGCCCTCGGCCTGGCCGAAACGAGAAAACAATCCATCTTTAAACCGATAAGCCCCTGCGCCATCGGTACCGACCCACACGGCTCCGTCCTGCGCCACACAAATCGTTTGGATAACACTTTCCTGCGCCGTTGTGGGCAAGGACCAGGTGGTAAACAAGCGCGGTTTGATTTGGTGAAGGATTCCGGCAGTGGTGCCGGCCCAGATCAAGCCATCATGGTCTTCGTAAAGGCATTGGATGGAACCCAACGCACGCGAACGCCTCGGCGTCACCTGGTGCCAGATGCCCCCCGGTTCCAGGCAATGCACTGAACCATTGCGTGTGCCGGCCCACAAACGCCCCAAACGATCTTCCATCATTGCCATGACTTGAAGTTGCGGCGAATCGTCAGTCATTTCCATCAAAGTGGCATTCCCATTTTCCTCCACTCGCAAAACCTCCCGGCCCGAAGTCGCCCACCAACCTCCGTCGCGACTAGGCACAACAATATCGAATTTGATTTTTCCCAATCTGTCGCCGGGCCATTTCGCGAACCGGCCATGGTCCAGGGCAAAGACCCGCCCGCGAGTCATCACATTGACCTGTCCATCTTCGGCGACATGCAGCGACCGGATTGACTGCGTGTCGGAGATGAGAAAACGTGTTTCCTTTTGTTCGGGAATGGTGCGAATCACCTCGTTACTTCGAGTCACTGCCCAGAGCGTGCCACCCGGGCCGTTGGCGAGCGCATACGTTTGGAAGTGATCACCAACTTCCTCGCAGTTCTCCGCGGCAACTCTTCCGTCAGGAAAACGAAACAACCCGAGAGGCGTTCCGACCAATAAGGCGCCGCTCGGCTCAGCCAGCAGGCTACGCACATAATTCGTGCGCAAGAACGCGTTCTCCTCAGCCTCGAAATGTTTGAAGCGCGAACCATCAAAGCGGAGTAAACCCGTTTGCGTACCAATCCACAAATAACCATTGCTGGTTCGCTGGATATGGCTGATGACTGTTGGGGGTAAACCGTCGCGTCGATCCCAGGTACGAATCACAAACTGCTGCTCCGAAGTGCTCGCAAAGATGTCATCCCCCGCAAAAGCAACCAACCCAATCAAAGCTGCGGCCACGCAAAAACGTGCCAGCAAGGAATGTTCGATGGATGCGCACATTGGTGTCCATTGTAGCACGCCAAGACCTATTTAAACAACCAATGCCTTGTTTAAGGAAAACCGCTCAGGAACTCTTCCTTTTAATTTCGACTCTTTTGCTGGCACTCCTGGAAAGCAATTTTCTCGAAAGGCTCGCGCACATAAAGAGCCACCCGAATTTACCCGAGCGGCCTGCATTTTTTCTGAATACTGAAAACTGAGATGCGCAACGCTGGTCCCAGCCCTGTGAATTGCGCACAGCATCAGTTGACGCTTGATTTTCTGACCGTTAGCTTTGCGGCGATGATCGCAGCTTCTGCCAATAGCCAAAAACCAGCTCAACCAACTTTTCGCGTGGGCGATGAACGGCTTATCAAGGTCACTCCTTCAGCCGCCGAAAAGGTGACGTCACTCCTGACCAGGCAAGGCCGACCGCAAGGTGTCTTGCGCGTGGCGGTGATCGGCGGCGGTTGTTCCGGCCTGCAATACAAGATGGATCTGCAGGATCAACCGGCGAATCGCGACATTCTCGTGGAGAGCAGCGGAGTGAAAGTCGTTGTTGATCCGAAGAGCGCGCTTTACGTGACCGGCAGCGAACTCGACTACGTGGACGCATTGCAGGAAGGTGGTTTCAAGGTGAAGAATCCCAATGCGGCAACGAGTTGTTCGTGCGGCGAAAGTTTCAGCGCTTAGAGAAGACAATCCGAAAGGGAGAGACACAAATTCTCACGAATTAGGAACAGGGAAACCTACATGGATGGATGGTTGCATCGTTACATGGTCGAACAGATCGAATTGTCGTCTGCTGGTTTTCAGCAATTCATAAAAGTTTGTGTCATTTGTGTCTAAATTTCTTATTTCATGACCGATAATTTCGCACTTCTTAACGAGCCTAGATTGCCGTGGCTCGATCCCGACGAGTTAAAGCAAAAGTTCTTTCAACTTTCCTCAGAGTCACACCCCGATCGCACCCACAACGCCAGCCCATCGGAAAAGGAAACGGTCAACAAACGTTACGCGGAACTCAATGCCGCTTACAATTGTTTGCGGGATCCGAAAGAACGGTTGATCCACTTGTTGGAACTCGAAACCGGCGGCAAACCCAAGGACATCCAGCGCATTCCTCCGGGCACAATGGATTTGTTCGTCGAAATTGGCCAGACCTGCCGCGATGCCGACACCTTCATTGCTGAAAGAGCAAAAGTCACTTCCCCATTGATGAAAGTGCAACTGTTCGAAAAAGGAATGGAGTGGACAGACAATCTCAATGCACTCCAGCAGAAGATAAATAAAAAACGGGATGAGCTGATTGACGAACTGAAGCAACTCAACAGCGTCTGGGAATCTGCCCCTGCCACCGGCTCACCCGATCGCGCCAGCAAACTTCCTTTCGAACGATTGGAACAAATTTACCGAATTTTTAGCTACGTCAATCGTTGGACCGAACAAATCCAGGAACGCGTGGTGCAGCTTTCGTTTTAAGGATGAAGATGAGGAACGGAGTGATGGAGTGCAGGAGTAATGGAGTGCTGAAATCGCAATACTCCAATACTCCATTACTCCGCTTGCAGTTTCCTCTCCTGCTTGCAGTTTTCCTTTCGCTATTCTCGTTTCGCGCCGTTGCCCTTGAACCCTGGCAGGCCGCATTGGCCAGGATGCCACTGAAAACGAATGCGATTACCCTGACAAAGACCAACACCGTGCCGTTGCTTCTGGAGTCTTTTGAAAAGGATGAAACGGCCAAAGCACTAATCTTCATGCCGGGCGCAACGGATGAGCTTTATTTCTTCGATCGCGTCGAAGCGTGGTTGACGAACGATTCCCCTACGCTGCTGGATGCAGTCGCCGCGCTTACAAACCAGACGTTGATTGAAGCAACATTTCACGCGCCCTACATTCTTTTGCACAGCGCCGAAGATCCACTGGAACCTTTTTATAAAATCGAAGACAAGGCGACTGCGGAGCGCATCCGCAGAAAGAAATTCAAGAAACACCTTGTGTCGAATGACAGCGATTGGCATGCGATCCAACCGCTGCTGGAATTTTATTCGGACACGAACATCTTTCCACCCAAAGGATCAGCGGCATCCAACCATTTTTTCAGACACAGTTACATCGCATGGAACCTCACCGCATGGGAGGCTTTGGAAGCCGCCGCAATGGCTGGAAAAACCACTTTCACCGTGCAGAAACGAAAAGTGATCTTTGAGGGAGAGAAACGCTTTCGCCAGCGGCCAACGGCGCCGGCGAAATAGCGACTTCCACTATGCGTAACAACGGACTTCGAAGACGCGGGCGAGTTCGGCTCCGTTCGTTTCAGCGATTTCAAGGCGAATGGCATCCGTTTTGATCGATGCAAACTCGTGGCGGTTGATTCGCTGATAGTTGTCTGCGACGGTGACCAGTTCCTTCCATTGGCCAGCAGCAGTGCGGTAGAGCAACTTGTAATTCTTTACGGTCTCCGGCTGCACACCCCGAATCATTCGCCCGTTAAATGCATTCTGGGAGGTCAACGTCAGCTCGCGATCGAATCCGGTGTCAAATGTCAGTTGCAGACGAGAGAGAGTCTGTGGCTTGTCCCACGCCAGTTGCAACCAGGTGCCCGCGTTGGTCAAAGCGGCGGCCCAGCAATGATCCAGTTGCTTGGCGGGGTTGCGGGTAATGCCGTTAATGACGTTCTCAGGCTTGGTTGCTTCTACGCTGGCCGACGCGCTGACTTTCGCAGTACGGGCTATATCTTTCGGATCTGTGCTGCGCCGGTTCTTGATTGCTTGATCGTCGCGAAGCAGGGTTTGTTGCAGGTCGGCAAGTTTTGCTTTGTTCTGGTAAAGTTCGCGCGGAGTCAGCTTTTGTTTCGCACAGAGTGCGGCGGCCGCTCCCGCGGCCTGCCCCATGACGCTGCAAGTGGCCATCACGCGGGTGGAACAAAAAGCAACGTGTGTGGCGCTGATGTTGCGTCCAGCCATCATGAGGTTGCTGATATTCCGGCTGTAGAGTGACCGCAGCGGGATGTTGTAAACTTCCGGGGTCTTGATCTGCACATAGGGCTTCTGATCGTAGGCATCGAAACCACCGGGAGGATGATCGTCCATCGGCCAACCACCAATCGCGACGGCATCTTCGAAGTCGGGGTTCAATCCGAGCAAATCATTTTGTGAAAGCATGTAATCGCCAATAATGCGGCGACTCTCACGTTTGCCCGGCAGCATTCCGACCCAATCCATGCCCCAATTGGCGCTGGTGGGATGTTCACCGGAATTCTTAATGTAATCCCAGACACCCATGACAATGGAAAGCAGTTCGAAACGGATGCGTTCGTTGTCGCGGATGGTGTTCAGCTTGCCACCCCATTCAATCCACCAATAACCGTATTCCCATGAGCGGACGCCGCGGAAACGGAGATGTTCTTTGGTTACTTTGCGCGCCCATTTCGGGGCCTTAAATGGAATGGGAGCGCCAAAATCGCGGGAGGTGAACAAAATGCTGCTGCCGAGTGTTTGTTCGTCTGGTTTTTCCAGGGCCAACGATTCGTTGTGTTCGGAACGAGCCTCGCGTCCCCAGACCATGTCGGCGCCGGCTTCGAGTGCCAGCCGGCTGTCACCGGTGCAATCGAGATACATCTTCGATTTGATGCGATAAAGATGTTCGGTTTTGTCGGACCTCGCCAAAACGCTCTGGATGGAGTTTCGTTTTGTCTCCACGTCGAACAAAACGGTGTCCAGGAGCAGCGTGATGTTGGGTTCGCTTTTCACTTTATCATAAAGCAGCAAATCCCAGAGTTCCCAGGTGCGTTGCGGATTGTTCACCGCGTCTTCGATACGAAATTCTTCAATCAATCCACTTTCGCGCCAGCCGGGGCGCGCCTGATTCGCGCCAACGATATGCATTTTCACTTCGCTGCTGGCGTTGCCACCCAGGCGTGAGCGATCTTGCACGAGCACAACTTTCGCTCCGTTTCTAGCGGCGGAAATCGCGGCGCACACTCCGGACATACCGCCCCCGGCGACAAACACATCGCAGGCGAGATCAACAAGTGTCATGTGCGGCTCAAGGCGGTAGCCGCCGGTTTTGGCTTTCGGCGGAGCAATGACATCGAAGCCCTCGGTAATTTCACCGTGCGACGGAAGTTCCGCGGCGGCGAGATTATCGGCTTTGATCAGAACAGAATAACCGGTGGCAGCGCTGGCAAGACTCAGGAAATGGCGGCGGTTCATTGCTGGGATATTTATATTTTTCCAAAGTGAAGGCAACCCTTGAAAGAGTGCTGCCAGCCTCCGGGTGTGATTGAAAGCGACTGAGGCAAAGGACTTTGTGCGAAAACGGAGCCGCGCTCCGCTCCTACACCAATCTTACCCGCTTTCAAGCGCCTCGATGGCAGCGCGTTGCCTCGAAAACCATTTGCTATCGCGCCGAATGCCCAAAACAATGTCCTGTGCAGGAAGGAGCCGCAGTGAAGATGACGGAATACCAGGTGTCGGTCCGCCGGCTTGTGGAGTTCATCTTGCGCACTGGAAACCTCGGAGCGGGAAGTCACATGCCCAGAAAACTTCGCGCCCAGGAAGGCAGCCGCGCACATCGCAAACTCCAAAAATCACGCCCGTTCGGATACGAGCCAGAAGTTCCCCTTTCACATCTGATTCCATCCGGCGAAGTGCAACTCGAAATCGCCGGGCGCATCGATGGAGTATGGAAACGTGAAAAGGGCATTTTGCTCGAAGAGATCAAGTCAGTCATTTCCACCTGGGATTACACTGCCGATCCCCTGCACTGGGCGCAGATTAAAATCTACGGCTGGATCTTTTGCCAGAAAAAAGCGCTTGAGGAAATCGAGTTGCAGCTCAGCTATTTCAATCTGGAAACAGAACAGGTCACCATCTTTCGGGAGAAGTTTTCTTTGGCGGGTTTAACGGAATTCGCCGGGGCCGTCGTGCATGAATATTTGGAGTGGATTCACGATTACGATCGCTGGCTCAAACTGCGCAACCGCTCCGTGGACGCACTGAAATTTCCTTACGCGAGCTTCCGCACCGGCCAACGCAATTTGTGTAGTGCCGTTTATAAGACCGTCCTGAATTCACGGACCTTGTTCGTCGAAGCGCCGACCGGAACCGGCAAAACCATTTCGGTCCTTTTTCCCACCATCAAAACGCTTCCCGCAAAGCACTCTGATCGGATCTTCTTTCTCACTGCGAAGAACACCACGCAACAATTGGCGCAAAAGGCCCTCGCTGACATGGCCGAGGCAGGCCTTCGTTTTCGCTCCATCACGCTCTCCGCCAAAGACAAAGTCTGCTCGATCGATGGCAAACGTTGTGATCTGTTGGATTGCCCGTTCGCTCAAGGCTATTTTGATCGGCGTAAACCGGCTATCAAGGAAGCCCTGCAACAGGAGCAACTCACCCGCGAATCCATTGATACGATCGCTCAACGCCACCAGGTTTGTCCGCACGAATTGTCTCTCGATATATCCGAATGGGTGGATGCCGTCATCTGCGATTACAATTATGCCTTCGACCCGAGCGCACAATTAAAACGGCATTTTGGCGAGAACGGAGGGAAGAATGTTCTACTCATTGACGAAGCGCACAACCTGGTGGACCGCGCTCGCGAAATGTTTTCGGCAGAATTGAATTCCACTCAATTCGCTTCTGCGAAATTGAACACGAGTTCAGCCCCTCTTAAAAAGGCATTTACCACGATAGAAACCGCCTTCCGGAAACTCACCGAAGGGAGCGAGGCAACCAGTGTTCTCGACGAGTTACCATCGGCTTTTCTCAAGGCATTGGAGAAATTCGTGGAGAGTGCTGAAAACTACTTTGCTGAACTCAATGGAAAACCGATTCCTGAATCACTCCTCGATTGTTATTTCAATGCTGGTTCTTTTCTGCAAATCGCTGAACTCTTCGATGCTCGTTATCGTGCAATTGTGGAGAACCGTTCCGACGAAATGACCTTTCGCCTACTCTGCCTCGATCCATCTTCACTCCTGCAAAAAGCGTTGGAGCGGGTGGACGCCAGCATCTTTTTCTCCGCAACGTTGACCCCGCTCGAATACTTCCGCACTGCGCTTGGCGGAGAGGATACCGATCAAACCTACAAGCTGCAGTCCCCCTTCCCGCCGGACAATTTACAGGTGCTGATTGCGTCCAGTATCAAGACATCATTCCGTCACCGGGCCGAGAGTGCTCAGGAAGTTTGCCGTTCCATCGCAAACTTCGTCAGTGCGCAGCGAGGTAATTACCTCATCTATTTTCCGTCCTACGCCTATATGAATGAGATTCTTCCGGGCGTTGAGGAGTTGGCGGGCGATGCCGAGTTCATCATTCAAACCTCATCCATGGCTGATGCAGCACGAGAAGCATTTCTCCACGCCTTCACGGCGCAACGCGAGAAAACCGTGGTCGGCTTTGCGGTCATGGGCGGAATTTTCGGTGAAGGCATCGATCTCATCGGTGATCGTCTCATTGGAGTGGCGGTGATCGGACTCGGATTACCTCAACTCGGCCTGGAACGAAATTTGATCCGAAACCATTTCGATGCCCAGGGTCTCGAAGGTTTTGATTACGCCTATTTGTTTCCGGGATTAAACCGCGTGTTCCAGGCTGCCGGACGCCTCATCCGTTCAGAGAAAGATCGCGGCGCCGTGTTGCTTGTGGACAGCCGCTTCACCGAAGAACGGGTCAACCGCTTGCTGCCGCAATGGTGGAATGTTGTCCCCTGCTCCAACGAACTCACGATGAAAGCCGAGTTGGAGCGGTTTTGGTCAGCCGCGAACCTGATTTAACTCCCGATCCTCTTCCACCAAAGCATCCATTCCAGCCCGATACGATTCGGATAAGAGCGCGGCACCCAATCTTTCATCAGTTGAAAATCCGGCGAAAAGCGTTTCAGGATTTCCTCCCGTGTCGTCCCAAAAGGCGGTCCATCTTCGTCGGGAATCATATAATGCACCGCGAGAAATTGCCCACCCGGTTTGATCCAGCGCAGAACTGACTCCACATACTTCTCACGAAGCGATGGGTCAATGGCGCAGAAAAGAGTGTGTTCGAACAACCAATCGAATGGTTGCGGTGGTGAATCTGCCAGGAAGTCAGACACTTGGAATTGCGCGCTCAGCCCGACCTCCCTCGTTTTCTCGTCAGCGAGTCGAATGGCAGAGGGTGCAAGATCGAAACCTGAAGCTTCGAAACCAGCCTTTGCCCAAGCACGAACATCATGCCCCGTCCCGCAGCCGGGAACCGCCACCGTTCCGCGCGATAGATGCGGATGCGCCGCCAGGAAGTCCACCAGGCCTGGAGATGGCTCCCCTTTTTCCCAAGGCATATCTCCGGTCTGGTAACGTTCTTCCCAATTCGTATCGCTCATTGCACCCATTTTTTCACTGCGGAGCACGCTTCGCAACAGAACAATTGAATCCCAGAAACGAAACAACCGGCTCCGAATCAGGCCGAAACGGAACCGGTTGCGTTGTCATCCTCCCAGACGACAGAGATACCTTAATCCTGTTGTTGTTTTGCAGCTATAGGCGAAAGCACCAAAACCACCACAGGTGTTAGCCTTGGCGATTAGCGCAGCAGTTCTTTGAGCTTTGGATCGATGGCTTCCGCCCAAATTTCGTAGCCGCGAGGACTTAAATGAAGGAAATCAGGCATGATCTCTTTTGGGATGCTGCCATCGGGCTTGATAAAGATGTGGCCGATATCGAGCCAGAACACTTTCTTGTTGTCGGCGAGGTGTTGGAGCGCCTGGTTCACTTGCAGAATTTTGCCGCGCTGAGCATTGAACTTCTCACCACGAGGAAAGATCCCAAGCAAAAGGATTTTTGTATTTGGAAATTTCTCCTGCATCTTGCGGACAACCGCCGTGACACCATCCACGATTTCTTCACCGCTATTGCGATCTTCCCCGGAGTTGTTCGTGCCGATCATCAGGACGGTCACTTTGCCGAAAATATTTTTGGCATGCCCGTTATCGATTCTCCAAAGAACATGCTGCGTTTTGTCGCCGCCGATGCCGAGGTTCAGCAATGTATATTTCTGGTTCAACCTGGCCCAGGCATCCTTCCCGGCGCCTTCCCATCCTTGCGTGATGGAATCGCCAATGAAAATAACGTCGTGCTCACCCTCGTTTTGTTTTACCCGATCGGTCAAAACATCGAAGCGGGCTTTAGATCCATCGTTGCGAGGAACCGGGATGACAGCGGACTCGACTGCTGGCTTTAGAGCGACCGGGCTGGAGGGGGCCGCTGAGTGGTCGGGAGCCTGCGCCATTGCAGCGGAACAAAGAGCGAGCGACAGGATGGTTGAACACCAATATGTTTTCATGCGGAAATAGCACCCCGCGATTGGCCCGATGGCAAGCAATTGTTTACGACCTGACTGGATTACTGTCGCAGACTGCGTTCGTAAGCGGTGTTGATGAGATAATCCTTGCCCAAATCCTGGAGCGGATCGGATTCGGGACCGCAATAGCCGTAATGCAAATGGCGTCGCCACCCCTCGGCGTGCTTGAACTTCTTTGATAGTTTGCCCACCCGCAACGATATGTCCTCGCAGGTTTGAAGATAGGAATTCAGCTTCTGACTGGCATCCAACCAATTCTGCTGACTCGCGTGAGCCTTTAACGCTTCCAGCTTCGTATCGAACACCGACGTCGTGTTCACATAAGCGCCCGCCACGATTGGCTGACGCATATTGTCGGATAGACTGTGCGGCATGCCGTGATAGATGGCGCAGTCATAAGCTTCCGTCGGACGCGTCGGGATGGATTTGAAATTGGGCATGCCACGGGCAAACGCTGCCGTCACCGCGAGGCGACAGGTGTTCATGTGGTCTTCCATGTAATCGGCTGGTGAATGCGTGAGCAGCACGGTCGGCTTCACTTCGCGCACGACAGCAGCAAGTTTACGCAATGTCTTCAGATCGTAGAAAATCTCCAGGTCATTGCAGAGCGGCCCATGGAAATGAGCACCGAGAATTTGCGCCGCTTTCTTCCCTTCCTTGAGACGAATCTTCGCCGTGGTGGGTGAATTGTATTCAATGCTGCCGCAATTCCCACGCGACAGGTTCATGTAATGAATTTCGTAGCCCGCCTTTTTCAGCAGCAACAAAGTTCCCGCCATCATGAACTCGATGTCATCGGGGTGGGCAACAATGGCGAAGGCGATTTTATTGGAAAATGTTTTCATTTAGTTCTCTCCGACGGATTGCAAAATTCAGGCATTACCTCCCCATAGAATCCAGCCACTAAGGCGGACTTTAGCATTTCCACTTCTACAGGATTTTCGGACTCCACCAAACGTTGGGTGATCCGAACCAATTCCTCTGGAGTCAACGGACGTTTCCAAGCGAGAGCAAAGATGAATTGAATAACGTCGGATTGCTCAGCCGGGGATAACCGCTCAATCGCAGTCTTAATTTCAGCGACGGTGTTCATCACAGAAGATGCACGCAATTCCCCAAAATCCAATTGATTGGGACGGTAAGTCACGCCTCTTCATCGAGTTGTTTTAAAACCTTGCCGTCCTCAGTCTTCCATTCGATGAGCCCATTTGCGCTGCCTCCTTCGATTACTGCTGCGGCTGCACTCGGACTTGAGAACTCCACATCTCGAGTAAAGCGATAGAAGCCGTCCTTCAAAACAAGGGTACCATCAGTAATATACTGCTTTCGGAGTGCGAGAACACTCGGCCAATTTTTTGCAGACTGACGTTCTTCCAATACTGCAGTTGAATCCTTAAGCACGACGAATCCATCGGGTGTGCGATATCCGCGACCAACAGCACCTTTCATGCGACAGAATAAAATTCCGCCTGGCTGTTGCTTTGTGGTGAGTGGTGCGATGGGGATAAGCAAATCGGAACCGAGCACCGGCAAAAGTTGGCGAATGCGTGAAAGAAACACCTCCATATCTTCACGATCAGATTCAGGAAGTCGGGATCCACCAGCTTGGTTCTGTTCAAGCTTAAATCGCCCCGCTTGCTCAGCCTCGGTCAGAAGACGATTCTCAAGGTATCGCACGTGAGCTTTAGTAAGGTTCTCGTCTTTGCTGACGAAGACTATAGCGGATACCCAAAACTCTTTCGTTTTATGTTGTTTGAGTCGCTCCCGAATTACCTCTGCCTCTCCAATGTACGCGCGTGGAGAACCAGAGTCAGGATCCATACCTGACAAGATGTAAACGCCTGCCTTATCGAGTTCCTCCCGTTTGAGTATATCTTCTATTTCTGTTCGAGGTGCCGCTATAGCTTTACCTGTCCAATTGGAAATCTCAGCCGTTCTCAAGCTCTTCGCGTCGCCGCGAGGGAGAAAGAGTTTGATAGTTGCCGAAGTCATGATCCTTCCGGAGACGAAATAAATCCAAAATTACAACCGCACCGACTTACCCGTCGCTGCCGACTTATCGGCAGCAAAGATCACCGCGTGCGTCTTCATCGCGTCCTCCAGGCTGGTCAACGGCATCTCGACACCCTTCTCGACGGAGGCAAAGAAAGCGTCGAACTGGCTTTGATACGGATGATCCGACACATCCCCGGAATCGAGTGACTTCAATGAGAGTGTGCTCCAGGCGTTTTTGTCCGCTTTCAACTTCATCGAGTGAAATTTGTTATCGAGCAAACTGCCTTCGCTGCCGCACAGGTGCGTGTGGAAATAATAAGGCTGCAAACAATCCACGATCGCCGCGCATTTGCCGATCTTGCCGCTCTTGAATTTCAAAATAGTCACGCTGCTCGTGGTGTATTCGTAAGGTTTGAAAATTTTGCTCTTCGATTTTGTGTCGTAGCTGGTGACTTCTTCCACGTCGGTGCCCATGACCATCAGGAGCGCATCGAGCGCGTGGCAACCCGCCGTCAGCAACGAACTCCCGCCCGCTTCCTTTTTCACGTTCCAACGGAACTGACCGTACCAGGGCCCGATGCCATGGTAATAATCCACTTCCCCATAATGCAGTTCGCCAAGCAACCCCTGGTCGATCACGGACTTGGTCACCGTGAACTGGTTCGAGTAACGACACTCAAAGCAGACACAAGTCTTCACGTTGTTCTTCTTCACCGCGGCTTCGATCGCCAAACAATCTTTCCACGACAGTGCGAGCGGCTTTTCAATGATCAGATGTTTACCAGCGTTGGCCGCGGCGACTGCATGATCCTTGTGCTGGTAAGGATAGCTGCAAACGGAAACAACATTGATGGTCTTGTCCGCCAGCATCGCGTTCAGATCGGTGTAAGTCTTGATCGGCGTCCCCCATTTTGCGCTGACTTCCGCATCGTCCAGTTTGCGGGATGAATACACCGCAGTGACCTGCGCGTAAGGAGTGGCGTTGATGGCAGCAATGTGGGCCGTGGCGACCCAACCGTAACCAATAATTCCGACGTTATATTTTTTCACAGATTTGTCTCGATTGAACGTTTAGAAAAGACTCGGGCCAATGCACAAGGTTTGCGCCGCGTTGTCAAAGGTTTTCCTGCCCTTCGTAGTAGAGCAGGCGTCCTCGCCTGCTAGTTCACAGAGCGTCTCGCACTGTGGTCCAGGCTTCCAAAACCAACAACTCCAGCACCACCTACCCTCACCCTCAACACGTCGCTTTGCGCACTTTCTCGACCATCCTTCACCGCTGAAACCATAACCTCCACCTCCGCATCCGCTGGCAACTCTTCAAACATAAAATCCGTATCCGCAGGCGTGCCCACCACTCTCGGTTCTTCATCCACTCCCACCACTTTGATGCTCACCCGATAATACTCCGCTCCCGGCGATTTATCCCACTGCACCGCCACTGCATTCTCTGCGACCGAAACCACCGTGACATTCGTCGGCGCATCTGGACGCACCTTTGCGCCCGGCTTGTTGAAACCAAACGCTGCCCAACGCTCATCCAGCGGGGTGAGTCGAACACTCAATTCCTTAATCAACGCCCGCAACTGCTTGCGAACCTGAGCCGCCCGGAGATCGCGTGCCGTCATGGCCAACTGCCAGGTAGTCTTCTGGCGATTCACCGCATTGCGCGCGGCGATTAACTCGTTGTGAACCGTCGCGGCGCGTGCTGCCGTCGCCTGCAGCGGCGTGTTTTCATACTCGGGATGCGCCGTGAGATAAGCTTTTAACGACAGCAATCCCGCCGACAGCTTGTCTTCATTGCGCGGCACGCTCAGAGAATGGACAAACCCGGTTTCATCCCAGGCGGAGGAATATTGTTTGCCCAAATGCGGTTTGAGAACATCCCGCGCCACGAAATTATAATCGCGCCCATTCGCCTTGGCTGTCCTGAACGCCTGCAGACACTCCCGCAACTTCGCTTTTGCCATTTTGGTGGCTGTTTCACCCGAAATCAGACCGCCAAGACTGGTATTCATCGCCTCTTCCGTCACCAGGCTCAGGGTGAGTGGCCCCGCATAAAGTTCTACACCGGCAATCGCTGCCGAGAATTGCGCCACTAACGTCCCATAGCTCTTTTGAATATCATTTTTCATCAGTATTGACTCACTTTCTGTTGTCAGAACCGTTCCCGTCCCGAACAAACCATGTTATGCCACAAAGGGAC